>CAJBYR010000316.1 GCA_903959855.1 uncultured beta proteobacterium
ACCACCCAGGCGGTGGGCCAGATGGACGAGGTGACGCAGCAGAACGCGGCGCTGGTGGAACAAGCGGCGGCGGCGGCCGAGAGCCTGGAAGAGCAGGCGCGTGGCCTGGTGCAGACGGTCTCGATGTTCAAGCTCGATGAGGGCATGGGTCGTTCCCACCTGCCGGCGCCGGTGCTGCGCGATGCAACCCCGCGTCAGTTGCCGTCAGGCAACGCCGGTTCGCGCCCTGCGCAACGTCCCTCGATCGGCCGCAAGGCTCCCCCTCCCCATCTCGCCGATTCCACCGAACAGTGGGAAGAGTTCTGACCAACCGATATCACCAATTGAAAGTCGGCGCTGACGCTACGGCGCCAATCAACAACGAAAGCCACGGAGTATTACCATGCGTACAAACCTGCCGGTTACCAGCAACGAGGTCCAGCTCAGCGACACGACCTTGATCGTCTCGAAGACCGATCTCAAGGGCCGGATCACCTACGTCAACAAGGATTTCCTCGACATCAGCGGTTTCACCGAGGCCGAACTGATGGGCGAGCCGCACAACCTCGTGCGCCATCCCGATATGCCGGCCGAGGCCTTTGAAGATCTCTGGAACAACCTGAAGCTGGGCCGCCCCTGGTCAGGCTACGTCAAGAACCGCTGCAAGAATGGTGACTACTACTGGGTACAGGCAAACGTCGCCCCCCTGATTGAGGCCGGCCAGGTCACAGGTTATCTTTCGGTACGCAAAAAACCCAGCCGCGAGATGGTTGCCGCCTGCGAAGCTGGCTACGCAAAGATACGCGGCGGCAATAGCGGACTCGCTGTCGTCGAGGGACAGGCAGTTCCCAAAGGCCAACTACGGCAAGCGATGCGCAACATCTCCGTAGCCCAGCGCGTGGTCGCCACACTATCGCTACTGTTGGCGGCGATGCTCGTCATGGGCATTACCGCGTTCAGCGAAATGCGTGCCATGGAGCGGGATCTGAAGTCGATGTACGAGGAGCATGTCAGCGAATTCGACGCCCTCAAAATCGTCGGCGACATGTACGCGGTCAATATCGTGGACACGGCGCACAAAGCGCGAAACGGCAATATCACTCCCGAGCAGGCCCTCAAGAACATCGCCGAAGCGAACAAGCGTTTGCGCGATATCTGGGGCAAATACTCCACCGAAAATCACCCTCCTGAAGAGCGGAAAATCGTCGATGCCGCCAGCCAGAAAATGAAGCAGGCGGACGGCGCGGTCACCGAGCTGATGCAAATTCTCCAGAACAACGATGAGAAGGCCCTGAGCGTATTCACCGCCACGAAGCTCTACCCGGCCATCGATCCCATCGGCGACCAGATTTCGGCGATGCTGGCAGAAATTACCAAAGGTGCCAAGCGTGACTACGAGGCAGCCAAGCTCAACGCTGAACAGGCCGAGCGGATCGTGATCGGGCTGATTATTGGCGCCGCAATTCTGGCGGTGATACTCGGCTTCGCCCTGGTTCGTGCGGTGCGCCGTCCGGTCGAGCAGGCGAATGAATATTTCCGCAAGTTTGCCGAAGGACAACTCGATTTCGCCATCACCATCAAGCAACGTGACGAGATGGCCACGATTCTTGACTCGGCAAAGTCGATGCAGGTCAAGCTCGGCTTCGAAGTTGCCGAAACCAAGCGTCAGGCGGACGAAACGCTGCGCATCAAGATTGCGCTGGACAATGTATCGACCGGGGTGATGATCGCCAACAACGAACGCACCATCATCTACGCCAACACCTCGGTAAAGCGCATCCTCAAGGGCGCGGAAGCCGCGATTCGCAAGCAGTTGCCCAACTTCGACGCCGACAAGATGATCGGCGTGAACATCGACAGCTTCCACAAGAACCCCTCGCATCAGGCCAAACTGCTGTCGAGCATCACCAGCACCTACGTTGCCAATCTGGAGATCAGCGACCGCCACCTGCGCGTCTCCGCCAGCCCGGTGATCAACGACA
>CAJBYR010000317.1 GCA_903959855.1 uncultured beta proteobacterium
CCACCGCCAGGTCGGCTTCGCCGCTTTCCAGCAGGCGCGCCGTGTCGCTGGTCATCGGGATGATCTCGATGCGCACCCCGGGCGCGGTTTCACGCAGTGATTCCCACAAGCGCGGCAGCAGCACCAGCTGGCTGATATCGGTCATGCAGATGCGGAAGCTGCGCTCCGCGGTCGCCGGCTCGAACTCGCCACGATGCCCGAGCACTTTGTCCAGCGCCCCCAGTACCTCGCGCACCGGCTGCACCAGGCCTTCGCTGAAGGGAGTCGGCTCCATGCCGTTTGAAGTGCGCACGAACAGGGGATTGCCAAAGTGGCGGCGCAGCTTGGCCAGGGCGACGCTGACGGCCGGCTGGCCGAGATCGAGCGCCACGGCCGCCGCCGTCACGCTGCGCGTCTTGTAGATCGCATCGAAGACCATCAGCAGGCGGATATCTATCGAGTCCATCGCGGCACCCATCATTCGAATTCCGAATACTCTATATTGGAAATGACCGATTTACGACGGGTTTTCGGTTGGATATATTCGCTCTACTGAATAAAACATCGATGTGGCGCCCACCGGCCTCAGCATCGCAATACCAGGCAAGGAGCAAAAATGAACGAACTGGGGCGCCTCGAAGACCTGCCTGCCGACTATCGCGCGGCACTGACCGAGAAAAATCTGGTGCCTTTGTGGCCCAGCCTGCGCGCGGTCTTGCCGCCGGGGAAACCAGCGATCCGCACGCAAGCCACCTGCTGGTCATATCAGGGATTGCGCCCGCTGCTGATGCGCGCCGGCGAACTGACGCCGATCGAAAAGGCCGAACGCCGCGTGCTGGTGCTGGCCAATCCCGGCCACGGCCTGGAAAAGATGCAGGCCAGTTCGACCATCTACCTCGGCATGCAGTTGCTGCAGCCGGGCGAATGGGCACCGTCGCACCGCCATACGCCTAATGCCGTGCGCATGATCGTCGAGGGCGAAGGCGCCTACACCACGGTCGAGGGCGAGAAGTGTCCGATGAGCCGCGGCGACCTGATCCTGACGCCCACCGGCATGTGGCACGAGCACGGCCACGACGGCAACGACCCCGTGGTCTGGCTCGACGTGCTCGACCTGCCCATCGTCTATTACTGCGAGGCGTCCTACGTCACCGAAGGCAAGGCGCAACCCGTCACCGCCGAAGGCGTGGATGGCGACTACCAGCGCGGCGGCGTGGTGCCGGCACCGATGTTCACGCGCAGCGGCAAAACGTTTCCGATGCTGCGCTATCCCTGGGCCGACGTGCGCCGCACGCTCGAATCCATCGCCGCGCGGCAGCCCGCGATCGGGGCGGTGCAGGTTGCCTATGTCAATCCGGAAAACGGCCACGACTGCCAGCGCATCCTCGGCTACTCGGCGCTGATGCTGCGCCCCGGCGAGTGCCTGCAAATGCCGGCGCGCTCCACCGCGATGGTGTTCCACCAGATCGAAGGCGGCGCCGAAGTCAGTGCCGCGGGCGCCGACTTCACGCTCGATACGGCAGACACCTGCTGCATACCCGGCTACACCCCGATCACGCTCACCAACCGCTCCGCCGACCAACCCGCCTTCCTCTTCATCGCCGACGACGCCCCGCTGCAAAAGAAGCTCGGCGTCTACGAAGTCCGCAACTGAAAGAACACGACATGAGCGCTACCAACTACGTCTTCGCCCCGCCCGCCCTACCCTCGCTGCCGGTAGCCGGCAGCAGTGCCCGTTTCCCGGTCAAGCGCATCTTCTGCGTCGGACGCAACTACCACGCCCACGCCCTGGAAATGGGCAAGCCGGTGGACAAGGCGACGATGAAGCCCTTCTATTTCACCAAGTCGCCCTCGACCCTGGTCGAATCAGGCGCCACCGTGCCCTACCCTTGCGGCACCAGCAACTACCACTACGAAATGGAACTCGTCGTTGCCATCGGCGCCCATGGCTTCCGCCTCACCGAAGCCGATGCCCCGCGCATGATTTTCGGCTATGCCGCCGGCCTCGACATGACCCGTCGCGACCTGCAACTGGTCGCGCGCGAACAGGGCCGGCCCTGGGACCTCGGCAAGGACTTCGAAAAGTCGGCCGTGTGCGCGCCCATCCTGCCGGCCGGCGACCTGGGGGTGCTGACGGAGGGTGAAATCACGCTGCAGGTCAATGGCGAACCGAAGCAAAGCGCCGACCTCGCGCAGTTGATCTGGAACATCCCGGAACTGCTGGCCGACCTGTCGCAGTTCTATCACCTGGAGCCCGGCGACATCATCTACACCGGCACGCCCGAGGGCGTCGGCCCGGTCAGGCCCGGTGATCGCATCAGCGGCCACATCGATCGCGTCGGCGAGGTTTCACTCACCATCGGCCAGCCCGAATAATCGCAGGAGAAAACCCGATGAATCAGCAGCTCCCCGTAATCGTCGCCGGTGGCGGCATCGGCGGTCTCGCCGCCGCGCTGGCCCTGGTACGTCAGGGCTTCAGCGTCAAGGTGCTGGAGCAATCGCCGCAGATCGGCGAGATCGGCGCCGGCATCCAGCTCGGCCCCAACGCTTTCCACGCCTTCGATGCGCTCGGCGTCGGCGAAAAGGCGCGCAGCCGTGCCGTCTATACCGACTACATGATCATGCATGACGCCATCGACGAATATGTCGTCGGCCGCATCCCCACCGACGAGGCTTTCCGCCAGCGCTTCGGCAACCCCTATGCGGTGATCCACCGCCAGGATATCCACAACTCGCTGCTCGAAGGCGCCACCGAGACCGGCAAGGTCGAGTTCTTCACCGGCTCGCGCGTGGAAGGCATCGAGCAGAAGGCCGACTCCGTCACCGTCACCTGCGGCAACGGCACGCGCGTCACCGGCCAGGCGCTGATCGGCGCCGATGGCGTCAAATCGGTGGTGCGCGCCCGCTACGTCAATGACCCGCCGCGCGTCACCGGCCATGTCGTCTACCGTGCCGTGGTGGATGAGAAGGACTTTCCTGACAACCTGAAGTGGAATGCCGCCAGCATCTGGGTCGGCCCCAACTGCCATCTCGTGCACTACCCGTTGCGCGGTGGCAGGGAATACAACGTTGTCGTCACCTTCCACAGCCGCCAAAAGGAGGAATGGGGCGTCACCGAAGGCAGCGCCGAGGAAGTGCAAAGTTACTTCCAGGAGATCTGCCCCAAGGCGCGCCAGCTGATCATGCTGCCCAAAAGCTGGAAGCGCTGGGCCACGGCCGACCGCGAGCCGATCGGCCAATGGACCTTCGGCCGTGCCACGCTGCTGGGCGACGCCGCCCACCCGACCACACAGTACATGGCGCAAGGCGCCTGCATGGCGCTGGAGGATGCCGTGACCCTGGGCGAGGCGCTGCACGTCTGCAACCGGGACTGGACCAGGGCGCTCGACCTCTACCAGCATTCACGCATCACCCGCACCGCGCGCATCGTGCTGTCCGGCCGCGAAATGGGTCGCATCTACCACGCCAGGGGCGTCGAGCGCCTGGTGCGCAATGACTTGTGGAAAGGCCGCAGCCCCGCGCGCTTCTATGACGCCATGGAATGGCTCTACGGCTGGAACGTCGGCAACTGCCTGACGGCCTGAACTAGGAACAAACGGACTGCCCGCCATTGCCGGCGGGCAGCGCCACCGTGGTCACCACGGTATTGCCCGAGCCAAGGTATTCCAGCGAGTCGAAACTCATCGACCGGGACATGGCAATGCCGCGGCCATGCAGGTCGAATACCCGGTCGGGGCTGAATTCGAGGTATCCGGCCCAATCGAAACCCGGCCCCTGATCGATGATGGTCACGCGACTGGTGCCGTCGGACTTGTCCAGTATCACCCGAACCTGGCGGCCGGCGTAGTCGGGATCTCGCAACCTTGCCTCGACCTCGTCCGCCCACCGTCCTTCGCCGAGCAGGCGGCCCTTGTCGGCATAGCTGATGCCCAGGTTGCCGTGTTCCACGGCGTTGATCAGCAGTTCCGAATAGCCGACAACGGTACGCGCCGGGTCAAGGCTGGCGTCGGCCAGCAGCAGGGCCAGATCCCTGGCTTCGGCCAGGGTGCGGTAGGCAAACTCGGCGCGGCAGAGCAGCGCCAGCGTGCCGGCGTGGCGCCCGACGAGGGCGCGCAGGTCGCGCTTCTGGCGGGATTCGGCGAGCGCGCTCTTGATCACGACCTGGAGCATGTCCTCGGTGGACGGCTTGGTCAGGTAGTAGTGCGCGCCTTCGGCCAGGCCCTGGCTGACATCCTCCGGGCTGGTGTCGGCCGTGAGCATGATCACCGGTAGATCGGTGAAGCGGTTGTCGGCGCGAAGCTTGCGCAGCAAGGATATGCCGTCGAGGCGCGGCATCTGCTTGTCGAGCAGGACCAGATCGTAGCGCGCGGGTTCCGCATCGATGCGTCCCCAGGCGACCAGACCGTCCTCGGCGGTTTCGACCTCATAGCCGCACTGGCCCAGGATTTCCTGCGTCAGGACACGAACGAATTCGTCGTCGTCGACCACCAGCAGACGCGCGCTCATGATTCCGTCTCCGCGGCGCGCACGCCCTGGCGCGGCGCTATCAGGGCGATAGCCTCGCTGCCCTGGCTGTTGAAGGCGAGATTGGCCACCAGGTGACGCACCAAAGCCAGGCCATGGCTGGCTTCGGGATCGGCGGCGCCGGTGGCATTCGTGAAATCGAAGCCGCTGCCGCTGTCGGCCACGTTGAGGCGCAGCACGCGCACGCCGTGAAGGAAGCTCGGCTCGATCTCGACCATCACGAAGCCCTCGCCAAGTGTCTCCAGCCGGCGCTGGCGCTCGACACAGAAGGCCCGGGCGTCCGCATCCGAACGATGCTTGTGGGTGGCATCCAGTTCCAGCACGCCGAAATCCAGGGCATTGGCAAACAGCTCGCCAAGCACCCTCGGCAGGGCCGGAAAACTATCGACCAGGCCCAGCGACCCGGCCATTCCCAGCACCGAGTCGAGG
Organism: uncultured beta proteobacterium; assembly: GCA_903959855.1. Classification (GTDB taxonomy): domain Bacteria; phylum Pseudomonadota; class Gammaproteobacteria; order Burkholderiales; family Rhodocyclaceae; genus Sulfuritalea. The sequence continues at coordinate 4,933 of CAJBYR010000317.1, forward strand.
GCTTCCGGGCGCGCCAGAGCCTCCGGCCCGAGCTGCAGCGACAGTCTGGCACCGAACGAAACCGGCAGCGTCGAATTGCCCTCGCGACGGGCGGCGGCAGAGGTTTGGGCGGTAACCAGCACGGCCGATAGATCGTCCGTCTGACCGGCGTCGATCGCCGTACGGAAAAGGGCATCCAGACGATGCTCGGGCCGGGTCGCCGCCATCAGCGTGGCGATCTTCTGCGCCGTCTGCTCGCCGGAAAACGCCGTGTTCTCCCAGATCCCGTCGGAGCAAAGCAGAAGCTGGCCGCCGTGATCGCATTCGACGCGGCGCGGTTCGAACAGGCCCGGCGTGTCCTCGTTCAGTCCGAGCGCCATCTGCATGGAATCGATGCGTTCCGCCAGACGCCCCCCGGCATCGAACACGAGTGCGGGCGGATTGCCCCCGTTCCAGATTTCAAAGCTGCCGCTGGTCGAATCGATGCTGACCAAGGTTGCCGCGACAAAGCGATCCATCGGCAGCAGATCGCGCACGCGGCGGTTCAGCTCGCGCGCCACGGTGGCCAGCGAACAGCCCTTGCGCGACATGCCGTCGAAAGGGAAAAACAAGGGCAGGATGTTGATTGCCGCCGGCAACCCGTGGCCCACGGCGTCGGCCAGCAAAAGGTGCAGCCGGCCGGCCGGCGTGCGCCGGGCAAGCACCATGTCGCCGCTGAATACGGCGGATGGCGCGACCCGGTATTGCAGCAAGCGGCCATCGGGTGGTTCGGTATGGGCCAGAACCCGGCCCAGCACATGGGCCGCAATCTCGCCTTCATGGCGCATTTCGTCATTGAGCCGCTCGATGCGCTGGCGTTGCTGGTGCAGCAGGCGCCGGCTTTGCACCAGCCGGATGAAGGCGCGCAGCTTGGCGCTCAGCACCGCGAGGTCAATCGGCTTGGGGATGAAATCATCGCCAAGACTCAGGCCTTCGATCATGGTCTGCTGATCGGTAATCGCCGTAAGAAAAATCAACGGCGTGCGCACGGGGCCAGACTCCCTGGCGATATGCCGCGCTGCCTCGAGGCCATCCATCACCGGCATGTGAATGTCCATCAGGACCAGATCCGGCCGCTCCTCGCGATGCATCGCCACCGCCTCGGCGCCATCTTTGGCAACCAGGACCGCATGGCCTTCCTTACGCAGGAAGGCTTCGAGGATCAGCTGATTTACACGCTGATCGTCGGCCACCAGGATCCTGATCCCGGAATGGTCGCCTGCCAGCGCGTCGGGCGCGAGTTCCTCGCGACTATTCACGGGCTCAGGAGATGGTGAACAGCTTTTCAAAGTGGGCGATGTCGAGTGCCTGGCGAACCATGCCTCGCGGATTCGCCAATATCAGGCCCAGCTTGGCGCTATTGGTGCGTTCCCGCACCATCAACAACATGCCCAGGCCCGAGCTATCGACATAATCCACATCCATCAGGTCGATTGCCAGCTCGTCGATGCCTTTCATCTGCATGATGCGGTCGATCGCCTCGCGAAATTCGCGATGTGCGCTGAACTCGAATCGCCCGCTGAGACGCAACACCACGCGCTGCCCCTCGGTTCTCGTCGATGTCTGCATACCCGGCTCCCTTGCTCGCTTGTGGATCCATTTCTGATCGTCTCTTGACAACCAAATCCGATCATCCGGCGGCTTGCCGGACCCCAATTGGTGGCAATGATGCCGCACGGAAGCGGGTTTGGGCGACGTTCTACGTAGATTCCGCAGTTTGCCGCGTAATTCACGGATAAACAATCCGGCGCGCGTTTGCCACTATTCGACCCTAGGGGGGACCGCATTTTTCGGTCCAGTTTCCATTCCGTCGGGCCTTGCCCGAAAAGGATGCATCAATGCGCGATTTCAAAAAAACCTTCTGGCTGAGCCTTGGCTGGCTGCTGCTTGTCGGCATCGTTGCTTCGATGGTCGCCGACAAGGCGCCAGGATTATCGCTGTGGGGCCCCTTGCTGGCCGCCGGGGCTGGCTGGCTTGCCCTCTCCCTGATGTCGGGACGCGAATTGGCACGCAAGACCGAACAGCTTCAGGAAATCAAGCTGGACGAACAGAAACTGCTGGATGAATTTCACTCCCTGCTCGAAGAGTGCTCGCGTCAATTCTCGGGCCAGACAACCATCCTGCGCAGCGAAATCACCCAAGTCCAGAATCTGCTTGCCGAGGCCATCAGCAACCTGACCGGCAGTTTCACCAACATGCATGAAAACACCCGCCGCCAGCGGGATGTCACTGTTGCTGTTACGTCGGGAGTCGATGACGGCACCAGTCGCCGGCAGTTCGACGACTTCGTCAAAGACACCTCCTCGGTCATGCAACGCGTGGTGGATAGCATCGTGAACAACAGCAAACTCGGCGTCGAGTTGATCACGCTGACAGACAGCATCGTTGCCCGCACGCGCGACGTGCAGTCCATCCTCTCGGAAATCGGCGCCATCGCCAAGCAGACCAATCTTCTGGCGCTCAACGCCGCCATCGAGGCGGCACGGGCTGGGGAGGCGGGTCGCGGCTTTGCCGTGGTGGCGGACGAGGTGCGCGACCTGTCCGGCCGCACCAGCCAGTTCAGCCAGCAGATCAACCTGGTGATCCAGAACATGCAGGGAACGGTGAAGCAGACCGAGGAGGCCATCCAGCGCATGGCCAGCCACGACCTGAGCTTCGCCTTCGAATCGAAGAAGAGCGTCGAGCTGATCGTTTCCACCATGGAAAAGCAGAACCAGCAACGCGGCACCGCCATCAGCCAGCTGTCCGGCATTGCCGACGAGGTGGACGTACAAGTCGGTCGCGCCGTCACCGCCTTGCAGTTCCAGGACATCGTTTCGCAGTTGCTGGGCCATGCCGCGCGTCGCGCCGAAGCCATCGACGACGTCTCGCAGCACCTGGGCTCACTCGCGCAAACCCTGCAACGGAACTCCGCCCAGCCCAACGCCGCCGGCGTCCTCGAATCCCTCAAGCAGGAAACGCGTCGCGTCGCCGCACGCCTGCAGGACATGGCCGAGGTCACGTCCAGAAATCCGGTCGCGCAGACCGAATTGAACCACGGTGACGTTGAACTTTTCTGATTGATCCTCCCGCGCCTCAAGGAGCACGCAAATGTCGAAAGCCGTACTTGCCGTTGATGATTCGCCGTCCATCCGCCAGATGGTCGCCTTCACCCTGAAAAACGCCGGCTATGACGTGGTCGAGGCCAACGATGGCATGGAGGGCCTGACCAAGGCCAAGGCCCAGGGCTTCAACCTGATACTCACCGACCAGAACATGCCGCGCATGGATGGCCTGACCTTGATCAAGAACCTGCGCGGACTGCCGCAGTACAAATCGACGCCGATCCTGATGCTGACCACGGAATCCTCGGATGCGATGAAGGCGCAGGGCAAGGCTGCCGGCGCCACCGGCTGGCTGGTCAAGCCTTTCGACCCGCAAAAACTGGTGGATGTGGTGAAAAAAGTCATCGGCTGATCGCCCAACCCAACGCTGGAACGCACCATGGCCATCGACCTCACCCAGTTCTACCAGGTGTTCTTCGAGGAGGCTCAGGAACACCTCGACGGCATGGAGGCCCTGTTGCTGGACCTCGACATCGAAAATCCCGATGCGGAGCAGCTCAACGCGGTATTCCGCGCCGCGCACTCGATCAAGGGCTCGGCCGGCACCTTCGGCTTCACCGACCTGGCCGAAGTCACCCACGTGCTGGAAAATTTGCTGGATCGCATCCGCAAAGGCGAGCTGGCCTTGCGCCGCGACATGATCGACGCCTTTCTCGACGCCGGCGACGTGCTCAAGGACCTGCTGGCCGCACATCGCGGCAACGGTAGCGCCGATCCCGCGCAAGTGCAGCTGACCTGCCAGCGCCTGGTCGCACTGACCGACAACACCGGCAGCGCGCCCGTAGCAGCAGCATTGGCCAGCGAACCCGCTGCCGCAGCCAGCGAATTCATCGACGTCAGCTTTGCGCTCGAGGAAGGAACGCCGGAACCGGAATCCGTGGTGACAAACCTGCTCGCCGAACTCGCCGAACAATGGCCGGCGAGCCTCGCGGAACGTCCGCAGGACGCGGACGGGCGCTGGTACCTGAAACTTGGCGCCGACGCGGATCCCGATGTGCTGCGCGGCATGCTTGAGTTTGTCGCCCGCAGCGACAGCATCCGCATCGGCGCAACCGCGGCCGCAGCAGCGGACGACGGATGCTACGGCTTTTTCGACACCACTCCGGCCGCGGAAACACCTGCCGGCACCCCGGCGGACGACGCCTCCTGGGGCCTGTTCGGCGACGACGCACCCGCGACGCCGGCAGCGGCCGGCCCGGCGCCCGACGATGCGGCCTGGGGATTGTTCGACGATGCGCCCGGCACCACGCCAAGCAGCACCAGCGCGGCGCCGGCAGCGGCCGACGATTCCTTCGGCTTCTTTGTGGACATCCAGACGCCGGCCGCTGAAATCGCCGTAGTATCAGCGCCGACTCCTGGTACCGAGCCTACGCCGGCCGCGCCCGCGGCCCCACTTGCCGCCGCCCCGGCAGCGGTCGAACGCCGCGACGTGGCACACGCCGACCGCCGCAGCGCGCCACGCGCCGCCGGCGGCGAAACCTCGATCCGCGTCGATATCGACAAGGTCGACAAACTGATCAACCTGGTCGGCGAGCTGGTGATCACCCAGGCCATGCTGGCGCAATCCGCCTCCGTGCTCGACCCGATCGAGTTCGAACGCCTGCACAACGGCCTGGCACAACTCGAACGCAATACCCGCGACATGCAGGAATCGGTGATGTCGATCCGCATGATGCCGATCTCGGTCGTGTTCTCGCGCTTCCCGCGCGTGGTCCGCGATCTGGCCCAGAAACTGAACAAGCAGATCGAGCTCAAGACCATCGGCGAAAGCACGGAACTCGACAAGGGCCTGATCGAACGCATCGCCGACCCCCTGACCCACCTGGTGCGCAACAGCCTCGACCACGGCATCGAAATGCCCGACGACCGCGTTGCCAAAGGCAAGTCGCCGGTCGGCAACATCACGCTCAAGGCCTACCACCAGGGCGGCAACATCGTCATCGAAGTGGCCGACGACGGCGCCGGCCTCGATCGCAAGCGCATCCTGGCCAAGGCCCGCGAGCGTGGCTTCAACGTCAACGACCAGATGAGCGACGGCGAAGTCTGGCAACTGATCTTCGAACCCGGCTTCTCCACCGCCGAGCAGGTCACGGAAGTCTCGGGGCGCGGCGTCGGCATGGACGTGGTCAAGCGCAACATCAGCGCCATGGGCGGCCGCGTCGAAATCGAATCCATGAGCGGCATCGGCACCCGCATGACGGTGCGCCTGCCGCTGACCCTGGCGATCCTCGACGGCATGTCGGTTTCCGCCGGCAAGGAAACCTACATCATCCCCTTGGGCTACGTCGTCGAATCGTTGCAGGTGGAACGCAACATGATCCGCGGCATCTCCGGCGTCGAGCGCCTGATCCAGGTACGCGGCGAGTTTCTGCCGGTGGCCCCCCTGCATGAAATCTTCGGCATCGCCGGCGCGGAAACGCGGCTGGACCGGGGAATCATGGTGGTGGTCGAGGCCGACGGCGCCAAAGCGGCGCTGTTCATCGACGCACTGGTCGGGCAGCACCAGGTGGTCATCAAGAGCCTGGAAACCAATTACCGCAAGGTCGCCGGAGTGTCGGGCGCAACCATCATGGGCGACGGCCACGTCGCCCTGATTCTCGACATCGCGGCACTGGTGCAGATGGCCAAGGCAAGCCTGCCCGCCGCCGCCTGATCCACCCCGGCACAACAGCAAGTCAAAGGACTCAACATCATGATGGCACAGGAACTTTCGGCACCGGGAAAGAACGCTGCGAGCGAAGGCGGCTACACCGAGGAATACCTCACCTACACCCTCGGCCCGGAGGAATACGCGATCGACATCCTCAAGGTGCAGGAGATCCGGGGCTACGAAGCCCCGACCACCATCGCCAACGCGCCGGCCTTTCTCAAGGGCGTGATCAACCTGCGCGGCACCATCGTGCCCATCGTCGACCTGCGCATCAAGTTCGGTGTCGGCACCGCAGATTACACGCCCTTCACCGTGGTCATCATCCTCAATCTCGGCTCCCGTGTCGTCGGCATGGTGGTCGATAGCGTCTCCGACGTGACCATGCTGCGCCAGGACAGCATCCGCCCCGCACCGGAATTCTCGGCAAGCGTGGATACCCGCTACATCAAGGGCCTGTGCACCCTCGACGAACGCATGCTGATCGTGGTTGACATCGAACGTCTGATGCTCTCATCCGAGATGGCATTGGTCGACGAATCGCTGGCCTGAAGAAAGAGAAAAGTGAAAAACCTCAACGTCGGCCAGCGTCTGGCTATCCTCATCACTGTCGCCGTTCTCGCCCTGGGCGCCGTCGCGACCGTCGGCATCAGCGGCATTTCGACCATGCTGCGCTCGATCGAGGAACTGTATTCGCACAACCTGGTGACCACGGAACGCATCGGCCGCATCCAGTGGCTGATGGGCGACAACCGCGCCCAGATCATGCTTTCGCTGCAACACGATCCCGCGAGCAAGTACGCAAAGCTGCACGACCATCCGGTCGGCAGGCATCTTGACCAACTGGTGAAGAACCGCGACGAGATCAACAGCATCGTTGGCGAAATGCAGAAGCATTCCATGGAGCCCGAGGAGAAAAAGCAATTTGACGCCTATGCCACCGCCCGCGGCCGCTACGTCGCGGAAGGGCTCAATCCCGCACGCGAAGCACTCCTGGCAGGCGATTACGACAAAGCCAACGGCATTCTGCTGACGAAGATCAACCCGCTCTATGCCTCGGCGACGGCGACAGCGGACACCTACACCAAATTCATCACCGAGGAAGGCAAGGGTGATTACGAAGAAGGCCTGCGCGATTTCGCCCTGGAACGCAACCTGATTCTCGGCATCAGCCTGCTGGGGCTGGCCTTCATGGCAGCCTTCGGTTACCTCGTGGCGCGCGGCATCACCCTGCCGCTGCGCCGCTCGGTCGACGTGGCCAACGCCATCGCCGAAGGCAAGCTTGACAATGACATCGAGGCCGAGGGTCGCAATGAGATGGCGTCGCTGCTTGGCGCACTCAAGTCGATGCAAAGCCGCCTGCTTGCCAGCATCGAAGCCGAGCGCCGTCAGGCGGACGAAACCCTGCGCATCAAGATTGCGCTGGACAACGTCTCGACGGGGGTGATGATCGCGAATTCGGACCGGACGATCATCTACGCCAACAACGCCGTGAAGCGCATCCTCAAGGGTGCGGAAGCCGCGATACGCAAGCAGTTGCCGGCGTTCGACGCCGACAAAATGGTCGGCGTGAACATCGACAGCTTCCACAAGAACCCCTCGCATCAGGCCAAACTGCTGTCGAGCATCACCAGCACCTACGTTGCCAATCTGGAGATCAGCGACCGCCACCTGCGCGTCTCCGCCAGCCCGGTGATCAACGACA
>CAJBYR010000318.1 GCA_903959855.1 uncultured beta proteobacterium
CACCGGGACCCTTGACGCCGGCACGCGGTGTGCGCGAGACATTGTCGAAGGCAATCATGCCGGCTCCTTCTGGCGCAGATTTTCGGGGTCGTAGAAGGGTGTCTTGGCGACGCGGGCGGCGACCAGGGCGCCGCCGGTGAGACGGATCTGGAACTTGCGATTGTCTTCAGCCATGTCCGGCCGCACGTAGGCCAGGCCGATGAAGCGCTGCAAGGCGGGCGACCAGGCCACGCTGGTGACGCGGCCGGCGATGTCGCCGTCCTCGATCACCAGGTGGCACTCCTTCGGCGTCTCGGCCGTGTGCCCGGCGGCGAGCATGAAGCCGACCAGTTGCTGGCGGCGCGGTTGTTTGGCGATGACCTGCAGGCTGCGCTGCCCGACGAAGAAGGGCTTGTCCATCTTCACCGCCCAGTCCAGCGCCGCCTCGCCCGGCGTGGTCAGGCCGTCGGTGTCCTGGCCGATGATGATGTGACCCTTTTCCAGTCGCAGCAAGCGCTGGGCTTCGACCCCGAAGGGGCGGATGCCATGGGGCTTGCCTGTCGCCGTCAGCGCATCCCATACGGCCGCGCCATGTTCTGCCGGCACATGAATTTCCACGCCCCATTCGCCGACGAAGCCGACGCGCATCAGGCGCGCTTTCGCGCCACACACATTGCCTTCGCGCACCGCCAGATAAGGCAGGGAAAGATCGACATCGGTCAGGCCCGCGAGCACGGCTTTGGCCTTCGGTCCGGCCAGATTCATCGCCGCCATGGCGCCGGTCAGGTTGACGATGCCGCAATCCATTTTCCACAGCGTGTTCCAGCGCGACAGCTCGCGATAGATCAGCGCGGCGCCCGAGGTGGTGGTGGTGAAGTAGAAGTGATCGTCGGCCAGCCTTGCCACCACGCCGTCGTCGATCACCACACCGGATTCGTCGCACATTACGGCGTAGCGCGTCATGCCGGCCTTGAGCCCGGCATACTTCGAGATATACACACGCTCCAGAAACTCGGCGGCTTGCGGCCCGCGGATTTCCAGCTTGCCCAGCGTGCCGACGTCGATGATGCCGACGCCATTGCGCACCGCCATGGCCTCGCCACGAATGCAGTCGATGCGTGATTGGCCCTGAACCGCGTAATACTCCGGCCGCTGCCAGACGCCGGCAGCCATCCACACCGCCCCGGCGACCTCGTGCCGCGTGTGCATCGGCGTGCGGCGTTCCGGCTCGAAACCGCGTCCGCCCAGATGCGACATCGGCACTGGATGGAAGAAGGGCCGCGCCGTGGTGGTGCCGACTTCACCCGGTGTCGAACCGGTACATTTCGCCAGCACGCGCAGCGCATTCATGTTCGAGTGCTTGCCCTGGCTTGGCCCCATGCCCACGGTGGAGAAGCGCTTCATCAGTTCGATGTTGTCGAAGCCTTCCTGGATCGCGTTTTCCAGGTCCTTGAGCTGCAGGTCTTCGTCGAAATCGAGGAAGTTCTTGCCATCGGGATGCGCCACCATCGGCCAGGGATGGGTGGGCGATGCGGCTTCCGCAGGAACGCTGACGGCCCTGGCCACGCCAAAGCCGCAATGCGCTGCGGCGGCGCTGCCCGCCCGCTCGCCATCGGCGGCGCGAGCCGTGTGCACCCCATTGACGCGGCCGCAGGCGAACACGCCCGGCGGCAATTGCGCCGGCACGAACTGATGCACCGCATCGTCGTAGCGCATCTTGGTGCCCGCCTGATACAGCAGCGGTGCCGCCGGTGCCCAGCCAACGCTCACCAACACGCCGTCGCAGGCAATGATGCTGTCCTCGGTGCGCACGCCGACGACAGCCCTGCCGTCCGCCGAGGGCATCGCCTCGGTGATACTGCTGCCGGTGTGTAAAGGAATTCGCCGTGTCGCCAGCGCCGACTTTTCGGCCTCGGGGATATCGGTGCGCAAATCGATCACGGCCGCGACCTCGATCCCGGCATCGCAGAGTTCCTTGACGGCCTGATAGGCATCGGCGTTGGCCGCCAGCACCACCACACGCTGCGCCGGCTTCACCGCCCAGCGATGGATCAGGCGTTGCGCCGCCGAGGCCAGCATGATCCCGGGCAGGTCGTTGTTGCGGAAAACGGCGGGCTGTTCGTAAGCACCGGCCGCGACGATCACGGCACGGGCGCGCATCTTGGTAATGCGATCCGCTTCCACCAGCGGCACCCAGTGGTCGGCGTAATAGCCGGCGGCGAAGGTGTTGGTGAACACGCGTATTTTCGGCTGCGCCTGAACGCGGGCAAGGAGATCGGTTTTCCCGTGCGTGCTGCCGCCCAGCCGGGCGTTCTCATCGACCAGTACGACGTCCGCACCCTGCTCCGCCGCCGCCAGCGCGGCACTCATTCCGGAGAGTCCGCCACCGACCACCAGCACATCGCAAAAGCCGTAACGTTTCGGCGTGCGCCGGCGCGGGGCGGTGACGTCGACCTTGCCCAAGCCAGTGGTGTAGCGGAACAGCTTCTCCCACAGGGGAAACAGTCGCTTGCTGTGAAAGGCCTTGTAGTAGAAGCCCACCGGCAGGAAGCGCGCGAAACGGCCGAGGATGCTGGCGGCGTCCTTGTCCAGCGAGCTGAAGGTATTCACCGCCGTCAATTCCATGCCGGCCACCAGCAGCGTGGCGTCGGCGCGCACATTCGGCATGCTGCCGGATTGCATCAGGGCATTGACGTCATGGTTGGCGGCGGAAAGGATGCCGCGCGGACGGTGGTACTTGAAGGAGCGGCCGAGGACCTTGACGCCATTGGCCCACAGGGCACTGGCAATCGTGTCACCTTCGAGACCTTCGTAGTCACGGCCTTCGAAGCGGAAGCGCAGCGTCTTGCCGCGTGTGATCCATTCGCCGGTTTGAACAGGCAGGCGCATCACACCTCTCCCGCGTAGAGATAGGTGCGCAGGATCATGTCGCGCTCGGTATCGCGCTCGGCGACAAACCAGGTGTTCGACGGCGTGTGGCACCACCATTCCTGCTTCACGCCCGGTGCGCCGTTGCGGTTGAAGACATAGTCGGCCCACTGGTCGTCGGTGGCCGTGGCCGGATCGGGCATCGGACGGATTTCGCCGCCATAGGCGAACTCGGAAATCACGCGCGGGCCGTTGATGGGGCAGGTCATGATCTTCATGATCAGTGGCCGACGGAGGCCGCGCCCTTTTCGCCGGTCAGCGCAAAGTCGCGGAAGCGGTCGAGGGTGAAGCCGGTAATCAGTTCGTGGTTGCGGTCATTCGCGACCGTATAGGACATGGTCTTGCCACACACCGGTGTGGCCTTGAAGCCCCAGGTGCCCCAGCCGGCGTCGAGGTAAAAACCTTCGACGGGGGTCTTGCCCATGATCGGCGCGAAGTCCGGCGTCATGTCGGCCATGCCGGCCCACTGGCGCATGACCTTGACGTTGGACAGGAAGGGGAACATGTCCTGCATGTGCGCGGAGAGCCCTTCGACAAAGTCCAGCGTGGAACGCGTGCTGTGCACTTCGTAGGGATCGAGCGAGGCACCCATCACCAGTTCGCCGCGTGAGGACTGGGAGATATAGATATGCAGGCTGCCCGACACCAGGATCGGGTCCAGCCAGGGCTTGACCGGCTCGCTGACCATGGCCTG
>CAJBYR010000319.1 GCA_903959855.1 uncultured beta proteobacterium
AACCTTTCAATCAAATGAAAAATATCTTGATAACTATCAACTTAAAAGTTATGGTATATGGAATATTACACTCATATCTCATGATACGAATGGAAATACCGTTGAAACACATTGGTTGCTACGGACCGATTGCTGGCCGCCTTGTCCGGTTTTCTGAGCCGTCCACTTTCGTTCGCCGATCTGCAACTCGCGGCCGGTAGCGTGGCTGACGTGTATCGGGATGACGGATGGGTCATCCGCACCCTGCTTCCCCCGCAAGACCTTTCATCAGGCACGGTGCGCATCGACGTCATCGAAGCTCGGTTCGGTCGGGTGCGGATCGAAAGCAAAGAGATCCTCGATCAGTTGCGGGTAAGCGAAGATCGCCTCCTGGGCGTCGCCGGTTCCGTGTTGACTCCCGGAGCGCCGATTCGCAGCGATGACGTTGATCGCGTATTGCGCCTGCTTGACGAGTTGCCAGGCGCAGGCGCCCAGGGGCGCATGGCGCCGGGTGAGGGTGATGGAGTCACTGATCTGATCCTGAGCGTCAGGGACAAGCCCATGGTCGGTGGCGACGTGCGTATCGATAATCACGGATCGCGATCGACGGGCAAGTACCGTATCTCGGGCAACCTCGGTGTCGCCAGCCCCTTGAAGCTGTCGGATCGGTTGGCGGTCTATGTGCTGCATACCGAGGGCAGCGATTATGTGCGTGGGGCGTATTCACTGCCGGTCGGCTATTCCGGCCTGTCTGCCGGTATCAATACTTCGGCAATGCGCTACCGCCTGGTCGGCAGCGACTTTGTCGCTTTGCAGGCCCGTGGCGCCTCCGACACCACGGCTGCTGAGCTGCTTTATCCGCTGCTGCGCCTGCGCAACGCCAATGCCACACTTGGCGCGGCATTCGAGCACAAGACGTTCGACAACGAATCCGGAGGTGCCGTGACATCGCGCTACGAGGTCGGCACAACGAATTTGACGCTCAGCGGAAACCGCCAGGATGGCTTCGCCGGTGGCGGTGTGTGGTTCGGCAATCTGGGCCTGGTGGCCGGCAATCTCGATCTTTCGGGTTCGCCCAATCAGGCGGCTGATGCCACCACGACACGCAGCGCGGGCCGGTTCCAGAAGTTGCGTTATTCTCTCAGCCGCCAGCAGGTGGTGAGCGAGAACCTGCTTTTGTCAGCGAGTTTCAGCGGTCAGCTGGCGAGCAAGAATCTGGATTCTTCGGAGAAGTTCTATCTCGGCGGCGGCAGCGGATTGCGCGCCTATCCGTCGAGCGAAGGCGGCGGAAGCGAGGGTGGAATGCTCAATCTCGAACTGCAATGGCGCCTAGCGCAGGGCTTCACCCTGAGCGGTTTGTATGACTACGGTAGCGTGCTGGTCAACAAGAACAACAGCTTTGCCGGTGCGGCGGCGCTGAATCGGTTTTCCATGCGCGGGGCCGGATTGTCCCTCGCCTGGGCCAATAGCCAGGGTGCCAGTGCCCGCCTGGCATGGGCCCGGCGCCTGGGCAGCAACCCGAATCCGACGGCCGCCGGCAACGACCAGGACGGCACCCTGATCCGAAATCGCATCTGGCTGGAAGCCGCACATGCCTTCTAATTCATGATGACTCTCCCGGATCGCACGGGTGTTCGCCACGGGGCCTTCGATGTGGCGCGCCTGCGCATGCGGCCCCTGAGTCTGGCGCTGGCCTTCGCCTGGGCCAGCGGAAATGCCGCACCGCCGGTGAATGAGTTGCCTGCCGGCGCACAAGTCAGGGCAGGCGGGGTCAGCATCAGTCAGAACGCCGCGACCATGACGGTGCAGCAAACCAGCCAGCGTGCGGTGGTGGACTGGAATACCTTCAACGTCGGCAGCCAGGCCCAGGTCAATTTCGTTCAGCCGGGCGCCAGTGCCGCCATCCTCAACCGGGTTCTCGATAGCCGGCCCAGCGAGATTTTCGGTCGCATCACGTCCAACGGCCAAGTATTTCTGACCAACGCCAGCGGCATTTATTTCGGACCGAACTCGTCGGTCGATGTCGGCGCGCTGGTGGCCTCGACCCACGCCATCTCCAATCAGGATTTCATGGACGGCCGGCTGCGCCTGGAGCGTAACGGCAGCAGCGGCAGTGTGATCAACGCCGGCCGCCTCAACGCCCTGGTGCAGGAAGAACTCGGCGGCTATATCGCGCTGCTGGCACCCGAAGTGCGCAACGAGGGCGTGATCATCGCCAAGCTGGGTACCGTTGCATTGGCTGCCGGCGAAACCATCACCCTGGACATCGCCGGTTCCCGTACCCTGGCCAGCCTGACGGTCACCCCGTCGCAGATTCGCGCCTTGGTCGAGAACAGAAATCTGGTGCAGGCACCGGGTGGATTGATCGTCCTCAGTGCCCAGGCGGCCAGCAGTCTGCAAGGGGGCGTGGTCAGCAACAGCGGGCGGCTGGAGGCCACGGGCCTGGCCATGCGCGGCGGCCGCATCGTGCTGGAGGCCTCGGACCGTATCGAAAACTCCGGCGTGATCGACGCCAGTGCCAGTGCCAGCGGTCCTGCGGGCAACGTCCGCTTGACTGCCCCGCTCATCGTGAATAGCGGTCAGATTCAGGCCGATGCAACGCAGGCCGACCAGGCGGCGGGCAGTGTCGACATTCTCGCGCGGCAGTTCATACAGGGAGTCAGCGGCAGCATCAGTGCCGCGGCTCTGGCTGCCTTGGGCGCCGGGCGCGGGGGGCGCGTCGGCATCACTGCCAGCGAAAGCGTCGAACTTGCCGGCGTGGTTCGTGTTACTGCCGGGGATAGCGCTGCGCCAGCGCCAGACGCGGACCCCACACTGTCGGCAAATGCCGACGGCGGAGATATCAGCGTTCTTGCCGGGACGAGCCTGCGCCTGAATTCCGCACTTCTCGATGCTTCCGGCGCCAATCACGGCGGTCACATCCTGATCGAGGGCGAGCGCAGATCACCGACACCGGAGACGCCGCGGCCGAACCCGCTGGGCCTGCTTCTCACGGGTTCGACGGTCGCGCGAACCAGCGGAAGACGCGGCAGCGGAGGCGCGATCGAGGTGCTCGGCGACTGGATACAACTCCTTGACAGCACCCGGCTGGAGTCGACCGGTCGGGATGGCGGCGTGATCCTAGTCGGCGGCGACTGGCAGGGGGGTAACGGCGTGCGCCAGGCCACCGGGGTCTACATGGCGCGCGACGTCCTGATCGATGTGTCCGCAACAGTCGGCGCTGGCGGTACGGCGGTATTGTGGAGCGACGTCCACAATCCGTACTCGGTTACCTCGGCCCACGGCACGATACTGGCATCGGGCGGCAGCGAGTCCGGCGATGGCGGTAAGATCGAAACCTCTGGCCATGTACTACAGGTACGTGGCATTCGAGTTCGCGCTTCGGCGGGTCGAGGGAAGGCTGGGCTTTGGCTGCTCGATCCTCTTGCTATTACGGTCAGTCACGATGCTTTTGGGAACAGCAGCCCAGGCTTTGTTCCGGCGGTCGACTACGAACCACCAGACGGCACTGCGACCGTGACTGATGGCGATATTTTGAACGCACTCAATAACGGCATTTCGGTAGTCATTTCAACCGTCAACAACGGTCTGGGTGCGCCATCGATCACGGTCAATGGCGATGTCGTCATCAATGCCGCAGCACCGGGACCGGGACCAGTTGGCCTCACATTTCGAGTAACGAACGGCGGAACGCTGACTGTCAATAGCGGTGCGATCATTTCGTCAACTGTGGCGCCCTTAGCCTTGACGTTTGAGGCTGACACCTACTCTTTCAACGGTGCCACGATTGACATCGGCGCGGGTTCATTGAACTTTGTGCCCTCGGGTGTCTCCTTTGCTGCTCCTTTGGTCTGGCCTCTCGCGGGCTTGACCATCAACAGCTCCGCAACCTTGGGTGGCTTGACCATTGGCAGCCCTACGAATACAGCTGCCATCACGATAACCAGCCCAATCAGTATCAATGGGCCGATCATGATGCAGGGCGGCGCCACGGCGATCAATGCGCCCCTCACGGCAGCCGGACCTATCAACATTATCACGACAACGGGCGATATCACAGTCAATGCTGACGTTAATTCGTCGATTGCGATCATGATGAATGCCGGGGAGACGGCCACTCCCGGCGGAAACGGTGATCCGGGCAGCGGCACTGTGCTGCTAATCGGCTCCCCCAACCTTACGGCGGGTTTCGGGGGAATGATCACGATATTCACCAGCTCGGTCGCGGGCAGCGCTGGAGTGACCACCAGGGTAGGGTCCGGTAGCGGCAACTTCCGCTACAACAGCGACGAGACAATGGCTTTCACCTTTCCCTTGACCAATACGTCAACTGGCGCTGCCAATACCGGTGTAAACGCCATCTACCGCGAGGAGCGGTTTCTTACCGTCACACCCAGTTCGCATACCATCGTTTATGGCGATGGCGTCCCCGTCTACACCTACACACTGACCAATGCAGTCAACGGTGACGAAAATGCCTTGGCAACTACCTTGCTGGTAGCAACAACCAGCGGGGGGCCTGCCTGGAACATTCTTCCGCTATCTCCCAGCGGTAAGGTCGTAGTTGGTACGCATAATGTTTCCTTTGGCGGCGGCTTGTTAAGCGGTCTCGGCTATTCGTATTCCGATAATGGCGCGAGTACAAACGAACTCACAGTAACGCCGAAGCCCATCACCGCCACCGGCATTACGGCGACTGCGAAGGTCTACGACGCCACCACGGCGGCGGCGCTGGTTCTGGGTGGCGCGGCCATCACTGGCGGGGACGTCTATGGGGGCGATGTCGTCACGCTGGACACAACCGGTGCGATCGGAACCTTCATTGACAAGAACGTTGGCGTTGCCAAGCCAGTGGCGGTCACCGGCCTAGCACTTGTTCCAGGTGGAGATAGCGCCAATTACACGATTCTGGATGCTTCCGGCGCGACAGCCAACATTACGCCGAAGCCCATCACCGCCACCGGCATTACGGCGACTGCGAAGGTCTACGA
>CAJBYR010000320.1 GCA_903959855.1 uncultured beta proteobacterium
ACCCGCGCAGCCCCTACGCCGTGGCCAAGCTCTACGCCTACTGGATCACGGTCAATTACCGTGAGGCCTACGGCATCTACGCCTGCAACGGCATCCTGTTCAACCACGAAAGCCCGATCCGGGGTGAAACCTTCGTCACCCGCAAGATCACCCGGGCACTGGCCCGCATCAAGCTGGGACTACAGGACTGCCTGTTCCTCGGCAACATGGATTCCAAGCGCGACTGGGGTCATGCCAAGGACTACGTCGAAATGCAATGGCTGATGCTGCAGCAGGAAACCCCGGACGACTTCGTTATCGCTATGGCTGTGGAGATTGTTGAGCGGTTATCGAATGGCATTCTGCTATTGCGGCCTAGCGCGCAGAGCGACGGGCTTATTACGTGGACGAGACGTGATTTGTCGGCCGTCGGTATCGATGCGATTTTTGTTCAGGATAACCAATCACGCTCTACCAAGAATGTGCTGAGGGGGTTGCACTATCAGATTCACCATCCGCAGGGAAAGCTGGTGAAAGTGTTAGCAGGAACTATTTTTGATGTGGCTGTGGATCTGCGCAAAAATTCGCCGACCTTCTGCCAAGTAACCAGCTATGAACTTTCGGAACGGAATTGTCTATTGGCTTGGATTCCGCCGGGATTCGCCCATGGGTTCTACGTAACTAGTGAGTATGCGGATGTTTTCTACAGTGTCACGGATTACCGATTTGCCGAGCATGAGCGGACCTTGCTCTGGAATGATGAGGATTTGCATATTGATTGGCCGCTGATTAGTCAGCAACCCGTTCTGTCTGATAAAGACAGAGATGGCACAAAATTTCTAATGGCCGATGTTTATCAATAAATCGGTAATCACTCAATCCGCTTTTTAGAGAATTTAAATGCTATGACATTGAAGACACGCACGAATTCAAAATTTGTGACCAAAGACCATCTTAGCAAGCCGAATGGCTTCTTGGTGCCGATCTACAATATCCATGATGGATTCTTTGATCCAGGCAAAGAGCCGCAACAGGTGTACCTGACAGTGATCGGGCCACGTCAGATCAAGGGACCGCACTTGCATTACATTCGTACCGGCTGCTTCACCTGCATCAAGGGGAATGCCCGTTTTGTACTCAGGACTACGGCGGGGTATGAGGTGGTCTACAGCGGCGAGGCGCACGAATATCGCTCGGTCATCGTTCCCGCAGGTACCGGCGACGTGGTGGGGCTGTTGCACTCAGATGATTTCTTTGCCGATACGCGGGTGCTGGAGCGCGTGGCGCTAGCGTTTGCCAATCCTGCGGTAGATGGCGTGTATGGCGATCTTGATTACGTGACGAAGAGCGGTCCGTCGCGCATTGTGCGGCGCTGGCGGGCGGGCGCTTATACGCGGGAAAAGCTTTCTCGCGGCTGGATGCCGCCGCACCCAACTTTGTTTTTGCGGCGTTCGGTGATCGAGCGCTGGGGCGGTTTCGATACGAGTTACCGTATCGCGGCGGATTACGACGCGATATTGCGTTATCTGGCGAAAGGCGGGATCCGTCTGGCGTATATCCCCGAGGTGTTGGTGAAGATGCGCCTCGGCGGCGAGAGCAACCGTTCGCTGGCGCGCATTCTGCGCAAGAGCCGTGAGGACTATGCGGCGCTGCGCGGCAACGGTGTCGGCGGCGTCGGCGCATTACTTTGGAAGAACTTGAGCAAGGTCGGGCAGTTTTTTGTGCGCACCGATGGGGTGGCGCGGCCTGGACGAATCGGTATCGGTTGAAAGTCGGCGCTGACAACACGGCAGTATTAAAAGAGGAGCCGGCGTGCCGGCGAATTTTAAGGAGGAAGTGATCATGTCGAATTACAAGGAATTGAAGTCGCAGGCGGAAGAGCTGATGCGCCAGGCGGAAGCCGCGCGCAAGTCAGAGATCGGCGCCGCGATTGCGGATATCAAGGCCAAGATGGCTGCCTACGGTATTACGCTCGCGGATCTGGGCGAAAAGGTGAAGGCGCGCAGGGGTCGAAAGCCCAAAGGCGCTAAGGCAGCCAAGCCGGCCAAACCCGCCAACGGCGAGGCCAAGCCAGGCAAGGTGCGCAAGCCCGTGGCAATCAAGTATCGCAATCCCGAAACCGGAGATACCTGGACCGGTCGCGGCCAGCCGTCAAAGTGGCTAAAAGCGCTGGAAGCCGTCGGGCGCAAGCGGGAAGAGTTTCTGGTGGCGTGATGGGGTCTGCCGCAATATTGCTGCCGGCTATTGAACTGGCGGAATTGGGTGCGGAAGCCGGCGTCGCATCGTCTCGTTTGAAAACATGATCCTCGTCACCGGTGGCACCGGCTACATTGGCTCGCACACCTGCGTGGCACTTGCGCACGCCGGGCACGAGTTGCTGATTCTGGACAACCTATGCAACAGCCGGGCCGACGTGGTGGATCGGCTGGCGACGATCTGTGGCCGGCGACCCGTGTTCGTCGAGGGCGATTGCCGCGATGCGGGCCTGCTGGATGATATTTTTGAACGGCATCCGATCCGGGCCGTGATGCACTTTGCCGGCCTCAAGGCGGTGGGCGAGTCGGTGACGAAGCCGCTGGAGTATTACGACAACAACCTTCACGGCACCGTGCAGCTTCTCGCCGCGATGCGGCGTGCTGAAGTCAGCAGCCTGGTATTTTCGTCATCGGCAACGGTGTATGGCGACCCGGCGAGCGTGCCGATCCGGGAAGATTTTCCGCGTTCGGCGACGAATCCGTACGGGCGCAGCAAGCTGATCATCGAGGATATTCTGGCGGATCTGCATGTGGCAGAACCGGGCTGGCGGATTGCGCGCTTGCGCTACTTCAACCCGGTGGGCGCCCACGAATCCGGCCTGATTGGCGAGGATCCGCAAGGGGTGCCCAATAACCTGATGCCCTTTGTTGCCCAGGTGGCGGCGGGGCAGCGTGAGTTCCTCAATGTCTGGGGCAACGATTACCCAACCCCGGATGGCACCGGCGTGCGCGATTACATCCATGTGGTCGATCTGGCCGCGGGCCATGTGGCGGCACTGAATTATCTTGAGCAGCAGGGCGGCTTGCTGACGGTGAACCTGGGCACCGGGCGCGGGTATTCGGTGCTCGATATGGTGCGGGCGTTTTCAGTAGCCAGCGGACGGCAAATCCCCTATCGGATCGCTGCCCGCCGTGCCGGCGATATCGCCCGGTGCTGGGCAGACCCGGCGCTGGCCAATCGCCTGCTGGGCTGGCAGGCGACGCGCGGTCTCGAAGAGATGTGTGCTGATGCCTGGCGTTCGCAGCAACAGTGCGAAAGGCACCCGGCACGCAGTTGAGTCGCCAGGTGCGGGTGGAGTTGGGCAAGTCAAGGCGGTAGAGCTTGGATTTCACAAAATCACGGAAGTGATCAGAATGTTCCGCGTGATCCGCCAGATAGGACTTGCTATCCAGCGCGGAACCGAGCGTACATGGTGGGCAACGCAACTCAACGCCCTGCCCCGCCACGATGTCTCACAGTTCCGAAAATCTACCCACCAATGCGCCCCACCCGGGTGCCGCACTTCCTCCCCGCTACCGTGCCGCGCAATACGTGCGGATGTCCACCGAACACCAGCAATACTCCACTCAGAATCAGGCCGACAAAGTCAAGGAGTATGCCGAGCGTCGGGGCATAGATAGTCGCCCCTGCAAAACGTCTGCACCGCAGACTGGGCGTAGAAATTCATTGAATTTGTGACATCGGAAACTCGCAGGAATTGAAATAATAGGCCGCGAAACCTGAGAGAAATCG
The DNA here is from genome assembly GCA_903959855.1 of uncultured beta proteobacterium. Taxonomy (GTDB): domain Bacteria; phylum Pseudomonadota; class Gammaproteobacteria; order Burkholderiales; family Rhodocyclaceae; genus Sulfuritalea. The sequence goes on from CAJBYR010000320.1 coordinate 3,748, forward strand.
ACCCCTGAAAAACGCCATGACTGACGACTTTTTCCGAGCCCGCCTGGACCAGATGATTGACCTCAAGCACCCGTTGGCGGTGCTCGCGAGCCGAATGCCCTGGGATCAGATCGAAGCCGCCCTGGCCCCGTCCTTCGTCCGCAAACATCGCGATGGGACTGCCCTCGCGAACGATGACCTGTTCGGAATAACACTGGAGATTGCCGGAGGTGGGATCAGCAACGCCGGACGCCCGCGCCTGTCCATACGCCTCATGGCCTCGCTGCTGTACCTCAAGCATGCCTACAACCTTAGCGACGAAGACCTTGTCGCCCGCTGGGCCGAGAACGTTGTCTGGCAATACTTCAGCGGCCAGACTTACTACGAACCGAAGCTGCCGTGCGACGCCACCCAGGTCGGACGCTTTCGCACCGCCATCGGTGAAGCCGGTGTCGAAACCCTGCTCAAGGCCACCATCGACACGGCGGTAACGACCAAAGCGGTACGCCCCGCCGAGTTCGAACGGATCATTGTGGACAGCACCGTCCAGGAGAAAGCCATCGCTCATCCGGTCGATAGCCGGCTCCTGGAGATCGCCCGGGGCAAGGTCGTGCAAGCCGCCAAGTTCGCCGGGATCGCACTCAAGCAAACCTTCGCCAAGGAAGGGAAACAACTGCGCCGCAAGGCAGGCGGCTACGCCCATGCCAAGCAGTTCCGGCGCCTGCGGCGCACCGTCAAACGGCAACGCACCATCCTTGGCATCGTGCTACGCGAGACGCAGCGCAAGCTGGTAACGGCCACCACCGAATCCCCGGCCACGATCACCCGCCTGACCACCTTGCTGGAACGGGCCGAGCGCATCCGTACCCAGCAGCGAAAAGACAAGAACAAGCTCTACGCCCTGCACGCCCCGGAAGTCGAGTGCATCGGCAAGGGGAAAGCCCGGAAGCCCTACGAGTTCGGCGTTAAGGCCAGCATTGCCGTCACGCACAAGAGCGGTCTGATGGTGGGCGCACGCACCTTCCCCGGCAACCCCTACGACGGGCATGTGCTCAATGAGCAGCTGGAGCAAACCACGATACTGCTGGAGGACACCGGCAAAGCCCCGAAACAGGTGATCGTCGATCTGGGCTACCGGGGAGTGGATCAGGACAACCCGACGGTGGAGATCATCCACCGTGGCAAGTACAAGTCATTGACCAACCCGCAGCGCCGTTGGCTGAAGCGTCGTCAGGCGGTGGAACCGGCGATTGGGCATCTGAAGTCGGATAACCGCATGGACAGATGCTGGCTCCCGGGCCAGCTCGGCGATGCGCTGCATGCGGTACTCTGTGCGGCGGGTTACAACATCCGTTGGCTGCTGCGGGCAATGGTCCGTCTGGGCCTGTCGGCCCTTTTATTGCGCCCGATATTCCTGTTGATTCTTGCGGCAATTCTGCGCGCGAATCCCTTCAACCGACTTCATCCGGCGACGGGGCTCTCGTTTGGCACAACTGCCGGGGGTGTCAGATGAATTTTGCAGGGGCGACTAG
>CAJBYR010000321.1 GCA_903959855.1 uncultured beta proteobacterium
AAAGTCTCTTGCCTCGATCACGCGATACGCCGTCAGGCGGTTGGCATGCAGGGCGCGATGGTGTTCGAGTTCGGGTATCAGGGCGCCGGCCTCGCCGAAGGCGGCGCCGCGCAGTTTGACCATCAGGCTGTCGCGGATGCCCTCCGGTTCGGTGGGCTCCGCCAGCCAGCGGGAAACCTCGCTACGACCGGCGCGGCTGACCGAATACAGCTTGCGGTCGGGTGCGGCCTCGCCGGCCTGCACCTCGCCGGAAATCCAGCCGGCTTCCTCCATGCGGGCCAGGACCTTGTAGATCTGCTGGTGCGTGGCATGCCAGAAGTAGCCGATCGACCGGTCGAAGCGGCGCGCCAGTTCATAACCGGAGCTTGGCTTTTCGAGCAGCGAGACGAGCAGGGCATGGTCCAGCGACATGCCTGAAAGATACTATGCAACGAGTTGCAGTGCAAGCCGTTGCATAGGGTTCTACTTTGCCGGGGCAGGAGTCGGTGCTGGTGCTACGGCGGCCGGGGCAGACGCCTTGTCAGGTGCCGGCCGCTCCGAGGGCGGCAGGTGGCGCGACTTGATCTCGGGCGTGCCCGCGGGTGCGTTTTGCCGCGAAAAAAAGCTCCAGGCCATGCCACCAAGGGCGGTGACGACGATCAGGACGATGACGATCATGATGCGATCGCCGCCGGGTTCGTACTGGGGAGGAGGATCTGAAGGTGTGCTCATGTCCTCAATTCTAGCGGCTCATCGGGATACCGTCCGCCACTCCGGGCCGGACAAAAAATGAAAAACGCCGGCACGAAGCCGGCGTTTCTCGAGGCAGCGGCCGGATTTACCGGCCTTGAGCTTACTTGCCGCCCATGCACTTCTTCATCGAAGCGGCCTTGGCAGCGCCAGCCAGCGGCTTGCCATCCTTGCTCACGGCCTTGGCTTCGCAGTCGGCAGCGGCGGCGGCGCCGGGCTTGGCAGGTGCAGCGGCAGCGGGCTTGCTGTCGGCTTGGCACTTCTTCATCGAAGCGGCCTTGGCGGCGCCGGCGAGCGGCTTGCCATCCTTGCTCACAGCCTTGGCTTCGCAGTCGTTGCCACCGGCTTTGGCGGCAGGAGCGGCGGGCTTGCCAGCATTCTTCTTGGCTTCAGCGGCTTCCTTGGCTTTGGCCCTGGACTCTGCGGCGGCCTTCACTTTGGCATCGTGGGCTTCCTTGGCCTTGGCACGGGCGTCGGCAGCGGCTTTGGCCTTGGCTTCGTGAGCAGCCTTGGCCTTTTCCATGGCTTCCTTCTTGGCGGCGGCAGGATCCTTCTTGGCCGGCGCGGCGGCATCGGCGGGCTTGGCAGGGGCGGCAGCAGGAGCAGCCTTGGCCGGTGCGGCGGCGGGAGCAGCAGCAGGCGCGGCGGCCGGCTTGGCGGGTGCGGCGGCAGGCGCCTGGGCCAGCGCAACGCTAGCGGCAAACAGGGACGACAGGGCGACGGCAATCAGCTTATTCATTTGTTTCCTCCGAAAATATTCGATACGGCAGAGTGCCGTAGCCGCTTAACGCGAGAAGGCCGAGTCGAGTTGACCTGCTGGTGTGGTCTTTTTACGCCGGGAAGTCCAGAGATTAAGGCTGGCAGACAATCGGCGCGAGGTTCCGCACTCGTGTGGCTTCCGAGCCGGCGGTAACCGCGCATCTCGAATCAATCATTCGGACGTTGCAAGGGTGTCCTGCCTGGGCGTCAGGACTGATGTCCGAATTTGCCCTTGCATTGCCGGCCGCCATCGGCCAAATGAAAAACGCCGGTCCAGAGCCGGCGTTTTTCCAGGTTGCGGGTCGAATTACTTTCCGGCGGCTGGTGCAGCGGGTTTGTCTGCAGCAGGCTTCGCGGCGGGAGCGAGCTTTCCGAAAGGGCCAGGCTTCTTCTCGGCGGCGGAAGCAGGCTTCATCGGGGGGTGCTTCGCAACGGGAGCATGCTTCATCGGGGGGTGCTTCGCAGCGGGAGCAGGCTTCATCGGGGGGTGCTTTGCAGCGGGAGCATGCTTCATCGGGGGGTGCTTCACAGCCGGAGCAGGCTTCGCGGCAGGAGCATGCTTGGCCCTTTCGGCCATTACATCTTTGAGGCTTTTCTTGCCAGGTGCGGCCGCGGGAGCTGCTGCTGGTGCGGCAGTCGGTGCAGCCTTGGCCGGTGCGGCGGCGGGAGCGGCAGCAGGCGCGGCGGCCGGTTTGGCGGGTGCGGCGGCAGGCGCCTGGGCCAGCGCAACGCCAGCGGCACACAGGGACGACAGGGCGACGGCAATCAGCTTGTTCATTGGTTTTCCTCAGGGATTTATTGATACGGCTGGATGCCGTTTTCGCTTAACGCGGGAACCTGGCGTCGAGTTGACTCGCGGACAGGGTCTTTTGCGGGGTGGAGAACAGGAGAAGAACGCCGGCCTCGGGCCGGCGCTATTCACGTTGCACGCCTGAAGTAGGTTTAGGCGGTGTCGGCCAGCGCCGGATATTTCTTGCTCAGTTCCGTTTCGCCCGATTTAGCAACGCTGCGGGTGGCGGCTTCTTGGCGGCGGGCGCCGCCTGGGGTGCGGGCTTGGGTGCGGGCTTGGGTGCAGGCTTGGCCGCGGGGGGGGCGGGCTTGGGAACGGCTTTCTGCTTCTCCATCGATTTTTTTACAGCCTCCCCTTTGGTCATTCTTTGAGGGGCGGCGGCGGCGGGGGCCTGGGCGAGGGCAAAGCCAACAGCGATCAGGGTCGAAAAGGCAACGGCGTTCAGCTTTTTCATGGTGTTCCTCCGGATATTGTTGTTACGGCAGATAGCCGTTGCCGAACAACGCTGCTCGCCGCGTTTTAGTTGACGCTGCCGTTATTGCCGGCGTCTGCACGCAGGGCGGCTTCCTGGCGGTCGAGGAATTCCTGCATGCTGTCGATGCCGCGCAGCTTGAGCACGGTGGCGCGCACGGCGGCTTCCAGCAGCACGGCAAGATTACGTCCGGCGGCTACCGGCAGGGTGACGCGGCGTACCGCTACGCCGAGGATGGTTTCGGTCTGCGCGTCCAGGGGCAGACGGGCGGCTTCGGGCACGCCGGGCGTCGGCTTTTGCAGGTGCACAATAAGCTTGAGGCGCATCTTGCGCCGGCAGGCGGTTTCGCCAAATACCGTGCGGATGTTGAGCAGCCCCAGGCCGCGTACTTCGAGGAAATCCTTGAGCAGTTCCGGGCAGCGGCCTTCAAGGGTATCGGAACCGATGCGGGAGACTTCGACCACGTCGTCGGCGACCAGGCCATGGCCGCGCGAAATCAGTTCCAGGCCGAGTTCGCTCTTGCCGACGCCGGAATCGCCGGTGATCAGCACGCCCATGCCGAGCACGTCGAGGAAAACGCCGTGCAGGGTGCCGGTCTCGGCCAGCTGGCGCGAGACGAAGGCGCGCAGCGTATCGATGACGAAAGCCGATGACAAGGGGGTAGCCATCAACGGGGTGCCCGAGGCTTCGCAGCCTGCGCGCACGCCGGGGTTGATCTCGCAGGCGTCGGCAACAACGATTGCCGGCGGGCGGGCGGAATAGATTTCATGCATGTGATGAGCAACTTTTTCCGGTGAATGCCGCAATGCCCAGGCGATTTCCGGCGAGCCGATCACCTGCAGGCGCTCGGGGTGCATCAGGTTGAGGTGGCCGATCAGGTCGGCCGGGGATACGACGTGTTCAGTGGTGCAAATGGTCCGCGTCATCGGACCACAGATCCAGGTGAGCTGCAACCGCTCCCGGTTGCGCTCGAACAGCTCGGAAACGATCAGCTGGCGTGCCAATTGGCAAAGAGGCCGTGCAGCGCGGCTGCGTCGGGCACGGCCGCCAGCTGCTCGCGGAAATCGCGGTCGGAAAACATCTGGGCCAGTTCGGAAAGCAGCTGGAGGTGGTGTTCGTTAGCGGCTTCCGGTACCAGCAATACGAAGATCAAGCCGACCGGCTTGCTGTCCGGTGCATCGAAGGGTACCGCGGTAACGAGCCGGATGAAGGCGCCGATCGGCGCCTTGAGGCCCTTGATTCTGCCGTGGGGAATCGCAATCCCCTGCCCCAACCCGGTGGAACCCAGCTTCTCGCGCGCGAACAGCGCGTCATAGACGGCGCTGCGGGCGAGTCCCTGGTGATTTTCAAAAAGAATCCCGACCTGCTCGAAAATGCGCTTTTTGCTGCTGGCATCGAGGTTGGCTACCACGTTGTCCAGTGGCAGCAGGCTGGCGATCTGATTCATGAGGGGGCAATCCTGCGTAGGAGCGGAGCTTGCAGCGGCCGGCAGTATAACCCCAAGCGCTGACGGCCGTGGTGACACGGCCGAAGGCGCGCCGGATTTACTCGGGCTGTTGCCGCTTGTCGTGATTGTTGTGGCTGGAAACCTTTTCCTTGTGCTTCACCACCTGGCGGTCGAGCTTGTCGGCGACCAGGTCGATGGCGGCATAAAGATCGGCATCAACCGCATCGGCGAAGATGTCCTTGCCCTTGACGTGCAAGGTGACTTCCGCCTTCTGCTGCAGCTTCTCAACCGACAGGATGACGTGCGAGCTGGTCACCTGATCGAAATGCCGCAACACCCGTTCCAGCTTGCCCTTCACGTAGTCGCGAATGGCCGGGGTAACTTCCACGTGATGTCCGGTGATGTTGAGATTCATGATGTCTCCTGATTAGAAGTGATTTATCAAAGTGCTTTTCTGAGGTTAACCGGCGGAATGTTGAGCAGTTCGCGGTACTTCGCAACGGTGCGACGCGCTACGACGATGCCCTGTTCGCCGAGGATTTCCGCAAGCCGGGAATCCGAGAGCGGTTTCTTGCCGTTCTCGGCGCCGACCAGTTGCTTGATCAGCGCCCGGATTGCGGTTGAGGAGGCCGCGCCGCCGGTATCGGTGGCGACGTGGCTGCCAAAAAAGTATTTGAGCTCAAAGATGCCGCGCGGGCTGGCCAGGTACTTCTGGGTCGTCACGCGCGAAATCGTGGATTCATGGAGGCTGACCGTTTCGGCGATCTCGCGCAGGGTCAGCGGCCGCATCGCCACTTCGCCGTGGTCGAAGAAGGCACGCTGGCGATCGACGATGGCCTGCGACACGCGCAGGATGGTGTCGAAGCGCTGTTGCACGTTCTTGATCAGCCACTTGGCCTCCTGCAACTGGCCCGCCAGGCCCGCCGAAGAACCGCTGCCGGAACGATGGCGCTGCAGGATGTCGGCATACATCCGGTTGATGCGCAGGCGCGGCATGGCGTCGCGGTTGAGGCTGACCACCCATTGGCCATGGGTTTTCTTCACCGAGACGTCGGGTACCACGTAGCGCGTGTCGATCGGTGCGTACTGTGCGCCGGGCCGCGGGTTCAGGGAGCGGATCAGTGACTGCGCGTCGCGCAGTTCATCATCGTCGCAGCCCAGTGCCTTGCGGATGCGAACGAAATCCCGCGCCGCGAGGTGATCAAGGTGGTTCTTGACGATGGCAAGCGCCAGCGTGCGTTCGGGCGAGCCGTCAAGGTTGAGCAGCTGCAGGGAAAGGCATTCCAGGGCGTTGCGCGCGCCGATGCCCGGCGGATCGAGGTTTTGCAGGTGGCGCAGGGCGATGGCGAGTTCTTCGAGCAGGCTTTCGCGCAACTCCGGGTCGTCTTCGGGGCTGACCAGCAGATCGAGCAGTTCATCCAGGCCTTGGGTCAGGTAGCCGTCGTCATCAAGCGCCTCGATCAAGAACGCCACCAGGGCGCGATCGCGATCCGGCATCTGGGTCATGCCGACCTGGGCGCCGAGGTGTTCGCGCAAGGACGTGACGGCGGCCTGGGTCTCGCCGCTGTCCATGTCGTCGTCGTTCGGGTCACGCTGCACGCCGCTGCCGGAGAAGCTCATGCCCCAGCCTTCATCGTCGCCGCCGCGCGAGTCGGGGGTGTCGTCGTTGCTGCTTGATGTGGTCTGCTGCTGCTGGGAGAGCGCATCACCAGTCTGTCCCAAGGCAAAGACCTGCGGCTCACCCGGGTCGTCGCGCTCCAGCAGCGGGTTTTCCTGCAGGGCCTGATCGATCTCGGCGTTGAGTTCCAGCGTCGAAAGCTGCAACAGCCGGATCGACTGCTGCAACTGGGGCGTCAGGGCCAGGTGCTGGGATAGCCTGAGCTGGAGTCCTTGCTTCATGACTTCTTTTTCTTGGCTTTACATTCTGAAGTGCTCGCCGAGATAGACGCGGCGCACACTTTCATTATCGACTATCTCGGCCGGGTGTCCAGCGGCAAGTACTTCGCCGGCGTTGATGATGGTGGCGCGATCGCAGATGCCCAGGGTTTCGCGCACGTTGTGGTCGGTGATCAGCACCCCGATGCCGGATTCCTTGAGATAGCGGATGATCTTCTGGATGTCGATCACGGCGATCGGGTCGACCCCGGCGAAAGGCTCGTCGAGCAGGATGAAGCGGGGGTTGGTGGCCAGCGCGCGGGCGATCTCGACCCGACGTCGTTCGCCGCCCGAGAGCGAGACGGCGAGGTTGTCGCGGATATGGGTGATGTGCAGTTCCTGGAGCAGGGTTTCCTCGCGGTTGCGCATGGCATCTGCATCGAGGTCTTGCAGCTCGAGCACGGCGCGCAGGTTTTCCGTCACCGTCAGCTTGCGGAATATCGAGTTTTCCTGCGGCAGGTAGGAAAGTCCCAGCTTGGCGCGCTGGTGGATGGGCATGTGGGTCAGGCGTTTCTCGCCCCCGCCGTTGGTCATGCGGATTTCGCCGCCGTCCGCCGCCACCAGGCCGACGATCATATAGAAGCAGGTGGTCTTGCCGGCACCATTGGGGCCGAGCAGGCCGACGACTTCGCCGGCGCCGACTTCAAAGGAGACATCGGTGACCACGGTGCGCGCCTTGTACTTCTTGCGCAGGTTGTGGGCGGAAAGGATGGCCTGGCTCATTCGCCGGCTTCTCCCAGAGGATCTTTCAACAGACGGCGCACAACATCGGAGGCAAAGCCGCGGCTTTGCAGGAAGCGCGCCTGCCGCGCCCATTCCTTGGGATTGGCCGGGGCGGCGGAGAACTTGCGGCTCCAGGCGGCGCGGGCGCGAGCCATTTCATCGGGCAGGTCGGCCTGGGCGATTTGTTCTTCGATCAGTTCCGGGGCCAGGCCGCGCGACTTCAATGTGTAACGCAGGCTCGATGCCCCCAGGCGCGCGGCGTTGCCGCGCAACCAGGCTTCGGCGGTGCGGCTGTCCGACTGCATATGGGATGACTCAAGCTCGGTCAGCACCACATCGATTTCCTCGCGCGTACCCAGGCTGGACAGCTTGCGTGCCAGCTCGACGCGGGTGTGCTCGCGCCGAGCCAGCAGTCGTATCGCCTGCTGGCGCAGTTCATTCGACATGATGCATGCCGCGATCTCGGCGACAATCGTTGTAGGTCAAGCTTGCTGCCCCCGGCGGATTGAACTTCGCCTAGCTGTCCTTCGCTGTATCGGCCACGCCCGGCGTGGCGACGCCGACGGCTTCGCGTACTTTGGACTCGATTTCCATCGCCACATCGGCGTGCTCGCGCAGGAATTCGCGCGCGTTGTCCTTGCCCTGGCCGATCTTTTCGCCCTTGTAGGCGTACCAGGCGCCGGATTTCTCGACGATCTTGTGTTCGACGCCGAGTTCGACGATCTCGCCCTGACGGGAAATGCCTTCACCGTAGAGGATGTCGAAGTGGGCCTCGCGGAAGGGAGGTGCCACCTTGTTCTTGACCACCTTCACCTTGGTTTCATTGCCGATGACTTCGTCGCCCTTCTTGATGGCGCCGGTGCGGCGGATGTCCATGCGTACCGAGGCGTAGAACTTCAGCGCATTGCCGCCGGTGGTGGTTTCCGGGTTGCCGAACATGACGCCGATCTTCATGCGGATCTGGTTGATGAAGATGACCAGCGTGTTGGTGCGCTTGATGTTGGCGGTGAGCTTGCGCAGCGCCTGGCTCATCAGTCGCGCCTGCAGTCCTGGCAACTGGTCGCCCATTTCGCCCTCGATTTCGGCGCGCGGCGTCAGCGCGGCGACCGAGTCGATCACGATGCAATCGATGCCGCCCGAGCGCACCAGCATGTCGGTGATTTCCAGGCCCTGTTCGCCGGTGTCGGGTTGCGAGATCAGCAGGTCGGGCACGTTAACGCCGAGTTTCGCCGCATAGCCGGGGTCAAGCGCGTTTTCCGCGTCGATGTAGGCGGCGGTACCGCCGGCTTTCTGGATTTCGGCCACGATGTGCAGACACAGTGTGGTTTTGCCTGAGGATTCCGGTCCGTAGATCTCCACGACCCGGCCGCGCGGCAGGCCGCCTATGCCCAAAGCGATATCGAGTCCGAGCGAACCGGTCGAAACCGTCTGGATGTCGTCGATCGCCAGGCCTTCGCCCATCTTCATGATGGAGCCCTTGCCGAACTGCTTTTCGATCTGGGCCAGGGCGGCCTGCAGGGCTTTGCTCTTGTTTTCGTCCATTTTGGTGGTGTCCTTCATAGTGGATTCGATTATGGCATGGATGGCACAGTTTTTGCGCCACCCCGCCGGCTTCAGCGGGTGTCGACCCGGAGCAGCAGCCCGCGCAGGGCATGGACCACCGCCAGGCGGCGGATGGCCTCGCGATCGCCGGAGAAGACTTGCACCTCCGTCTCGGCTGCCGCACCGGTTCGACACCAGCCAAAGCATACGGTCCCCACTGGCTTACCAGGTGAGCCACCCGTCGGCCCGGCGATTCCGGTGATAGTCAATGAAATCATGGCCTTGGAGTTTTTCAGCGCCCCGGTTGCCATCTCGGCGGCGGTTTCCAGGCTCACGGCACCGAACTTGGCCAGGGTTTCGGGGCGCACGCCGAGCATGTCGACCTTGGCTTCGTTGGCATAGGTAACGAAGCCGCGTTCGAACCACGCCGAGCTACCAACTGTGTGAGTGATTACTTGCGCCGCCCAGCCTCCGGTGCATGATTCGGCGGTGGCGATCAGGAGTCGGCGCTGGAGGCACGCCGATCCCAGGGCTTGCGACAGTTCGACCAGGTCGGCGTCCATCAGAAAGGCAGAAAAGCCTTGAACAATGCGATGGTCAGGATGGTGTAGCCGGCGGCAATCACGTCGTCCATCATTACGCCGAAGCCGTTTTTGATCTGGGTGTCGAAGAACTTCGCCGGCTGCGGCTTGACGATGTCGTAGAAGCGGAACCAGAGGAAGGCCGCCAGTTGCCAGAGGATTTCCTGCGGCGCAAACATCAGTACGCACCAGAAAGGCACGATCTCGTCCCAGACGATGGCGCCGTGATCGACCACGCCCAGCGCCCGCCCGGTGATCTGGCAGGCCGAGACCCCGATGGCAAATGCCAGTAACAGGAAAATGGCAAAGCCGAGGTCGCTTTCCAGGTAGAGGCGCAGGAAGGGGTAGGTAAGCCAGGCGAACGCGGTGCCCGCTGTTCCCGGCGCCCAGCGCGAAAGTCCGCTGCCGAAACCGCAGGCCAACAGGTGCGCCGGGTGGTGCATCAGGAAGCGGACAGGGGGTGGGGGCAGTTTGGCCATCAGCGCATCATCCCTCAAGGGGATACCGTCCCCGCCTCCGGCAGGGACATATCCGGGGATACCGTCCCCGCCTCCGGCAGGGACATATCCGGGGATACCGTCCCCGCTTCCAGCGGGGACATAAAGTGGTCATAGCCGCGGTGCGGAGGCTCGACGATCCGACCCTTCAGGTCGTGGAGTTCGATCGAAACCGTCGGTCCGGCCATGATGGAACCAATTCGTGTCAATGGCAGCGCGAGTTCAGTGGCGAGCTCGGCGACCGCGGTGCGCGCTTGCGCCGGCACGGTAAATACAAGCTCGTAGTCGTCGCCGCCTGACAGATAGGCATCCCGCTCAAGAGTCGGCGCTGGCAGTGCGGCGATTTTCAGCTGCGCCGAGACCCCGGAGGCTTCCAGGATGTGACCGAGGTCTGCGAGCAAGCCGTCCGAGACATCGATGGCCGCGGTGGCCAGCCCTTGTAAGGCGAGACCCAGGGCTACCCGCGGCTGCGGGCGCTGCAGGGCAGCAATGCAGTCGGAACGACGGGGTTCGCTCAGCGAGGTGCGGCCTTGCAGGTGGGCCAGGCCGAGTGCAGCCCGGCCGGGTTGGCCGGAGACCCAGATCTCGTCGCCGGCGCGCGCGCCGCTGCGGCGCAGGGCCTTTCCCGCCGCCACCTCGCCGAAAATCGTGACACAGAAATTACGCGGGCCGCGCGTGGTATCGCCGCCGATCAGGTCGATGCCGAACTCGTCGGCGCAGGCGAACACACCGCGCGCGAAGGCCGCGACCCACGCTTCATCGACCTCCGGCAGGGCCATCGCCAAAGTCGCCCAACGTGGCTTTGCCCCCATCGCCGCCATATCGGAAACATTGACCGCAAGGGTCTTCCAGCCGAGGTCTTCCGGGTTGGTGTCGGGCAGGAAATGGGTGCCTTCCACCAGCATGTCGGTGGAAATCACCAGTTCACAGCCCAGGCTGGGCGCGATCAGGGCGCCGTCGTCGCCGACGCCCAGTGTCGTGTGGGTAGTGCCGCGCGTGAAGTAGCGGGCGATGAGTTCGAATTCCGAGGGCACGGAATCAGCGTGGCCGCAGCTCCGCGGTCCTCAGCACCGCCGCCAGCTTGTCCAGCACACCGTTGACGAACTTGTGGCCGTCAGTGCCGCCGTAGGTCTTGGCCAGTTCGATGGCCTCGTTGATGATCACGCGGTAGGGTGTTTCCGGATGCAGCTTGAGTTCGCAGGCACCGAGCAACAGGATGCAGCGCTCGATCGGCGAGACTTCGTCCCAGCGGCGGTCGATGTGCGGCGCCAGATCGGCTTCGAGCGCCGGCGCCTGGTTGCGCGCCTCCTCCAGCAGCGTGGTGTAGAGCGCGAGGTCCGATTTGTCGAAGCCGGCGACCGATTCCGCCTGCACCTGGATGGAGGCTTCATCCTGGCCGCCCACCAGCCATTGGTACAGGCCCTGGATGACGAACTCGCGGGCGCGCCGACGTGGCGACTTGCTGCCGGCCATTACTTGAGCGCCTTCAGCAGGTTCGCCATTTCGATCGCTGCCTGGGCGGCTTCTGTACCCTTTTGCACCATGCGCACCAAAGCCTGGTCGTCGTTCTCGGTAGTCAGTACGGCATTGGCGATGGGGACGCCGCTATTCAGTTGTACGTCGGTGATGCCGCGCGCCGATTCGTTGGAAACGATTTCGAAGTGGTAGGTCTCGCCGCGGATCACGGCACCCAGCGCTACCAGCGCATCGAAGCGGCCGCTTTGCGCCATGGCCTGCAGCGTCAGCGGCAGCTCCAGTGCGCCGGGTACGGTGGCGTACGTCACGTCGGCATCGGCGACGCCCAGTCGGGTCAGTTCTGCAAGACAGCCGGAGCGCAGGCCTTCGCCGATGTCCTGATTGAAACGGGCCTGAACGACGCCGACGCGCAGTCCGCGCCCGGCGAGATTGGGTTCGAGTTCGCGAATGCTCATGGCTTGCTGTCTCCTGCCGGTGAGAAGTAGCCGGTGATTTCGAGACCGAAGCCGGCCATGCTGGGCATCTTGCGCGGGCTGGACATCAGCTGCATCTTGCCGACGCCGAGCTCACGCAGGATCTGTGCGCCGATGCCGTAGATGCGCGGATCCCAGGTATAGGCGGGACGCTCGGCCTTTTCCTTTTTCAGCGCGGCGAGCAGGGCATTGCCGGATTCGGCGCGGTGCAGCAGGACCAGCACGCCGGCGCCGCGTTCGGCAATGGTACGCAGGGCGAAGTCGACGCTGTAGGTGTGGCCGCGGCTGCCATGGTCGAGGAAGTCGAGCACGCAGACGGCCTCATGCACGCGCACCAGGGTTTCTTCGCCGGCCTTGATCTCGCCGCAGGACATGGCCAGGTGTACGTCGCCGCTGCTGCGGTCGGCAAAGGCGCGCAGGCGGAACTTGCCTTGCGCGCAGTCGACGTGCTTGTCGGCCACGCATTCGATGAGCTTCTCGGTTTCCGAGCGGTGCTGGATCAGGTCGCGGATGGTGCCGATCTTCAGGCCATGCTCGCCGGCGAACTCGAGCAAGTCGGGCAGCCGCGCCATGGTGCCGTCTTCCTTGAGGATCTCGCAGATCACCGAGGCGGGCTCCAGCCCGGCAAGCTGGGCGAAATCGCAGCCGGCTTCGGTGTGGCCGGCGCGTACCAAAACGCCGCCGTTTTGCGCCATCAACGGGAAGATGTGGCCCGGCTGGACGATGTCGGCCGGGCTTGCGTTTTTCCCCACGGCCGCCAGCACGGTGCGCGAGCGGTCTTGCGCCGAAATGCCGGTGGTGACGCCCTCGGCCGCCTCGATCGAGACCGTGAAGGCGGTGCCGTGCGGCGTCTTGTTGTCGCGCACCATCAGCGGTAGCTCGAGCTGGCGGCAGCGGGCTTCGGTCAGCGTCAGGCAGATCAGGCCACGGCCGAACTTGGCCATGAAGTTGATGGCCTCGGGTGTGCAATGCTCGGCGGCGATGACGAGGTCGCCTTCGTTTTCGCGATCCTCTTCGTCGACCAGGATCACCATGCGGCCGGCGCGCAGGTCGGCGACGATATCGAGTACGGGGCTGATGCTCATGTCAGGGCTACCGGGCTGGCAAAGGCGCGCATTTTACGCCGCGCGCGGGCTCAGCATCCGCTCGACGTAGCGTGCGATCAGGTCGACTTCAAGGTTCACCCTGGCGCCGGGATGCAGGCGCTTCAATGTCGTCACCTCGACGGTATGCGGGATCAGGTTGATCGAAAATGTGCGCCCCTTGACCTTGTTGGTCGTCAGTGAGACGCCATCGATCGTGATCGATCCCTTGCGCGCAATGTACTTTGCCAGCTTCTTCGGCGCCTTGATGACCAACTCGTGCGATTCGCCGATCTTGTCGAACTTGACCACTTCACCGACGCCATCGACATGGCCCGAAACCAGGTGGCCGCCGATGAAGTCGGAAAGGCGCATGGCCTTTTCCAGATTGACCTCGCTGTCCTCGGCATCGAGGCCGACGGTGCAGTCGAGCGTTTCGCGCGAGACGTCGACCTGGTAGCTGTTCTTCTTCTTGGCGATCACCGTCAGGCAAACACCGCCGTGGGCGATCGAATCACCCAGAGCGACATCGGCGAGTTTTAGTCCGGGTGCCTCGACAGTGAGGCGCAGGCCCTTTTCCAGCGGCTGGACGTGGGCGACTTTGCCCGTGGCGGTGACGATGCCAGTGAACATGGGGGGTACTCCAATTGGATTAGCGCAGTGCGCGCTCGACAGTGGGCAGAAAAGTGTCTGCGTTCTGGAAGCCGACCACCCGCAGGTCGGAAAGCTCGGTTCCCGTAGAACTCCAGAAGATGATGCCGGGCGGACCGAACAGGCCGAAGCGCTTGAGCAGCGCCTTGTCGGCATCCGAGTTGGCGGTGACGTCGGCCTGCAGCAGGACCATCTGCTTCATGCTTGCGGCGACCTTCGGGTCGGCGAAGGTGAAGCGCTCCATTTCCTTGCAGCTGACGCACCAGTCGGCGTAGAAGTCGAGCATCACGGACTTGCCCGAGGCCTTGGCCTGCGCCAGCCGCTGGTCGAGTTGCTCGCTCGTGGCCACGCGCTCGAAGGCCGCCCCGTGCGTCTCGGCGGCGTTGCCGGCGCGCAGGAAGCCGAGGGGCTGCAAGGGATCCTTCGCGCCGCCCAGCACACCCATCAGCATCGCCGCGCCGGCCAGCAGCAGGACCACACCGAGGCCCTTGCCCAGGCGTTGCCAGCCGTGGGCATTGGCCGGCAAGGGGTCGAGCGCGTGGAGGAAGATCGCCGGCACCACCAGCAGCAATGCCCAACCCAGCATCTGGGTCCATAGCGGAATCACCGGCGAGACCAGCCACAGCGCTGTGGCCAGCATGATCACGCCGAAGAATTTCTTGACGCCTTCCATCCATGGCCCGGACTTGGGCAGCAGCGAACGCGAAAACGCGCCGACCAGCAGCAGCGGAGCGCCCATCCCCAGCGCCATGAAGAAGAGTGCGCTGCCGCCGAGTACCGCGTCGCCGGTCTTGGCGATATAGAGCAGGGCGCCGGCCAGCGGCGCGGCGACGCAGGGGCCGACGATCAGGGCCGAGAGTGCACCCATCAGGGCGATTGCCGGCAGCGAGCCGCCACGCTTGTTGGCGCTGTCCGAGACCTTGCTTTGCAGCGATGCAGGGAGCTGGAGTTCGTAGAAGCCGAACATCGACAGCGAGAGCACCACGAAGACCAGGGCAAAGCCACCCAGCACCCAGGCATTCTGCAAGGCCGCCGAGAGCAGCGTGCCGGAAAGTCCGGCGGCGACACCGACCAGGGCGTAGGTAATCGCCATGCCGAGCACATAGGCCAGCGAGAGCACGAAGGCCCGCAGGTGGCTTACTGCATGTCCGTGGTTGACGATGATGCCCGACAGGATCGGGATCATCGGAAACACGCAGGGCGTCAGCGACAGCAGCAGGCCGAAGCCGAAAAAGCTGGCCAGCACCAAGGCCAGGTTGTCGCCCTTGAACAGGCCGGCGATGCGCGAAGTTTCATCGCCGGCGGCGGCCGGGGACTTGTCACTCGGTGCAAGAGTCGGCGCTGACGCTACGGCGACTTGGGCACCGGTCGGCGCGGCACCCGCCGCCGGCAGCTCGATGCGGGCCTCCTGGTTGATCGGCGGATAGCAGATGCCGCCATCCCAACAGCCTTGAGACACGGCTTTCAGGGTCACGACGCCGGTGGCTTCGACCGGAATCAGGATTTTCACTTCCTTGCGATAGACCTCGACTTTGCCGAAGTTCTCGTCTTCCTTCATCTTGCCGGGCGGGTAGTTCGGTGCGCCCAGCGTGCCGCCTTCCGCCGCGAACTTGAACTTGTCGCGGTACATGTAGTACTTGTCGGTAATCTGCCAGCGCGCCTCGATCGTCCTTGCATCGACGGCCCTGGCAGAGAAGCGGAAGGCCTGTTCGGGCGGCAGGGGTTCCTCGGCGCGGACCAGTCCGGTACAGGCGAACAGCATCAGGAATAGCAGGCGAATCAGCATGCGGGCAGGCTTTCGGGGGCGATGGGCAGGGTTTCGGCCACGACCCATTTGAGGTAATCCGGCAGGCCGCGAGCGATAGTGACCGCGACGATCTCGGGAAGTTCATACGGGTGGTTGGCGCGGATGGCGTTCTCCAGCGCCGGGTAGCGTTCTGCAGAGGACTTGATCAGCAGCGGAATTTCACGTGCTTCTTCAACCGCGCCCTGCCAGCGGTAGACCGAGGTACAGGGCGCCATAATCGAGACGCAGGCGGCCAGGCGGTCATCGACCAGCCGGGCGGCGAGCCTCCGGGCGCTGGCCTCGTCGGGCAGATTGGTCAGGATGAGCAGGGTTTGCGCTGTTTCCATTAGCTTATTCTACCTTCGGCGTTTCGGCCGGCCGGGTTAGTCTTCGGCAGACGGGCCGGATGCCGCGGCGAAAAATCGGGAGCGTGGATTGAGCAAGCTATTGACCGGACTGATGGAAGCCGAGCGCAAGCGCCGGCAGCTTGCAAGCAAGCCTGACGTACCCCGCGCGACGCCTGCCGCTGCAGCGGGCAAAGCGGAAGCTTCCCGCAGTGAAGCGGACGCCGTAACTATCAAGGCCGAGCAGGATGCGGCAACCGAGCTTGCCGCCCGCATCGAGGGTGAGCAAGTTGCGATAGAAGAGGCGCGGCAACGGGAGTCGGTGGCCGCCGAACTGGCCGCGGCTGCGGGCGAGCGCGCAGCCCGCGAAACCGAGCTGGCGGAGCAGGCGCAAAAGCGCAGTGCAGCCGAAGCCCGCGCAGCAGAACAATTGGCCGGGCAGTTGCGTGCCGAACACGCCGCAGAAGCCGCCGCAAGGCAAAGGCTCGCCGAAGAAGCACTGGCCACGCAAGCGGCGCAGGCCAGAGCCGCGGTTGAGTCCGAGGCCGCGCGCGCGCTGGCGGCGCGGCGGGAGGCCGAAGAGCAGGCTATCGCCGGGCAGACGGCCCGGCTGTCTGCCGAACGTGCCGCCGCCGAGGCGGCGGCAAAGCGAGTCGAGCAGGACGCAGAACTGACGCAGCGCAGTGCAGAGCGCAGCGAGATCGAAGCGCAAGCCACCGCGGCCGTACAGCAACGCCAGGCTGCCGAAGAACAAGCGCTGGCAGCGGCACGCCAGGCCGAGCAAGCCGCCACCGCCCGGATCGAAGCCGAGCGCACGCGTGCCGAAAGTGAAAATCGGTTGGCGCAGAAGGCAGGGGAACGTCTCGCGGCCGAGGCGCAAGCGGCAGAACGGGCGGCAGAAGCCATACGCGCCGACCAGGCCGCGCAAGCCGCCGCACAGCAACGGATCGCCGAGGAAGAGCAGGCTACGCGGGCAGCGCAGCAGCGTGCCGAGCGCGATACCGAGGCGGCACGGTTGGCCGGGGAACGGAAGGCCATCGAGGAGGCCGCAGCAACCTGTCATGCCGAACTATTGGCGGCAAGCCTATCTGCGGTGGCGGCGGCAGAAGCACTTGCAAGCGCCGAGCGTGCGGCGGAAGCGGCCTTGCAGGTACGAATCGATGCCGAGCGAAACGCCCTGGCCAGCGCCATGCAGGCCGAACATAGCGCGGCGGTCAAACTTGCTGCGGAGCAGGACCGTGCGCAGCGGGAGCTGAAACTTGCCAAAGAGGCTGGCGAGCGTCAGGCAGCGGAAGCAATGGCGGCGGAGCGCGCGGCACAGCTGCTGCGCGCAGAACAGGAAGCGGAAGCCGCTGCGCGCCGCCGGGTTGCGGAAGAAAGCGCTGCCATGTACGCCGCCAAGGAGCATGCGGAACGCGAGGCGGAGGTGGCACAGGCCATCGTGGCGCGACAGGAAGCAGAGCAGGAGCTATCCGGGATGCAGGCGCAAAAGCTTGCCGGGGAGTCGCTCAGGGAGCGCATCCGGGTTGAACACCTGGCGGCCGAAGAGGCGCGACAAATCGAGTTCGCGCAGCGTCGGGCAGCCGAGCTTGCCGCCCGCATCGAGGGTGAGCAAGTTGAGATAGAAGAGGCGCGGCAACGGGAGTCGGTGGCCGCCGAACTGGCTGTGGCCGCGAGCGAGCGCGCCGCCCGCGAAGCCGAGCTGGCAGAACAGGCGCGGGAGCGCAGCGAAGCCGACGCGCGGGCCGGCGTTCGACTTGCGGAGCAGATAGCTGCAGAGCAAGCTGCCGAAAGCGCAGCCCGGCAACGATTGGCCGAGGAAGCCCGGGCTGCGCAAGCTGCCCAGGCGCTGGTAGACGCCGAGGCCGAAGCCGCGCGCGTACTCGCTGCGAAATGCGACGTCGAGAGCCAGGTAATTGCCCAGCAGGGCGCACGGCTTGCCGCTGAAAAGGCGGCCACCGCCGCGGCCACCCAACGAGCCGGGCACGATGCTGAGCTGGTCAGACAGACCATCGAGCGTGCTGAGCTCGAAGCACAGGCGGCGGTCGCTGCGCAGGAGAGGCTGGCCGCCGAAGAGGCGGCAATTGCCGCGGCACGCCAGGCCGAGCAGGCGGCGGCTGCCAGGATCGAGGCCGAACGCCGGCGGGAGGAAAGCGAACTTCAGGAAGCGAAGAAGGCTGCCGAACGGCGGGATGTTGAAGCACGGGCAGCAGAACTGGCGGCGGAAGCAGCAACGGTTTCGCTGGCGGCGGAAGCCGCTGCAAGCAACCGGGTCGCGCAGGATGAGCAAGTGATGCGGGCGGCCCAGAAGCGTGCAGTTGCCGATAAAGAAGCCGCCCAGGCCGCTGAGGCGCGCCTGAAGATGGAACAAAAGGCCAAGGCAGCGAAGGCACAGCGGATTGCCGCAGAAGCGTTGGCCCAGGCTGCCCTGGAAGAACGGCGGCGTGCCGAGGACGAGCTCGCGGCCGATCGGAAAGACGCGAATTCAATTCCCGCTGTTTATTCCGGCGCCGGAAAGCCCTCTGCCATCCAGGGCGATTGGCGGCACCTGCTTGCCGGATCGGCAATTGCCGCGGCAATTGGCATCGGGGCGATCCTGCTGCCGGACCGGGCACCGACGGAACCGCCGCTTGTGGCAGCCATTGCGCCGACCGAACTGCACTTGCGCTTGGACTATAACTTTTCTCAGTTCGGGATGCATCGGAGAGCAGAAACGCAATAAATATTACGTGATTATCCGCGACCGGAATAAATTGCTTTAATCCGTGGGAATGCAGGCAGCACAAGACTTTCGTCAAATAATTGCCTTGCCGCCGAGCCGAATATTTGTTACTTTGAAAGGTGATTTCAGTGTATGCCTCTATTTCGTTTCAGTATTAAACGAATGCATTTAGGATTTCTCATGAGAAATGTGAAGGCCAATCTTCTGGCTGCCTTCATCTTGGCGGCCGTGCTGCTTGGTCCAGCGGGTGCCCAGGATGTGACCTTTGACATCGTGCGCTTCCAGATCGAAGGCAATTCCCTGCTTGCCGGCAACAAGGCGGGGGAACTCGTATCGCCTTATGTCGGAAGACGACGTAACTACGGTGACGTGCAAAAGGCTCTCGAGGCCCTGGAAGCCGAATACCGGCGTCTCGGCTATGGCACGGTGCAGGTATATGTGCCCGAGCAAGAGCTGACGACGGGCGTGGTTCGCATACAGGTCAGCGAAGGCGTCGTCGGCAAGGTTACGATTTCCGGCAACAAGTACTTTTCCGATACCAACGTAAGGGCAAGCCTGCCCAACCTGCAGGAAGGCAAGGCGCCGAACATGCGCCAGTTGTCGGAAAACGTTCAACTGGCCAACGAAAACCCGGCAAAGCAGCTCGAAGTCACCTTGGGCGTGAGCGAAGACGAAGGCAAGGTAGACATCAAGGTCGAGGTCAAGGAAGAAGACCCTGACCGGGTCTATCTGACGCTGGACAACACCGGCACCAAGGCCAGCGGCAAGCACCGGGTCGGCATTTCCTATCAGAACGCCAACGTTGGCGATAGCGACCAGGTCCTGACCCTGGCCTACTCCACGGCTTTGGATCCTCCTGGCGGTCCCAAGTTTCAAGGCAATCGGATCCTGCCCTGGCAGGGCGGCATCGGGGTGAAGGTTGATATCTTGAGCGTGGGCTATCGCCTGCCGCTCTACTCCATCGGCGACAGCATTGACCTGATCTATGGAAATTCGAGCACCGATACCCCCGCAACAACGCCGACGCTTGGCGGTGCCTTGGCGATAAACGGCAAGGGAGAGGTTTTTGGTGTGCGCTACAACCACATCTTCCCCCGCGAAGGCGAATTTACTTCCAAGCTGGTGCTCGGTTTTGACTACAAATATATGAACAGCCGCTGCGCGATTGCAGGAAACCCGACCGCCTTTGGCACTGCGGGCTGTACTCCTCATACCTTCCGCCCAGTGACGGCAACCTATAGCGGGCAATGGCAAAAGCCGGGTGAGTCGATCGACTTCAACGTTGGTTTTGTCCATCACCTTTTCCCCATGGGTAGCCGATTTACCTTCACTCCGGCGGCTCCTGCAACGGCCGGCGGTACTGATCGCTACTCGGCCGCTTCCGGCTATTTAACCAAGGACCAGTTTTCCGCCTTGCGCTTTGGCGGCAGCTATTTCGGAGCGTTTGCGGGCGAGTGGATGCTTCGCGTCGCAGCCAGTGCCCAACATGCCAACAATGCTTTGCCTGCCGGTGAGCGCCTGGGTCTTGCAGGGTCGAATGCCGTGAGGGGTTTTCTTGAGCGGGCGGTCGCTGCCGACCGCGGATGGGTCGGCAATCTTGAAGTTTATTCGCCGGATATTGCAGCTAGCCTGGATATCCCGGGGAACCTGAGAGGGCTCGCCTTCTATGACACCGCTCAGGGCTTCAACCTGAACCCGTCGCTCAACCAGAAGGTCAACATTTCTTCGCTGGGCCTGGGCTTGAGGTACAACCTGAAGAAAGACATCAGCGTGCGGTTTGACGTTGCTCGCGTAATGGACGGCGTCTGGCCAAATGGTGGCCCCAATACGGCACTCGACGGCGACATTCGCGGCCATTTCGCCCTTATGTACGGTTTTTGAACGAGTCCATCAAAGTTTTGTTGGCGTGACATATGCCCTGGCAGAGCCAGGGCGATCGCGCTAAAAGCGAAAGATATTAGTGGGCGGATCACGCCCCAGGGAGTCCGCATCATGGAGCTTAGGAAATCCTCTTCCACCCGGCGGCGCCTGGCAACTCCGGTGCGTCTGTGTGTGGCGGCGGTGGCCGCTTGCTTTATTGCGTCGCCGGCGCATCCGAACCCGTTGAACCCGAGGGTCGTCAGCGGCACCGCGGCATTCACCCAGGCTGGCAGTGTGCTTACGGTAACGAACAGCCCGGGCGCCATAATCAATTGGGAAAAGTTCTCGATACGGGCAGGCGAAACCACCCATTTTGCCCAGACATCGGCATCAAGCACGGTGCTCAACCGGGTCTTGAATGATCCCACGGCCATCTACGGCACCCTGAGTTCAAACGGGCGCGTCTGGCTGGTTAATCCCGCCGGCATTTTTGTCGGGCCGGGCGGCCGGATCGATGCCGCCGGTTTTGTCGCATCGACGCTGAACATCAGTAACGAGAATTTCCTTGCCGGCCGCAAGTTGTTCGATGCCACGCATGGCGCCGGTAACGTCATCAACCAGGGTGAAATCAGGACTCCGGCAGGTGGCAGTGTCTATTTGATCGGAAGTAATGTCGGCAACGAGGGCATCGTCCTTACGCCGCAGGGCGAGACGGTTCTCGCCGCCGGCGCAACCGTC
>CAJBYR010000322.1 GCA_903959855.1 uncultured beta proteobacterium
GTTCGCCGTCTGGCGGTGTCCAAGGGTCTGTTGCTCGTGGTGGCCTTGTGTGCCGCCTACGTCACCAGCCTGAAGCCGGGCGACATCCTGTTCCTGGTCGGCGCGGCCTTCTCGCTGGCAGCCTCGGGTTTCTTCCCGGCGCTGGTCTGCGGGGTGTTCTGGAAACGTGCCAACTGGCTCGGTGCAGTGATGGGTATGAGCTTGGGGCTGGGCACCTGTGCCTACTACATGTTCATCACCTATCCGTTCTTCGGCTGCGGTGCCAATTGCGTGGCCAACCAATGGTGGGACATCGCCCCGATCTCGGCCGGCACCTTCGGCATTCCTGCCGGTTTCCTTGGCATCATTATCGGCAGCCTGATTTCCCCGGCCCCGAACAAGGAAATCCAGGATCTGGTCGACCATGTGCGCTATCCGAACCTGGAAGGCGACATCGACACCAAGGGCGTCTGATATCAATTTGTAGGAGGAGGAGGAGGGATAAATAGGGTTCGCAACCCTAAACCCTCATTGCACCGGCCCCAGGGAAACCTCGGGCCGGTTTTTTTATGTCGGACTCGGAGAGTCCGACGGTATCCCCTTGCGGAATATGTCGGATTCGGAAAGTCAGACGGCATCCCCTTATGGGAATTTCACCGTACCATCAGCGCCGACTTATGTCTCCGCTGGAAGCGGAGACGGTATCCCCTTGCGGGATTGTCGCCGTGTCGTCAGGGCATCAGAAAGGCAGGTCGGGAATGAACTTCATCAGATCGGCGCGCTGGGTGTCGCGCGCCAGATTCTTTGCCCGCTTGGGTTCGAAGGTGACCAGGCGCTTGAGGATTTTGGTGACATCGTCTGGACGGTTGGCATGATGGTAGGCCATGCCCAACTGGTAGAAGCCCTCACCGCTCATCGGCTGCAGTTCGACCACCTTTTCCAGCGCCGTCACCGCATCATCGTGGCGACCGAGGCGCGCATAGGCCATGCCCATGCCGTACCAGGCCATGTCCTGATGCGGCACCAGCCGCACCGCTTCGGTGAACGCGGCGATCGCCTCACCCGGCTTGCCGGCGTGTTCGCAGACGTAGCCAAGGTTGAACCAGTTGGCGCCGTCGTCCGGCGTCAGCGCCAGTGCCACCTCGAACCACTTGATCGCCACTTCATAGTTCTTGCGCTTGGCGGCGATCGCCGCCAGATGGCGCGCCGACTGCACATCCTGCGGATTATTGCGGAAAGCCGTCAGGTAAGCTTCGAATGCCGCGTCTTCGCGACCGAAGAAGTGGAACAGCCAGCCGCGGGCATAATGCCGCCAGTGCTCGTAATTCATGAAAATACCCAGGCAAAATAACGGAGACCGAAACATACCATGAGCCACCCCGAACTACTCATCCTCGGCGTACTTCGCGCGCTGGCGGAAGTCGCCATGCTGTTCCTCCTCGGCCAGGGTCTGCTGGCGCTGCTGGCGGGCGGCCGGCGTCATGACAATACAATGTACAAGCTGTTCCTGATCATTACTGCGCCGGTGCTGAAAATCGTGCGCAAGGTGACGCCGCCCCAGGTCATCGACCGCCACTTGCCATATGTCGCCTTCGCCCTGTTGTTCTGGCTCTGGATCGGACTGGCCTATCTGAAGCGTTTGTACTGCGAAGCCAACATGTTGCAATGTTTTTGAGCAAGTCCGGCGATCACTGAGTTGCAATGGGTGCCGTGAAGCTTTCCTTCGACCGCGCCCGAATCCTCTTACTCGGCCTGTTGCTGGCCTTGTTCGGCATCGGCTTCTGGGCCTATCACGGCGTCGGCAACTCCCTGCGGGAGATACGGGCAACGGGCCTGCGTACGCTGCTCAACACCCAGGTCGGCACCCTGGAACAATGGATCGCCGAGCGGCGTCACGAAGCAGAACAACTCGCCGCCGACGAAGACCTCGGGCCCCAATTGCGGCGCCTGGCGCTCGGTCGCGGTGGCGACCCGGTTCGCGTCGCGCAAGCGGTGCTGGAAAAGGCCGCTCCGATCGGCGTCAGCGCCGTCCTGGTGATAGCACCCGATGGCCGCATCCTTGCCGCCAGCGAAGCGCAACGCGTCGGCGCCAGGGTCAGCGCGGATTTTCTGGCGCAGATGGCCGGCGCGCTCAAGGGCTTTTCCAGTTTTTTGCGCCCCCATGCCACCCGCGACGCCGAAGGCAGGCACAGTATCGGCCGCGCCTGGATGGCGGTGCCGCTGCGCGGCACCGGCGGTCGCGTGGTGGGTATCCTGGCGCTGGGTTCGCCGGCGGACAAGGGCTTTGCCGACGTCTTTGGGGCGGCCCGCCTGGGTGAAACCGGCGAAGCGCTGGCCTTTGATGGGGACGGTTGGCTGCTGACGCCAAGCCGGCACGCGGCGGAACTCGCGGAGCGCGGCCTGGCGTGGCGGATGGCGCCACCCGCCGCAGCCGGCGCCTTGACGGCGCTGGCAACGCAAGCCATCGCCCGGCGCGGCGAAAACGGCGAGGGCTTATTGCTGCAAGCCTATCTGGGCTACCTCGGTCGCGATGTGATCGGCGCCTGGCGCTGGCTGGGCGACCTCGACATCGGCGTTGCCGTCGAGATCGAGGCCAGCGAGGCCTATGCGCCGCTGTTCTACCTGCACATCGGCTTTGCGGTTGTGCTGGTGCTGCTGTTTGCAGTCTGGTTTTCCGGCTTTCTGTCGCCGGGAACGCTGGCCGGCCTCATGCGCCGCAACGGACTTCGGCAATTGGGCCCTTACAAATTATTGCGGCAGATCGGCGAGGGTGCGATCAGCAATGTTTACCTGGCGCAGCACCGTATGCTAAAGCGCCCTGCTGCTGTCAAGGTACTCAAACAACAAGCGACTTCCGACGAGTGGACGGCGCGCTTCCAGCGCGAGGTGCAACTCTCCAGCACCCTGCACCACCCCAACACGATATCCATCTACGACTACGGAACCGGTTCCGGCGGCGAGTTCTGGTACGCCATGGAGTACCTCGAAGGACTCTCGCTGGCCGACCTGGTCGAGCGCTACGGACCCGTGCCACCGCCACGCACCGCGCACATCCTGCGCCAGGCCTGTGCCTCGTTGTGGGAAGCGCACTCCTGCGGCCTGGTACATCGCGACATCAAGCCGCAGAACATCATGCTCTGCGACATGCGCGGCGAGCGCGACTTCGTCAAGGTGCTGGATTTCGGCCTGGTCAAGCAGATCGGCGGCGAGGACACCCGCGACCTGACGTCGCACATGCGCATCCTTGGCACCCCGCTATACATGTCACCCGAGCGCATCCGAAATCCAGCCGACGCGGACGCCCGCGCCGACATTTATGCGCTCGGCGCGGTGGGCTTCTTCCTGCTCACCGGCAAGCGCCTGTTCGAGACCGAAACCGAGCACGACCTGACTTACCACGTGTTGCACGAAACACCTCGCCTTGCCTCGGAATGCTCGTCCTATGCAGTACCGGCCGAGCTTGACGCCCTGATCGGCCGCTGCCTGGAAAAGGATCCGGCGGCACGACCGCAGACCATCGCCAGCGTCGCCAGCGCGCTGGACAGCGTGCTGGTGCACATGCCCTGGACGCGCAGCCAGATCGACACCTGGTGGCAGCAAAACTGGGTTGGCGAAAACGATCCGGGACGGCGCTTCACAGCACCCACCAAATAAAAACGGCCCCCGTTTCCGGGGGCCGTTTCTTTTGCTGCTACTGCAGTAGTGCTTAGTGGCCGCCGCTTACCGAGGCGCCGACGCCAGTTTCCGAGCGGATCAGCTGGGCC
This sequence comes from uncultured beta proteobacterium, assembly GCA_903959855.1. Taxonomy (GTDB): domain Bacteria; phylum Pseudomonadota; class Gammaproteobacteria; order Burkholderiales; family Rhodocyclaceae; genus Sulfuritalea. Next base: position 3,744 of record CAJBYR010000322.1, read on the forward strand.
GGGAACGCAGCGCGCTCCTTGGCAGCTTGGGGGCTCTTGTCGAACAGCGATACCAGCCAGATCACCAGGAAAGCCGAGGTCATCGAGAAGATCGCCGGCGAGGCGTAGGGGAACATCGCCGTGCCCTTGGGGTTGCCGAAGGAGGCCTCCCACACTGCGGGCGACATGATGGTCAGCGTTACCGACATGATCAGGCCGACGAAACCACCGGCAACCGCGCCACGCGTGGTGCAATCCTTCCACAACACGGACATGAACAGCACCGGGAAGTTGGCCGAGCAGGCAACCGCGAAGGCCAGCATCACCATGAACGCGACGTTCTGCTTCTCGAACACCACGCCGAGCACCACGGCAAAGATGCCGAGGAACACCGTGGTGATCTTCGACACGCGCAGTTCGGTGGCCTGATCGACATTGCCATGACGCCACACCGAGGCGTACAGGTCATGCGACACGGCGGAAGCGCCGGACAGCGTCAGACCTGCCACCACCGCCAGAATCGTGGCGAAGGCCACAGCGGAGATGAAGCCGAGGAAGATGTCGCCGCCGACAGCGCCGGCCAGGTGGATAGCCGGCATGTTGCCGCCGCCCTTGAGGCCCTTGGCGATTTCGCCACCGACGTAATAGTCGGCCGGGTTGGGGATCAGGTTGGTGATGGCGCCGAAGCCGATGATGAAGGTCAGGATGTAGAAGTAGCCGATCCAGGTCGTGGCCCAGGCCACGGACTTGCGGGCTTCCTTGGCGTTAGGCACGGTGAAGAAGCGCATCAGGATGTGGGGCAGACCGGCGGTGCCGAACATCAGCGCCATGCCGACCGACACGGCCGAGACCGGGTCGTTGATCAACGCTCCCGGACCCATGATCGCGTCCTTCTTCGTATGCACTTCAACAGCCTTGGCGGCGAGCGCCTCGAAGTTGAAGCCGAACTGGATCATGACCATCAGCGCCATGAACGTCGCGCCGACCAGCAGCATTACTGCCTTGATGATCTGCACCCAGGTCGTGGCCGTCATGCCGCCGAACAGCACGTAGGTCATCATGATGGTGCCGACCAGGCCCACTGCGACGATGTAGTCGAGGCCGAACAGCAGCTTGATCAGCTGGCCGGCACCCACCATCTGGGCGATCAGGTAGAAGGCCACCACCACCAGCGAACCGGTCGCCGCGAAGGTGCGGATCGGGCCCGCGTCGAAGCGGTAACCGGCGACGTCGGCAAAGGTGAACTTGCCGAGGTTGCGCAGGCGCTCCGCCATCAGGAAGGTGATGACGGGCCAGCCGACGAGCCAGCCGATCGAGAAGATCAGGCCGTCGAAGCCGGAAGCGAACACCAGGCCGGAAATACCCAGGAAGGACGCGGCGGACATATAGTCGCCGGCGATCGCCAGGCCGTTCTGGAAGCCGGTGATGCCGCCACCCGCGGTGTAGAAGTCAGCTGCGGTCTTGGTCTTGCCGGCGGCCCACTTGGTGATGTACAGGGTGACGCCAACGAAGATGCCGAACATCGCGATGGCGGTCCAGTTGGTCTGCTGCTTGGCCGCCTGACCGAGGTCGGCACCCGCCGCAATGGCTGCGCCGGCGACGGACAGGGCCGCGACGGCGACGAGGATTTGCTTGAGTTTGCTCACTTGGAGGCCTCCTTGACGATCTCGTCCTTGGTCGCGTCAAACTCGGTGTTGGCGCGGCGCACGTAGATCCAGGTGATGATGATGGTGAAAACAAGCACGCCGATGCCCATCGGGATACCGACGGAAATGACGCCGCCCGCGTACAACTTCTGGGCGAGGAAGGGCTTGTTGAAGGCGATCAGCAGGATGTAGCCGAAGTACACGATCATCATGGCCATGGTCATGATGTTCGAGTACACGTTCCGGGTGCTGACGAACTTTAGAAACTTCGGATTTTTTGTAATCCGCGCGACGACGTCGTCTTGACTCATTGTTGTCCTCCGGAGGTGGAAGGGATTGTTGAAATAGGAATTAGTGGTACTGCAACACAACATTTTACGGATGGGCTCTTACAAAGGACTTACGCAGGTTGTAAGCAATGTGTCAGGGGAAGGTTGCGCGTCTGTACTCCGGGCCTTTGACGCCGCAGTGCCGACCGCCTATAATCCGCAGCCTTTCCGGCCAGGTAGCTCAGTTGGTAGAGCAACGGACTGAAAATCCGTGTGTCGGCAGTTCGATTCTGCCCCTGGCCACCAGTAATACGACGGCTGCCCTTCGGGGTGGCCGTTTCTATTTTGGGATGTTGCGGCGCGCAGTTTGGGTGCCAGGTGGTTGCGGTGGCTGGACTTCTATAGCATGAACCAGTCGGGACTTACATTAGAGGTCTGTAAAAGGCTAGGAATTAAGTGATATCAACAGCCTACGTAAATCGTTCCTGAGGAAGATTCGTTCCGTCGTGGTGGGTATTAAGCTACTTTGCTCAATAGCTTCTGGGAATCAAGCGGGAAAGCCCTTTATTCACCATCGTCTATAGCATGAAACCAGGCAGGGCTGACACTGGAGCTGTGTGTAAACGACTGGGCTTAGTGCCTATTCAACAGCCTTCGTTACTAATGTCATATTTCATTTCTTCCGTCTTTGGGCTACAGTAACCGCGGACAATTAAATTGAAAATGCGATTCGCTGCCAAAGCCCCCGAGCATTGAGATGAAACCACGATATCGTCTGCCCAGTAATGAGCGGGTTGGGTAAGTGTTGCCGGCGGCATGAATCCGTAGAAATCTGGCGGCGGTAAATGGCGGCGTAATTTGGCGGCGAGAAGTGGGGACGGAGTAGACGAAATGGGGGCCACGCGGGCCCCCGAGAGATACAGAATCTGAAGCAGGTCAGA
>CAJBYR010000323.1 GCA_903959855.1 uncultured beta proteobacterium
GCGATTCGCCGGTGGCCCAGGACGACAGCCAGCAGCGGCCCTCGTTCATCACGCACAGGCTGCCGAAACCGAACACCTCGATCTCGACTTCGGTGTGGCGGATCACGTTCTCGACCTGCGCCAGCGTCAGCACGCGCGGCAACACGGCGCGCTGGATGCCGAATCGGTCGCGGCAGAAGTTGATCGCTTCGTAGCTGGTAGCCGAGGCCTGCACCGAGAGGTGGCGGCGCATCTGCGGATGGGTCTTGGTCGCGTAGTCGAGCACCGCCGGATCGGCGATGATCACGGCGTCGACACCCAAGTCGGCGGCTGTATCCACCGACGCAGTCCAGTCGGCGAAGCGCCCGGCCTGGGCGTAGGTGTTGATCGCGGCCAGCACCTTGCGCCCGCGCTGGTGGGCGTAACGGATGCCCTCGGCGAGGCTCTTGTCGTCGAAGTTCAGCCCGGCAAAGTTGCGCGCGTTGGTGTCGTTGCGGAAACCGAGATAAACGTCGTCGGCGCCGTTATCCACCGCCGCCTTGAGCGCCGCCAGGCTTCCTGCCGGACATACGAGTTGAGGTTTGGCCATCCCTGCCACCGCCAAAAAGAGGGCGCGAGTGTAGACGAAGCCCTTGAATAATAGATTGATCAGTGTCAACCCGGGCCAAATCGCCGGCAAGCGACGCGCGCACCGGCTCGGGCTGCACCCCGGTCGATCTGCCGTAGCGGAAATCATCGACGCCGAGTGGAAGAGTTGCAAATGGGCGCAGCCACGTTCAGGATAGCTGCATGCTCACGTTTCGCGCCTCCGGACCGCAATGAAGCCGGTCCGCTTCCGAAGACCGCCGTCGCGCCAGCTTGCAGCAGGCGCCCGAAAGCCCGCGACTGCAGGCCACGCGGAGCCGCTGTCGCCCGGCGCGCAGCAAGAGCTCGTCGCGCTATTCAACGCCGGGCACTATTCGGATCTGGAAGATCACGCGGGGCGCCTGCTTGCACAGCATCCAGGTTCGGGTTTCGCGTGGAAGGTACTGGGGGCGGCTTTGCTGAGTCAGGGAAAGGATGCCTTGCATACCCTGCAACAAGCTGCCGGCCTGTTGCCGGGTGATGTCGAGACACAGAACAACCTTGGCAATGCCCTTTTGTCTGCCGGGCGCCTTGACGAGGCCGTGGCAAGTTACCTCCGGGCACTGGCCGCCCGGCCGGACTATGCTGAAGCGCACAACAACCTGGGCAGCGCCCAGCGCTCACTCGGACAACTCGACGCGGCTGTCGCAAGCTTTCGTCGCGCACTGGCGATCAAACCGGAGTACGCCGACGCGCTCACCAACCTGGGGAATGCGCTGAAGGATCAGGGGCAGCTCGATGCTGCCGTGACCACCCTGTTGCGGGCCATCGAACTTAAGCCGAATAGCGCCAAGGCGCACTGCAACCTCGGCAGCGCGCTGAATGCGCTGGGACAAGCAGATGGCGCCATCGCCAGCTATCGTCGGGCGCTGGAACTCAATCCGGATTTCGCCGAAGCGCACCACAACCTGGGCGTGTCCCTTTACGAACACGGGCAGCCCGATGTCGCCATCGCGAGCTATCGCCGGGCACTGGAACTCAGGCCGGCTTACGCGAATGCCCATGCCAACCTGGGCAACGCGCTGGGCGATCTCGGCCGCTTTGATGAGGCGGTATCAAGCTACCAGCAGGCCCTGGAGATCCGCCCCGACCACGCAGAGGCCCACAATAACCTGGGCAATGTGCTGAAGGATCTCGGGCAACTGGACGCGGCCGTAGCCAGCTATCGCCGGGCGCTGGAACTCAAACCTGAAAGCTTCGTTACCCACAGCAATCTGCTGTTCGCCCTCAGCTTTCAGTCCGGCCAGCACGTCGAATCCAGGCTCTCTGCAGCACGGCTCTATGGCAGCCAGGCGGCACTAAGCGCCCGCCCGTATGCGCAATGGGACAATGTTCCCGATCCGGATCGATGTCTGCGCGTGGGATGGGTCTCCGGCGATATGCGCTATCACCCGGTCGGCCACTTCATCGTCGGAGTGCTATCGGCATTGGGTTCTGTGGCGGCCGGCCGTCTGGAGTTTTTCGGCTACCCGACCCACCCGCGCGGCGACGAACTGACGGATCGGATCCGGGCCTGCTGCACGGGCTGGCACTCTGCCATAGGACTTTCCGACGAACGTCTGGCCAGGCAGATACACGATGACGGAATTGATATCCTGATCGATCTGACCGGACACACCGCCGGCAATCGCCTGCCGATGTTCGCCTGGAAGCCGGCACCGGTGCAGGCGACCTGGCTGGGCTACCTGGGAACCACCGGCGTTGCGGCAATCGACTACCTGATAGCCGACGCCTGGACGCTGCCGCAATCGGATGCGGTCAATTTCAGCGAACGCATCTGCTACCTGCCGGAAAGCTATGTGTGTTTCACGCCACCGGCCGTCGATATGCCGGTTTCACCGCTGCCGGCAATTCACAACGGGCACGTCACTTTTGGCAGCTTCAACAACCTGACGAAGATGAACGATGCCGTGGTGGAGCTCTGGGCCAGAGTGCTCGGCGCCGTACCGAACAGCAGGCTGCTGCTGAAGGCCAAGCAACTGCGCGAGGAATCGGTGCGGCAAAGCGTTGCCGACCGGTTTGCCCGGCACGGCGTCGCCGCCGGGCGCCTGATCCTGAAGCCGCAAGCGCCGCGCTCCCAGTACCTGGCGCCCTATGCCGAGGTCGATATTGCCCTCGACCCCTTCCCCTACCCCGGAATCACCACGACCGTCGAGAGCCTGTGGATGGGAGTTCCGGTACTGACGCTCGCCGGAACGCATTTCCAGTCGCGGCAGGGCGTCGGTCTGCTGACGAATGCCGGCTTGCCGGATTGGATTGCCGTTGACGCCGATGATTACGTCGCGCGCGCGGTCAGGCACGCCGCGGACAGGCAAGCCCTGACGGCTTTGCGCCAGGGGCTGCGACAGGCGCTGCTGGCGTCGCCGATCTTCGATGCGCCGCGCTTTGCCTCGCATTTTGAAACTGCACTGCGCGGCATGTGGACAAAGTGGTGCGATAGCCGCCGCGGCAACTAAGCCGCACCGATACACCAGGCCTGCAAGGGCCCGCTGTGCACTACCGTCGGAGTTCTTCGGAAAACTTCCGGGTCAGCGCAAGTCGGAGGCCAGCGAGGTCCTGACCGCGTCCGGCAGGGCGCCGGTATTGGCGCTGTAGGCCGGGTGATCGACGCCGACCGAGATCGCAGCGCCGGAGGTCGCGGCGGCGATCATGCCGGCGGAAAGCTCGAAGCGCAGGAAATGCACGGCCGAGGTCTTCTCCGCGTTCTCGCGTTCGAGGTCCTCGTCGGCGATGGCGAACACCGGGTCGAAGCCGTCGATGCGGACCCAGACGCGGTCCTCGACGCCCTTGAGCCTGGCCAGCATGTCGCGGCGGCGTTCCTCGTCGGCGTATTCGATCTGCATCGTGACCTTGAAGTTGCTGCCGTCGGGCACCAGCGGCGCATAGGATTCCAGCTCATGCCGGATGCCGTCTTCCTCGAAGATCTTCTCGACACGCAGCATTTCCTGGATCTGGTAGCGGATCAGGAGTTCGTTCTCGAAAATCAGCAGGATGTTCTCGCCCAGCTTGACGCGGCGCAGCTTCTTTTGCGCCATGACCTCTTCGCGCATGGCAATGCGCGTCCTGGCATAGGCTTCGAGGGTCATCAGGGAGTCGCGGGTGATGGTCATTGCGGTTTCCATATATTCAGTCCAGTCCGTAGGCGATGCGCAGCAAGGCCAGCGGATGCCGCTTTTCCTTCTTGCCGGCGGCGCCGGCTTCGTTCATGCCCTGCAGGATGTGGCGGGCGGCGATGGCGCAGTCGGAGCTGACGTAATCCGGCTCATCCTTGGCCATGGCCTTGAACACCGGCTTGCCGATTTTCATCGACAGCTCGTAATACTCTTCCTTGACGCCCCAGGTGCCGTCGTGGCC
>CAJBYR010000324.1 GCA_903959855.1 uncultured beta proteobacterium
GGACTCGCCGCGGGGATCGGGCTGGCCGCCCTGTTCTCGCACCTGGGCATGGGCGAAGGCATGGCCAACATGATGTTGTTGCTGCTGCTTGGCCTCGCCGTCGTCTTCGCCGTGCGCTGGTTCCTCAGGAAGCGCCAGCCCGCCAGTGCACAGCCGGCCATGCAGTACGCCGGCATGCCCGGCGGCATGGAGCCGCCGCGCGCCAATGAACCTTTCATTCCGGCATCCTCCGCCGGCACGGGCGCCGCTGCGACCGCCACCGCTGCCACGGCGAATGTTCCCGCCGACTTCGATGTCGACGGCTTCCTGCGGCAGGCCAAGCTCAACTTCATCCGCCTGCAGGCCGCCAACGACCGCGGCGACATGGAGGACATCCGCCAGTTCTGCAGCCCCGAAATGTCCGCCGAAATCCAGATGCAGTTCCAGGAGCGCAACCAGCTCGCGCAGGAAACGGACGTCGTGCAACTGAACGCCGAGTTGCTCGATGTCAGCACCGAAGCCGACCGGGCCATGGCCAGCGTGCGCTTCTCCGGCCTGATCCGCGAAGAAGCCAATGCCTCGCCCGAAACCTTCAGCGAAGTCTGGCACCTGAGCAAGCCACTCGACGGCAGTCGCGGCTGGAGCATCGCGGGCATTCAGCAAAGCTGATGTCAGCGCTGGCATCCGCGGCTTCGTCGCCAGTGTTTCCCTGGACAAGGTTAATGCACCGCGCCGATAGCCTGCCGGAAGTGGTGTCGCAACCGCTCATAGGAAAGGTCCATGTTCTCGATCTACGGAGTTACGGGGCAGGTCTTCAGCGGCACGCTGGAGGAAATGAATCGCGTGAACGCCCTCGCCAGAACGCGGGCGGCACGCGCCATCGCCCAGGATGGCGAGGAACCGGGCATCGAGGCAATACTGGGCGCGAGCACCCGCCTGCGGGAAGACGCGGTCAAGGCCTATCGGTCCATGCTGCCCCGGGATCTGGAACGCGGGCCGTTGTACCACGCCGGCCAGATCATGCAGACCACCGTGATCCGCCTGAATGCCGACGATTCGGTCGCCCATGCCTGGCGCACCTTGCGCGACCACGCCATCCGTCAAGCTCCCGTGATGGATGACGATGCGCGACTGGTCGGCATCGTCAGCGAGCGCGACCTGCTGACCGCGCTCAACATCGAAGGCGGACAGATCGTCGAATCGCTCGACAGGCTCGTGCGCGACGTGATGGCCACCCCGGTGGTGGCCGCGGTTCCCGTCACGGACATCCGGCGCATCGCGGCGGTCATGATCGACAAAGGTGTCGATGGCGTGCCGATTACCAATGAAACCGGCCGCCTGCTGGGTTTTGTGTCGCGCGGCGACATCCTGCGCGCCGTCGTCACCGATCCGCCGCTGAGCCTGTGGCGATGATTTCACGTTCTTGCCCGCGCGAAAGCCGGCCAGAACAATCGGCTCGATCGACCGCGCCCGCCTGACTCCCACCGTAGTGCCCGCCATCGGATCGGACGCTCCGATCGATGCTGATAGCCCACGCCTATTCGATCGATTTCAACAATCAATTAGACGGTAGCGATTGAGATAATTAATATTCACTCCATCGCAGCAAACCAATCAACCCACCAAGGAGCCACACCATGAACGCCAGCCTGATCAACACCGAAATCCTTCCCTTCAAGGCCACCGCCTTCCACGCCGGCAAATTCGTTGCCGTCACCCAGGACGACCTCAAGGGCAAGTGGTCGGTCGTCTTCTTCTACCCGGCCGACTTCACCTTCGTCTGCCCCACCGAACTGGGCGACCTGGCCGACCATTACGCCAACTTCAAGTCGCTCGGCGTCGAGATCTACGGTGTATCGACCGACACGCACTTTACGCACAAGGCCTGGCACGACTCGTCGGAAACCATCGGCAAGATCAAGTATCCGATGATCGGCGACCCGACCGGCACGCTGACCCGCAATTTTGGCGTGATGATCGAGGAAGCCGGCCTGGCCGAACGCGGCACCTTCGTCATCGACCCGCAGGGCAGGATCCAGATCATCGAGATCAACGCCGGCGGCATCGGCCGCGACGCCACCGAACTGCTGCGCAAGCTCACCGCCGCCCAGTACGTGGCGAGCCATCCGGGCGAAGTCTGCCCGGCCAAGTGGAAGGAAGGCGAAGCAACCCTGGCGCCGTCGCTGGACCTGGTTGGCAAAATCTAAACCGCCTTCAACCCGCCCCCAGCGAACCCGGGGGTGGGATTGCAGCGCCAAGCAGCGTCGAGCCACAAGTTCCGCGCGCTTGCCAGTGCAATCCCCACCAAGGAGAAAATCATGCTCGACACCGCCATCAAGACCCAGCTTTCCGCCTACCTCGAAAAGCTCCAGACGCCCATCGAACTCGTCGCCTCGCTCGACGCCAGCGACGCCGCGCGCCAGATGCGCGAGCTGCTGGCCGACATCGCCGCGCTCTCGCCCAAGGTCAGCGTCCGCGACGATGGCAACGATGCGCGCAAGCCCTCGTTCTCCGTCGGCCGCCCGGGTGAAGCCGCGCGCATCCGCTTCGCCGGCATCCCGATGGGCCACGAATTCACCTCGCTGGTGCTGGCCTTGTTGCAGACCGGCGGCCACCCGCCCAAGGTCGATGCAGCGGTGATCGAGCAGATCAAGGGGCTCGGCGGCAAGTTCCGCTTCGAGACCTATATCTCACTGTCTTGCCACAACTGCCCCGACGTGGTGCAGGCGCTCAACCTGATGGCCGTGCTCAACCCCGGCATCGAAAGCGTAATGATCGACGGCGCCTTGTATCAGGACGAAGTGAGTGCACGCCAGATCATGGCCGTGCCGACCGTGATGCTGAACGGCGAGCCCTTCGGCCAGGGCCGCATGACCATCGAGGAAATCCTCGCCAAGGTCGACACCGGCGCCTCTGCGCGAGATGCCGAAAAGCTGAATGCGAAGGACGCCTACGACGTGCTCGTGGTCGGTGGCGGCCCGGCCGGCGCGGCGGCGGCGATCTACGCCGCGCGCAAGGGCATCCGCACCGGCGTGGTTGCCGAACGCTTCGGTGGCCAGGTGCTGGACACGCTGGGCATCGAGAACTTCATTTCGGTGCAGCGCACCGAAGGCCCCAAGCTCGCCGCGGCGCTGGAGCAGCACGTCAAGGAATACGAGGTCGACATCATGAACCTGCAACGCGCCGAGGCCCTGATCCCGGCCGGCGCGGATGGTCTTGCCCAGGTCAGGCTCGCCAATGGCGCCACGCTCAGGGCGAAAAGCGTGATCCTCGCCACCGGCGCACACTGGCGCGAAATGAACGTGCCCGGTGAAAAGGACTACAAGGGCAAGGGCGTTTGCTTCTGCCCGCACTGCGACGGCCCCTTGTTCAAAGGCAAGCGCGTCGCCGTGATCGGCGGCGGCAACTCCGGCGTCGAGGCCGCGATCGACCTCGCCGGAATCGTCAGCCATGTCACGCTGTTGGAGTTCGACAGCAAGCTCAGGGCCGATGCCGTGTTGCAGGCCAAGCTTGGCAGTCTGCGCAACGTCACCATCATCACCAGCGCGCTGACCACCGAGGTCACCGGCGACGGCAAAAAGGTCAACGGCATCGTGTATCAGGACCGCATCGGCGGACAGACCAGGCGCGTGGAACTCGAAGGCATCTTCGTCCAGATCGGCCTCCTGCCCAACACCGACTGGCTGAAGGGCACGCTCAAGCTTTCGCCGCGCGGCGAGATCGAGGTCGATGCGCGCGGCCAGACCTCGCTGCCGGGAGTATTCGCCGCCGGCGACGCCACGACCACGCCCTACAAGCAAATCATCATCGCCATGGGTGAAGGCGCGAAGGCCAGCCTGTCCGCCTTCGATCACTTGATCCGCAGCCCGGCGCCGCTCGCCGCCGCCGAGCCAGCCACCGTCTAGATTTGAATTACCAAGGAGAACCGCCATGAAAAAGAAATCCGCCGCCAAACCCGACATCGGCATCAGTGACAAGGACCGCGCCGCCATCGCCCGTGGCCTCTCCGGCCTGCTCGCCGACAGCTACACGCTCTACCTGATGACGCACAACTTCCACTGGAACGTCACGGGGCCGATGTTCAACAGCCTGCACCTGATGTTCATGGGCCAGTACACCGAGCAATGGACCGCGCTCGACCTGATCGCCGAGCGCATCCGCGCCCTGGGCCATCCGGCGCCTGGCACCTACAAGGAATTCGTCAAGCTGGCGACCATCAAGGAAGTTGAGGGCCAGCCAAAAGCCATGGACATGGTGCGCCACCTCGTCGCAGCGCAGGAAGCCACGGCACGCACCGCGCGCAAGCTGTTCCCGCTGATCGACAAAGCCAACGATCAGCCGACCGCCGACCTGCTGACGCAACGGATAGAGGTGCATGAGAAGACGGCGTGGATGTTGCGCAGCCTGCTCGAAGAATAGTCGCGTGATCAAGTCCGAATCACAAGAAGAACATGCCATGAGCAAGGAAAGCTAGTGTCCGTATGTCCCAAAACCTGCCGCCCAACACGGTGCGCGCACCACGGCGGACACCCAGTCGAATGCTGACTGGTGGCCGAAGCAGCTTAACCTCGGCATCCTGCACCAGCACTCCGTGAAGTCCAACCCGCTGGGCGCGAATTTCAACTACGCCGAGGAATTCAAGAAGCTCGACCTGGCCGCGCTGAAGAAAGACCTCACCGCACTGATGACCGACTCGCAGGACTGGTGGCCAGCCGACTGGGGTCACTACGGCGGCCTCTTCATCCGCATGGCCTGGCACAGCGCCGGCACCTACCGCATCTCGGACGGGCGCGGCGGCGCC
>CAJBYR010000325.1 GCA_903959855.1 uncultured beta proteobacterium
ACAACGGGGGTAGGGGGAGTTGCGTCCACTTCACGCAAATTGGCCCGCCGAAACACTCCCTGCATCAAACCAAACAGCTTTCACCTCGATCAACACACATTTGGCATTTACTCTGGCTCGTGATGAAATTTGCGGGCTAGCTGCAGCGAGTCCGCCGGTGGATCGACAAACCAGACCAGTCTCGAAAAATCAGCCTGGGGCGATGGGATTCTGGTCGTTGCCGTAAAGGACAACGATTATTGTGGCGGCACAGAGGTTTCGAATCTCGGATATACCGTTGAGGGAAACAACTTGAAGATCCGGTGGACGTGGTCTCCAAAAAAAACGTCAGGAGGAGCGCCGGTGCCCCTGACTGCATGTAGATGTGATCACGATCTTCGTTTTGAACTGTCGAACATTCCTCGCCGCGAACTCAACGTTGAATTGGTGAGAGCAAGATGATGCCCACCCCAATCATCGACAAGGGCATCGCGCGATGAAACTCTGCAGAACTGATTATCTGGGGATGCCCGGCAATTAGGATGGCGTCGAATGCTTGCGGTGGAATTTGTGGCAGTCCTCGCAGGTGGTCCTGAGCTTCCCTTCCGTCGCCCTCACTCCGCCATGGCATTCGCGGCATTTCTTGATGCTCGGAAAAGACATGTCCTCGCTTTTTTTTGAATTGGCCTTGTCGTGGCATTCCCCGCAATCGACGGTGCCATGTCTGGCGTGGGGGAATACGGCCAACGGCTGCCAGTCTCTGTTGAGATTTACAGGCAGGACCCGCCATGGAGTAGCCTTTTCCCGCGAATCGACGATTTCATGACATAGCCCGCACTCGAGATCCTTGCCGGTTCTTCTAAACAGCGTCGAAGCCGCTTTGTCGCGTGCCAGCGAGTCGGCACAGTCGAGAGTCTGCTTGACTATGCCGCGCACTTTCGCACCCGGAGGGCATCCCTTGGACTTTTCCACAGGTTCGTCCGCCAGCCAGCTTGCGTAGGCATGGCGCAATGTGTTCATGACCTCGGTTTCGGAACCATGCGGAACGATCCCGACTGCCGGTTCTTCGAAGCGCACCCGGTGACAGCGCGATTGCTGGCAAGTCATTTTCATTTCCATGGCGGCAAAGTGATAGCCGGATTCTTCAAGTATGTGGCAACTCCGGCAAGTCAGGACCGTATCCCCGTTCGGAGTGGCGACACCTTTTTTGGCCAGGTGGACTCGATGCGAGAATTTCAATCCGGGCTTTTCTCCCAGGATGCCTGTTTCATCCTGGCGAATGCGCATGAGCTTTTTTCCCACCGGCATCATTAGGTGAAAAGGCGGATGGCTGGCATCGAAATCGCGTACTTCGGCAACAGCGGTTCCAGTGGCGGCGTGACAATCAGCGCATTGCGACATGCCGACTCTCATCGCTTCCGCCTTCCCTTGGTGGCCCGCATGGCAATCCGCGCAGCGAACACTTTGCATTTGCTTTCCAAACGGGTTGTTTGTAGCGAGGTGCATCGAAACCCGCTCATGACACTTGGTGCAGGCCGCGTCGGTGACGGCTTGAAAGGCCCGCTGATGGCACGCCGAACATTTTTTTCCGAATCGCTCATGGCCGCTGGCCAGCGGTCCGGGGCTCAGCAACTCGGTCAAGGTTACGGGAAGACTCGCCTGCCAGTCATCAACGGCGGGAAAAGCCCGGAGCAGAATCGGCAGCAGAACAAACACGAGAAGAATCAATCCGGCGAATCCCGCGCCGAGCCTTCGCTTGCTGATACCCAAAGCATCTAGGGTAACAGGGTCGTTTTGCGAAAGCGTCCCATGATCAGCCTGGGTAAGTTGCAATTCCATCGTCAAGACGAGGTCGACATTGACGGCAGCTTCTTCGACAGTCAGCAGATAGGGCCCGATCGTGACCTGCATGCCGGGACGGAGCACGGCGCTGCTCTCGAGGTATCCATTGACGCTTATCAGCGCTCCTTGCTCTGCCTCGACCTGCAGCGCTCCCTCTTCGGCCCGCCTGATGGTCGCGTGAAGGAGACCGACGCGGTGGTCAGGCAGGTGGATTTGGCACGCGGTGCCCCGTCCCAGTTCGAGCGTGTCACTGGCAATGCGGATCTTGCTGCTGCTCTGCAAGCCCCTGCTGTTTCGCCTTTTGTGGACCAATAGGCAGGAAATCATCGTCGCTACCAGTACATAAAGATTGTCATTACATGGGCGACAATCGCAGCCAGCAGTGCTACCGAAAGCGGCGTGTGGAGGTAAAGCCATGACCGCATTCGCGCATTGAGGTAAATGTCATTGCGCGCCTTCCGCACAAGTTGCTGCTTTTGCAGAAGCACGAAGTGCAGGTCTCTCATCAATTGCGGCTGGTCACCGCTGACGAGTTCCTGACCAAGCAGTTGCAATTCCCGCAGTGCAACCGCGGTCGGACAGTAGTGCCGCGTCGCGCTCAATTGCTGGAAGAAATTGCCGCCAAGCCTTGTTTCGGTTCGTGCCATCGACACCAGCGCGTTCACCTTGTCCGGCAAGCCAAGTGCCCGAATGCGCGCCATTTCGTCGAGTTCCGAAATCCTCAGCTGCAGGCTGTGCAAGGTGTCTCCACCGATATTTTCGGTGATCAGACGCGGATACCGAACGTAGGCAAACACTCCATAAATTCCACTCACAAGGACAACCAGCACGAGCAGATAGGCCAATGTATGGATATTCCACCCGAATCGAAAACCCGAGTGCAGCGAGACGGTTACAAGAAGCACCGCGCCAAGGTATACGTGGGCGGAAAGCCATCCCCGCAGCGTCCCGCCGTTACGCCATGACCCGTCAGTGCCCGGCAACCTTCGATCCTTGCCGCGGCGTTTGGGCTGATCGGCACCGACAGTCAGCATCATCCGGCGTCTGTCTGCTCGCCTGCGATCCGGCACCATTGGCGTGCGGCGCCTGCGAACACCGTACCAGGCGAGCAAAAGTACCATCACCAGCGACACCGATCCAAGCAGGTAGCCGAACCATGTTCCGCCGTAAGAGGTGCCTCCGAACGGCCTGATTGCCCAGTAAGCAAGTAGGAAGAAACCCACGAGCACGCCAGCCCACTTCAGGTAGCGGTAATTCCTGTATTCAAGAAAGTTCAGGTATTGCATCTCGTGAATTCGGATTGCGACAGGCTCGCTTTGTCGCTCAGTTGCCGGAAATCTTCAGAAACTGCTCCGGGCTGACCCTGAAAGCGGCCCCCGTAGGGCAAGCGCGAACGCAGGCCGCTCCACCCACGATTCCCATGCACATGTCGCACTTGGTTGCGATTTTTTCCGGTTCGCCGTTCTGGGAATCTCCGGCGGGTAAGGGCTGGTTCCAGCCAAAGATCAAATTCAGAAGACCTGATCGACGGCGATCAGATTTTCCCGCCATATGTATTACTCCATAGGTGCAATTACTCTGGCAGTTACCGCAGCCAATGCAGCTTTCGCTGATGAATACTTCACCGTTAGACGAGCGTCTGATCGCATCAGGCGGGCAATCCTGCATGCAGCGCGGGTGCTCGCAGTGACGACAGGATGCGGGAACATGGATCATTCCATGGGTACGTCCGGCGTCCCTGTTCAATCTCGAGGTTCCGCCGTGTACGTCGGCACACGCGTCTTCGCAACTTCGACAGCGGATGCATTTCGAGTTGTCGACTAACAATACGTCTGTTGCTTCGCCTACACCTTGATCCATGAGAAATCTAACGAATTCGCCGGTTTGCCTCAAGGCTGGCGACGCGTTTTCGCTGACTCGCTTCAGATAGTCCCCCGTCAGCTCGCTGAGCAGTGCCGGATTCTGTGCAAGCACTGCGCGAAATCGATCTGCCTCCAACAGCACGGCCTCTGTCGGTGCTGCGGCGCGAACTGTTGCGGTGCGCGGTGTATTGGAGACCAACGCCATCTCCCCGATATAGTTGCCCGCCGAGACATAGGCCGCTACCAGCTCTTTTCCGGCGACTTGGCGCGAAACCGTAACGGAACCTCGCCGAATCATGTAGAGGGCATCAGGTGCGTCACCTTCATTGAAGATGACTTCGCCAACTGCATACCGCTTAAACTTGGCCTCGTGAACGAGATGGTTCAGGTCTCCTTCCCCCAGCGCTCCTCCAAAGCAATTTATGACTACTCGCTTCAGGGATACCTCATCAAGCAGGCGCTGTACGGCAGGAACGGATTCGATCAGGTTGAGCATGGTCCGACGAGGGGTTTCAACCAGTACGCACCCTTTTCCGGCGACAACGGTACCTGTACGGCGGCGCCCCGACAACAATCCAATCTCGCCAAAGAAGTCGCCACTGGACAATGAAAACAGGGAAGCCTGTTCATCACGATTGCGGCTCTCGATACGTATTTGCACCGCGCCATGCAGCACCGAGAAAAAGCTGTTGCCGTAGTCGTTCGCCCGGAAGATCAATTCGCCAGGACGCGGCGTGCGAATACCGCTTTCCAGCATGAATTCACGAAGTTGGAGGATTGTCAGCGACGCCAGCAGCGGTTGACTTCGCTTCAGCAACTCAATGCCATCGGCAACCGAGGCCGTTCCGGGGATACGAGAAAACTTCTGAAATAGGAGCGACTGGTCGGCCGGTTCGATCGGGTTCCCCTGAATGAACTCGACGACCTCGTAACCCTGATTCATTGCCTGTTTTATCAGAGGATAACCGGCCAGGGAGCCGACGATATACAGGCCACGAACGTTCGATTCATAGTGCTCCGATAACAGCGGCACCGAGGTCGGGTCACTGCTGGGGAAATGCACACCAAAACGTTCCAGCGTCTGGCGCGGCGGCGTCGCTCCGATGCGTGCGATGATGCGATGGCACTCTAATTCCTGCAGGCCCTGCTCAGACTGAACCAAAAGAGATATTGGAAAGTCGCCCTCAGGAAGTCGTTCAATTCGAATGGCCGAAGTACTTGTACGCGTCTCGATCCGACCTGCTGCGACTGCATTTTCAAGACGGTTGAAGTTTGCTTCTCTGCAGCTGTAGAACCCATCCTGCCTGCTGATCAGGATCACCCGATTATGGATTGCGAGTGCCAGCGCGTTTTCGACCCCGGCATCGCCGCCGCCAATGACCACGATGGTTTCATCACAATACTCGTCGGGATCGTCCAGTTGGTACTGGACGCCGGGCAAGTCATCGCCAGGCACTCCCAGCTTTCGAATATTTCCCTGCAGTCCTATGGCGAGAATCACAAACTCGGCAGTCAAACTGTCGCCGGATGCCAAAGCAATGCGGAAGTTACCCTGTTGCCCGGAGATGGATGAAACCGTGGCATCAGTTCGGAGGTTAACGCGACGTTCCTCGAGCTCTCGCTGCCAGGTCTGGAGAACGTGCTCCTGCGTTCCGGGTGAAAAACTCAATGAACTGCGCAGCGGAACCTGGGCCGGTTCCGACATCACCAGCTTGCCTTTTTGAAAGCGACGTACAGTGTTGGCAATCTCGGTCGATGCCTCAAGCAGCACGTGAGAGACGCCAAGCTCCGCTGCTCGTGCCGATGCCGACAACCCGCCCGGCCCTGCGCCGACGACGGCAATTTTAAATTTCACGCCCGATCCTAGGCTGCTGGTTTGTCTCGCAGTGGCAGTGGGATGCAATCCGGCCACCACTCTCATGCCTGATGCCGAGCCAGACAGGTTGGACGCTGCACTGGCTCATGCCGCTGCCTATTTCACTGACATAAGGTAGGTCAAGAAATTGGCTTTTTCATAGGCTCTGCAGTCCCTGTCATGGAGATCATAGCAATGCTCTGTGAAGTTCTTCTCTACTTTTTTGACATCGGTAAATCGCTCCGGATTGACCGACGGAGCCAGCGGTTTGATGGGCTTCTTGGTTTCGATGTGCTTCCCCTCCTTTCGCGGATCCTCGGTATGGCAGCCCGAGCATGTAAAGTCATTCTCCTGCCATGAGCGACGCTGGAGATAGAACTCGCGACCCGCTGCCACCGTAAATGAAGTCTGGTTCTGGGCAGCCTTGGATTTCTTGTTCTTTGCCTCCTCGACAGCTTTTTCCCCGTACGAAACGAGGAGTTGTTTCATAACCTCGGTCTGCTTTGCCGTAATTTCTGCGTGAACCGGCAGGACAATGAAGCCAGCCATCGTCAGCAAGATGAACATCCTTTTCATTTGAACTCCTTCGTAGATTGATCGCGAAACTATTCAAAGTTTTTGATCGACTGTGTGCCCCTACTGGCAATTTGGATCCAGTGCGCCGGTCAGCAAGGGCTGCCAAAATATTGGAGGAAGCAAAGCGAGCAGCTGCCACCAACCAGGAAAGCCGTTTGCGCTTCTGCGTGTTTGCACAGTGACGCGCGCCGCCTGCTTTGGACAGTTGCCGACACAGCCTGCCTCCTCAATTCCTCCCGGATACCGCTGATCCAAGACCCCGGTTCCTGGTTTTACGTATTGTTTCGTGGACCAATTCGCTCCCACCTGCGCAAGGCTACCAAACATACCCTTGATAACTCAAGGGGAACTTTTTACAGTCTAACGCGAGTTCAAATTCGAAGTGCAACTCTGATTAACGGGTTGGGTGGGCGAGATGCGCTAGCATCCGAGCCCCTCGACCGCCAAGTCAAAGTTGCCCGGAATGATATACACACATCTCACCCAAGACGAAC
>CAJBYR010000326.1 GCA_903959855.1 uncultured beta proteobacterium
ACAACGGGGGTAGGGGGAGTTGCGTCCACTTCACGCAAATTGGCCCGCCGAAACACTCCCTGCATCAAACCAAACAGCTTTCACCTCGATCAACACACATTTGGCATTTACTCTGGCTCGTGATGAAATTTGCGGGCTAGCGCGAACGCCTCAATGTTTCGCGTTCATAGCGACGATAAAGATGCGCCACCGAGCGCGCGAATTCCTCTCGGGCGAGTGGTATCGCAGCGAACTCGGCAGGTATGGCGAGGCCGAACAACTCGCTCATTTCGTCGCCGCGTTCCGCCGCCCGGCGCAGGGCGTCTTCGAGCCAGACCAGGTAGCGGCGGGTCTGCTCGATGGCGCGGCCGTCGCCGACCGGGTCGCCATGACCCGGCACCAGCAGCCGGTAGGGCACGGCCGCGAGACGATCCAGTGCGGCAAGCCATTGCGCGATGCTCGCATGCGGCGTGGTCGGCGCGCGCTGGTAGAAAACCAGGTCTCCGGCGAATAGCACGCCAGTGCTGCGGTCGAGGACCACCAGGTCGCCTGAGGTGTGGCCCGACAACGAGATCAATTCCAGTTCATGGCCGCCGATCGACTGAACCCCCGGCCGAAGCGCTTCGTCGGCAGGCACCGGCTCGGTGCCCTTGATCCAGTCTCCGGACAGGCGATAGACGTTGTCGGTGAAGGCGCCGCCCTCCTCCCGCTGTCCGGCGATGGTGGCCGCCAGCGCGGCCGTCGGTATCCCGGCAAACGCCTGGTTGCCCAGGAAATGATCGGGATGGTGATGCGTGTTGAAGACCCGGATCACGGGCTTTTCGGTGACCCGCGCGATCGCCCTGCGCATCTGCTGCGCATAGCGGCGCGAGGGACCGCTGTCGATCACCACCACGCCTTCCGTGGTGACGATGAATGCCGTATTGACGATGTTGCCGCCGTTGCTGCGATTGAAATCCTCGGTCTTGCCGATCAGGACCCAGGTGTCGTCGGCAAGCTTGCGCGGCACCAGGCCGTAATCGAATTCTTCGGCGGCCACCGCCGCCCCTTGCAGCAGGCCGCACAGCAGCACGGCGAACAACAATTCGGCACCGCGGCGCCAGCACCTTGAACTCATTGCGCCACCCGCGCATTGATCCGGTTGCCATTGTTGTCGCGGCCGACCAGGCTGAGGCCGGGCGGCGGCGTACCGGGAAAGTCGAAGGAAAAAACCGGATTCTCGGAAACCGGCTCGAAGGTGTCGATGCGCATCCACTCTCGCCCGGTGGCATCCTGCAGCGCCAGGCGCTCGATGTAGAAGGCCGGAATCCCGGGCGCGAGGCCGGTATCCATCGGATGCATGATGTTGATCTTGACCCGGCTCTGCTGCTCGCCCGGCCAGATACGGGATTGCACCTGGCCCAGCGTTTCGTGCCAGTTCGCGGTGCCGCGGCCGACGCTGGGCGCCGTGCAACCACCGCCGCTGGCGTCGATCCAGATGCCGCCGACGTGCCAGACGCCGTCCGCCGTTTCCGCCATGGCGCGCACCGGGCTGCCCTGCTGCAGCTTCATGCGGAAATGCAGGGCCGGCAAGGCGCCCTGCGCGGAGAACTCGAGTACCTTGACGATGGGGTTGAGGTCGGCGACCACCAGCACGCGGCGCACGTCGGCCAGGCCGCTTATCTTCACGCTGACCGGCACGTTCATCGAGTCTTCCGCCACCTTGGGGCCGGTGACGACCACCCGGGGATCAAAGACGACCCTGGCCGCCCCCAGGTAGCGCTGCTTCAGGTCCGTCCATTGCGGCGATTGCAGGGGATCGTCGCCCATCGCGGCAAGCGCCGAACCTGATGCCAGGCTGGCGCACCACAAGCACGACACCACCAGAAACCTTCCCACCTGATACATCGGCCACTCCTGCGACAGTCTGGAACATCAACCTGTCGTTATTGCAAGAATGATGCCGATCAGAATCCGTAGCTGGCTGTGATCCCCACCAGATAGTTGCGCTCGGGGGCCGGCTCGAAGAATCGGCTGTTGCCTTCGTTGACGATCACCGAGCCGGAATACTTCTTGCCGCCGAGGTTGTCGATGCGCAGGAACTCCTTCAGCGTCCAGCCCGCGGACTTCTGCTCGAATCCGAGGCGCAGGTTTGCCACGGTATAGGCCTCAGCAGCATCGGTATTGGCGTCGTTCACAAACACCTTCGCCACTCGCCGCGCATCGACCACCGCCATGAAGCCGCTCGCCGGGTGGCGCCAGGACAGTTCGGCGAACAGCGACGAGCGCGGAATGCCCGGAATCAGGTTGCCCGCGGCGACCGCCGTGTTGGGTACCGCGCAGGGTGTGCCGGTACAACTGCGGAATGCCTCGGCGTACCAGGCATTGAGGTAACTGTAGGCGACCGCGGCCTGAATGTGGTTGCCGAGCTCCGCCGTGCCCGACAGTTCCAGGCCGTTGCGACGCGTGCCGCCGACGTTCTGGAACACCGCACGGCCACCCGTGTTCTGCAGCGTGACCAGCTCGTCGCGGGTCTTCACCGTGAAAATGGCGGCATTGAGCTGCGCGCCCTGGCCGACCAGCGCCTTGACGCCGATCTCCAGGTTGTCGCTGCGCGACGGTCGCAGGCTGAAGTTCGGGCCCGACGCGCCGGCGCGGTAGGAAAGTTCGTTCATGGTCGGCGTTTCGAATCCCCGGCCGGCCGAGGCATAAAGGTTCAGCGCCGGCGACAGGCGCCAGGTCACGCCGACCACCGGCGTGGTCGCCGCGTAGTCGACCGAACCGCTGTCGTCCACGTTGCCCGCGGCTATGTACTTGTCCTTGGAACTCACCTTGACCGCGCTGTGGCGCGCGCCGGCCATCAGCAGCCAGGCCGGGGACGGCTCCCATTGCGCCTGCAGGTACTGGTCGAAGCTGTGGATGCGGTTGTCCTCGTTGCGGCGCAGGGCGCCCAGCACTCCGGTCTGCGCGCCGATGAAGTTCTGGAAGCCCTTGCGTGCTTCGTCGAGGTCGTCGTAGCTGATGCCGCCGGTCACCGTCAAGGGACCGCCGGCCAGGCGGCCGCGATGGGTCCAGCGCGCGTCGATGCCCCAGTAGTCGCGCTTGAGGTCGATCACGCCGCCGGGGTGGGAGGCGACCTGGGCACCAGCAGTGATCGCCTGGTACTGGGTGGTGTCGCGGTGGCCGCGGTACAGCATGACGCTCACCGTGTCGTCAGCGCCGACTTTCTGGTCGAGCGTCAATCCGAGCTGCTGCTGGCTGGAGCTCTTGCGAGTATCGAAGATGTAGGCATTGGCGGTGGCCTGGCGCGGGTTGGCATCGTAGCTGGCACGGTCGAGGCCGAGCGGATCCTGCAGGTCGGGCATCTCCATGCTGTTGGCGGTGAAGGTCAGGCCGGTGTCGGCTGACGGCTTCCACTTCAGCTTGGCGTTCAGCGTCTGGCGCGTGGCGGAACTGTGGTCGCGGTAGCCGCCGGTGCGGAACCGGGCCCCATTCACAACATAATTGAGCGTTCCGGTGTCGCCGGACAGCTTGGTCGCGATGCGCTCCGTGCCGTAGCTGCCGACGCTGAGCGAAGGCTCGATGCGCATGCCCGGCGCGCCGTCCTCGGTGAATACGGCGATCACGCCGCCCGAGGAATTGCCGTGGAGCGCCGAAAACGGGCCGCGCATGACTTCGACCCGGGCCGCCGAACCGAGGTCGATATGGGACACCTGACCCTGCCCGTCGGGCATCGTCGCGGGAATTCCGTCCGCATAGAGGCGCAGGCCGCGCACGCCGAAGCTGGCGCGGGCGCCAAAGCCGCGCGAGGAAATCTGCAGGTCCTGCGCGTAGTTCTGGCGGTTCTGCGCCACGATGCCGGGGATGCGGGCCAGCGACTCGGACAGGTTCACCTGCAACTGGCCGTCCTGCAGCTGTTGCTTGTTCAGGCTGTCGATCGAGACCGGCAAATCGAAACCGGATTGCTCGATCCGCGTCGCGGAAACCACCACCGGGGCGGTGGTCAGGGCGGCATCGGCGGCGAGCGCCAGGGTCGGCAGCGAGCCGAGCAGAACGGGCAAAAGCAGGCGACCGGAATTCGGGAGTGACATGGAAGTTCCAAGGGCAATCGAACGAGGCCGCATTGTTGCCGGGATGCGATTGCCGCGCAGCCGTCAATTCGCGCGGCGCCGTCTCATGATTATCATGAGACGGCGAGCTGATCAGACGTCGATCAACCCATTGCGGATGGCAATCAGCGTCAGTTCGGCCGAATTTCCTGCGCCGAGTTTCTGCTTGATGTTGTA
>CAJBYR010000327.1 GCA_903959855.1 uncultured beta proteobacterium
CCCGCCCCTCCCATCCCCCAATCGCAAACGTCGCATGCGACCTTCCCCTCGCGGGGAGGCTTCTGGTCGGCTCGCTTCGCTCGACTATCACCCGTCGCTCCGGACGAGTTGTTTCACTCTAAGCCTCGAAGGGGTCGCCGGTGGCAAAGAAGCTGCCGCCCGCCTGATAGTGGATGCTGCGCCGCTGTTCATCCGGAAAGTGCCAGCGGCCGTTCGAGAAAGCCGCCGGGTCGGCCCAGGCGGCGACCACTTCGCCGATGAACAGGTCGTAGGTATTCTGGTTGTGCGGCTCGGGAATCACCCGGCATTCGAGCCAGGCCAGACAGCCTTCGACCAGCGGCGCCGCGACAATGCCGGAAGCCACAGCACCCGCACTGGCGAACTTGTCGATCTCGCGTCCCGACTGCGTACCGACCGCCAGCGTCAGCGCCGCCAGCGCTCGTGACGGCACGTTGAGCACGAACTCGCCCGAAGCTTCGACCAGTTCGCGCGTCAGCGTGGCCTTGTCGATCACCACCACCACCTTGGGCGGGTCAAAATCGAGCGGCATGCTCCAGGCCGCCGCCATGACGTTCCGCCGGCCGGCGTGGGCGCTGGAAACCAGTACCGTGGGCCCGTGGTTGAGCAGCAAATAGGCCTTGGGCAGAGGCACCGCAATCCTCTCGCTCATGTCGCCGGCTCCGCCGCTGCCCGCCGCGCAGCAAAGTCCACAAACCACTGCAAACTGCCGGGATTGGCCATCGCATCCGGGTTGGCGATCTTGTCGAGGGCGTGACCGAGCAGCAGCTTCTTCACCGGCAGTTCCATCTTCTTGCCCGACAGGGTGCGCGGAATTTCTGCGACATGAAAGATCTCGTTGGGCACGTGGCGCGCCGACAGCGCCAGCTTGATGCGCTCGCGCAGCATCGCCCCAAGCGGCGGCGTCAATTCGTGGCCCGGCCGCAGCACGACGAACAGCGGCATCCAGGATTCGCGGCCGAGGAACTCGAGATCGACCACCAGGCTGTCGAGGATTTCCGGTAGTTCCTCGACGGCGCGATAGAGTTCGCTGGTGCCCATGCGGATGCCGTGGCGGTTGATGGTGGCGTCCGAGCGGCCGTAGATGACAGCGCCGCCGCGCCGCGTGATGCGCAGCCAGTCGCCGTGGCGCCAGATGCCGGGGTACATGTCGAAGTAGCTCTCGAGATAGCGCACATCGCCAGGGTCGTTCCAGAATTTCAGCGGCATCGAGGGCATGGGCGCGCTGCAGACCAGTTCGCCGACCTCATCGATCAGCGGCTTGCCGGCTTCGTCCCAGGCCTCGACCCGGGCACCGAGGCAGCGGCATTGCATCTCGCCCAGATATACCGGCAGGGTCGGAACGCCGCCGACAAAGCAGCCCGCGAAATCGGTGCCGCCGGAAATGGCGTTGAGCCAGATGTCCTGCCGCACGTGGTCGTAGATCCACTGGTAGCCTTCGGGCGGCAGCGGCGAGCCGGTCGAGCCGACGGCGCGCAAGGCAGACAGATCGGCGACCCGGTTCGGCTCGACCTGGGCCTTGAGGCAGGACAGAAAAAAGGCGGCGCCGGCGCCGAAAAACGTGACTCGGGTTTCGCCGACAAAGCGCCACAGCGCATCCCAGTCGGGCCAGCCCGGGTTGCCGTCGTAGATGCAGATGGTGCTGCCCATCAGGAGCCCCGCCATCTGGCAGTTCCACATGATCCAGCCGCTGCTCGAATACCAGTGGAAGCGGTCCTCCGGGCCGAGGTCGAGATGAAAAGCGCCCATCTTGACGTGTTCGACGACGATGCCGCCCTGGGAATGCACAATGGGTTTTGGCAGCCCCGTGGTGCCGGAGGAATAGACCACCCATAGCGGATGGTCGAAGGGCACCTGCTCGACCTGAAGCGGCGCCTCGCCTGCGGTGGCAGCGGCCCAACTGGTGCAGTTGGCAAACCCGGCAGCATCGACTTCCTGCGCCAGGCAAGGCAGCAGCAGCAGATGATCGATGCTGGGCAATTCGGCCAGCAGTTCCTGAAGCAGTTCGCGGCGATCGTAGGCCTTGCCGCCGTAACGATAGCCGTCGACCGCGATCATTACTTTGGGTGCTATCTGGCGGAAGCGGTCGAGCACGGCAATGCGCCCCATGTCGGGCGAGCAGGCGGACCAGATGGCGCCGAGACTGGCAACGGCAAGAAAGGCCACCACGGTTTCCGGGATGTTGGGCAGATAAGCCACCACGCGATCG
>CAJBYR010000328.1 GCA_903959855.1 uncultured beta proteobacterium
GGCCCGCCGCTCTCCACCCTTCGAGCGTCCGCCTGCACAGCACAAATTCATAATCAGCCTGGAGACTTTCCCGTCATGAACCAGCCCAAACAATATGCCGCTCCCGCCTACGTCAAGCACGCCAGGCTGATCGCATGGGTCAACGAAGTTGCAGCGCTCACTGAACCTGAAGCCATCGTATGGTGCGATGGTACGCTGCAAGAATCGGACAAGCTGTGCGAGCTGATGATCGCCGGCGGCAGCATGGTCAAGCTCGATCCGGCGAAGCGCAAGAACTCTTACCTCGTGCAGTCCGACCCCTCCGATGTAGCCCGTGTCGAGGATCGCACTTTCGTGTGCACGCCGGATCCGGAAGAAGCCGGCCCCAATAACAACTGGGAACATCCGGACAAGATGAAGGAAACCCTGCGCGGCCTGTTCAAGGGCTGCATGCGCGGACGCACGATGTACGTCGTGCCCTTCTCCATGGGCCCCATCGGCTCGCCGATCGCCCACATCGGCGTCGAGCTTTCCGACAGCCCCTATGTGGTTATCAACATGCGCATCATGACGCGCATGGGTCGCGCGGTGCTCGACCAACTCGGCAGCGATGGCATCTTCGTGCCTTGCCTCCATAGCGTCGGCCACCCGCTGGAAGCCGGCCAGAAGGACGTCAAGTGGCCTTGCAACAAGACCAAGTACATTTGCCACTTCCCCGAGACGCGCGAGATCTGGTCCTTCGGTTCCGGCTATGGCGGCAACGCCCTGCTCGGCAAGAAGTGCTTCGCCCTGCGCATCGCTTCGACCATGGCACGTGACGAAGGCTGGCTCGCCGAGCACATGCTGATCCTCGGCGTCGAATCGCCACAGGGCGAAAAGTCCTATGTCGCCGCGGCGTTCCCGTCGGCCTGCGGCAAGACCAACTTTGCGATGCTGATCCCGCCGCAAAGCATGGGTGGCTGGAAAGTCACCACGGTCGGCGACGACATCGCCTGGATCAAGCCCGGCAAGGACGGCCGCCTGTATGCGATCAACCCGGAAGCCGGCTTCTTCGGCGTCGCCCCCGGCACCAGCGAGAAGACCAACTTCAACGCCATGGCGACCCTGAAGGAAAACATCATCTTCACCAATGTCGCCCTGACCGATGATGGCGATGTCTGGTGGGAAGGCATGAGCAAGGAGCCGCCCGCCCACTGCATCGACTGGCAGGGCCAGGATTGGACCCCGGCAATCGCCAAGGAAACCGGTCGCAAGGCCGCGCATCCGAATTCCCGCTTCACCGCGCCGGCCAGCCAGTGCCCCTCGATCGACAAGGATTGGGAGAACCCCGCCGGCGTGCCGATCTCGGCCTTCATCTTCGGTGGTCGCCGTTCCACCACCGTGCCGCTGGTGTTCGAAGCCTTCAACTGGAATTACGGGGTCTACATGGCCGCCACCCTCGGCTCCGAAACCACCGCTGCCGCCGTCGGCGCGCAAGGCGTGGTGCGCCGCGACCCGTTCGCCATGCTGCCCTTCTGCGGCTATCACATGGGCGACTACTTCAATCACTGGCTGCGCATCGGCCATCAGGTCGAGCACGCTCCCCGCATCTTCACTGTCAACTGGTTCCGCCAGGATGCCCAGGGCAATTTCATGTGGCCGGGCTTCGGCGAAAACATGCGCGTGCTGAAGTGGATCGTCGGGCGTTGCGGCGGCAAGGCGGATGCCCGTCAGTCCGCGCTCGGCTGGATGCCGCGTTTCGAAGACCTGGACTGGAGCGGCAGCGAGGACGTCACCAAGGAACAGTTCGACCAACTGACCACGATCGATACCGACGCCTGGCGCGAGGAACTCAAGCTGCATGCCGAGTGGTTCGACAAACTCAAGTCGCGCCTGCCGCGTTCGCTGACGCTGAAGCGCGAGCTCTTTGAACTGGCGATGGTCGATTGAGAAGTCGGCGCTGACAGCACGCCGAATCGCGGCCGCCCTGCATCACGCACGGCGGCCGCAGTTTTTCCGGAGCCTGAATTGAACATTGCCTCGCGGATGAAGGAAATAGCGCCCTTCCATGTCATGGAACTTATGGCCAAGGCGGCGGCACTGGAAGCTGCCGGACGCTCGATCATTCACTTCGAAGTTGGCGAACCGGATTTCGCCACCGCCGAACCCATCGTTCGTGCCGGACAGGAGTTTCTACGGGGCGGCCATGTCCATTACACCGCAGCACTGGGGCTGCCGTCGCTGCGCGAGGCCATCAGCCACTTCTACCTCCAGCGCTACGGCATCAATATTTCGCCCGCGCGCATCGTCGTGACGGCGGGCGCCTCCGGAGCCTTGCTGCTCGCACTCGGCGCGCTGATCAGCCCCGGCGACCAATGGCTGCTACCCGACCCCGGGTATCCCTGCAACCGGCATTTCGTACGTCTGCTCGAGGGCAAAGCGATATCCCTGCCGGTCACCGCGGCAACCAACTTCCAGCCGGCCGCCACGGCCGTAGCATCGGCCTGGACTGATGCTACCAAAGGCTTGCTGGTGGCCACACCGGCCAACCCTACGGGCACCCTGATCGGACATGACACGCTTGCCGAACTTGCCGGGATCGTGGCGTTGCGGGGCGGCAACCTGATTGTCGACGAGATCTACCACGGCCTGACCTACGGGGGCGAGGCGCAGACCGCACTCGCGCTGAGCGACGAGATCTTCGTCATCAACAGCTTTTCAAAGTATTTCGGCATGACGGGTTGGCGCCTGGGGTGGCTGGTGGCGCCCGAACATCGCGTGCGGGATATCGAGAAGCTTGCCCAGAATCTCTACATTGCCCCTTCGACGCTTGCACAGCACGCGGCACTGGCCGCATTCCTTCCGGAGACCATCGCCATGCTGGAAGATCGGCGGCGCGAATTCCAGGCCCGCAGGGACCTAATGCTTCCCGGACTCGAGCGCCTGGGCTTTCGCGTTGCCGCCCAGCCGCAGGGCGCGTTCTATATCTATGCCGACAGCAGCAGCCTGGCGGCCGATAGCCAGGTGCTGGCCGGGACATTGCTCGAACAAGGCGGGGTCGCCGCAACGCCGGGGCTCGATTTCGGCAACAACTGGCCGCGCAGTCACATGCGCTTCGCCTACACCGTCGACCAAGCCAGGATTGTCGAAGGCCTGGCGCGGATGGAAAAGCTCTTGGGCTGACTTCGCCGGCAGGTCTGGCGAGGTAGCGCGGCTTGCCAGAGGATCGCGAGTCGGCAGCGCGCGCCGGTCAAATCCCACAAGGGGATACGGTCTCCGCGTCCCGCAGAGACACATCCCACAAGGGGATACCGTCTCCGCGTCCCGCAGAGACATAAAAGAAAACGCGTGCCGGAATTGCAGCACGCGTTTGCAGACCACCGAATCCCGCGTTCAATCCCGAAGGACTGAATGCGGGATTCCGTTTCCGTCAGGGACGGGAACCGGTGGGGAACGGCCAGGCAGCAGCCGGATTCAGCGAGGACTTGATGCCAGGAGCGGCAGCGGTCGAAGGAGCAGCGGCAGCAGCGGGCTTGGCAGCGGCCTTCTTCGGTGCAGCTTTCTTTGCAGCAGGCTTGGCAGCAGGCTTGGCAGCGGGCTTCTTCGCAGCAGGCTTGGCAGCAGGCTTCTTCGCAGCAGGCTTGGCAGCGGGCTTCTTCGCAGCAGGCTTCGCAGCCGCCTTCTTCGCAGCAGGCTTCGCAGCAGCCTTCTTCGGAGCAGCAGCTTTCTTCGCAGCAGGCTTGGCAGCAGCCTTCTTCGGAGCAGCGGCCTTCTTCGCAGCAGGCTTGGCAGCAGCCTTCTTCGGTGCAGCAGCTTTCTTCGCAGCAGGCTTCTTTGCAGCAGCCTTCTTCGGAGCAGCAGCCTTCTTCACTGCCGGCTTCTTGGCAGCTGGCTTCTTAGCCGCCGGCTTCTTGGCAGCAACCTTCTTAGCTGCCGGCTTCTTGGCAGCAGGTTTCTTCGGGGCCGCAGCTTTCTTAGCGGCGGGCTTAGCCGCAGCCTTCTTTGCGGCCGGCTTCTTGGCTTTAGCTTCTTCAGCCATGTTGAACCTCCTTAACAAATTAACAGGAAAGAACCACCACTACATTTACTGCAACCCGTCTGGGTTAGCACGGATTATCCAACGCTCCGATACGATCGAAAGCGACGAATTCCTTGCGTTTAACCGTCCATCACTTCGTTTTGAATCACGCCATGACAAACGCAAACGCACTCATATGTCATCATCAAACTTCGCGCCTCAAGGCTACAGCAGGGCCCGCGCCACGATGCAGGAAACAAACGGGGCCGGAGCGCGCAAAGCTCGGCGCCAGACCCGGGATGCAACCGCGGTACGAGGCGCCTGAAAATTTGGAGGGAAGGAAATGCAGCGAGCGTGGTGACGGATCTGCGATTGAACGACGGGCCGGCCCGGTTGGGTCGATCTTGCGGTTGCCCGAGTCCTCCTGCATGCAGATCTCCTGTCTTTGTCTTTTCTGTCGGGCGGCCGGCGGAATTTGCATCACGCGCCAAGAACCGTCCGTTTGTTAGACAACCTACTATATCTAGTAGGTCACGTGCAATCTTGCACTAATTGTAGTAGGTGATGTTTTTGACTGCAAGCATTTTCTTTCGAAGGCAGAAAAAAGAACGTTGCAGTCGCGCGACACTCAGCTCCGGGAATCGCGCAAACGCAGCCAGTCGAAATGCGGACCGGGATCGGTCTTGCGACCCGGCGCAATGTCGCTGTGCCCGACGATATCCACGATGGGATATCGGGCGCGCAACTGGTCGACCAGGATGGCGAGCGCCCGATACTGTGCGTCGGTGAACGCCACGCTATCGCAGCCTTCGAGCTCGATGCCCAGCGAAAAATCATTGCAGGCGCTGCGTCCACGCCACGAGGATGCGCCGGCGTGCCAGGCGCGATGTTCGCAGCCCACGAACTGGATCAGCTCGCCGTCGCGACGGATCAGGAAGTGCGCGGAGACCCGCAGCGCGCAAATCGATGCGTAATAGGGATGTGCAGCGGGGTCAAGGCGATTGGTGAACAGTTCGATGATGCCCGGGCCGTCGAACTCATCCGGCGGCAGGGAAATGGCGTGGATGACGATGAGATCGATCGTCGCGCCTTGCGGGCGCGCGTCGAAGTTCGGGGATGGCTCGCGGGTGGCGACCGGCAGCCAACCCTGGGCGTCGCCTGCCGCCTCCGCCCGGGTCATTCGTTCAGATTCAGCCGCGCCATGCGATAGCGCAGAGACCGGAAAGTCACGCCCAACAGTCGGGCAGCCGCCGTCCGGTTGCCGTCCGCCTGCTTCAACGCATCGAGGATGGCCTGACGTTCCACCTGGTCAAGCAGGTCCTGCAGGGATCCGGAGACGACTGCGGCACTTCCTCCCGCCTGCGCCGGGACGAGGTTCAGGTCCAGGGCTTCGATCCGGTCACCCGCCATCAGGGCCAAAGCCCGTTCGAGCACGTTCTCCAGTTCGCGGACATTTCCCGGGAAGGAATAGTCCTGGAGCGCGGCCAGCGCATCCGCCGTGAGGGGAGGCGGGGTGCGTCCGGACGACATGGACAGCCGGTTCAGGATGTGTCGCGCCAGACCGGGTATGTCCTCGCGGCATTCGCGCAGCGCAGGCATTCTGAGTTCGATCACGTTCAGGCGGTAAAAGAGATCCTGACGAAACCGGCCCTGCTCCACCAACAGCTTCAGATCCTGGTGAGTGGCACAGATCAGCCTCACCTCGACGGCCTCCTCCGCCGTCGCTCCAACCTGGCGCACGCGCTTTTCCTGGATGGCGCGCAACAGTTTCACCTGCATCGACAGCGGAAGCTCGGCAACCTCGTCGAGGAACAGGGTGCCGCCATCGGCGGCCTGGAAGAATCCGTGCCGGTCGTCGCTGGCGCCGGTAAAGGCGCCTTTTCGATAGCCGAAGAACTCGCTCTCCATAAGTGTTTCGGGGATCGCGCCGCAGTTCACCGCCACGAACGCGTGATCGCGCTGCGCACCCAGCTTGTGTATCAACCGGGCGGCAAGCTCCTTGCCACTGCCCGATTCACCGGTGATATGCACAGGCGCCTGGCTGCGCGAAACGCGCTCGATCAATCCGCGAACCTGGACTATGGCAGGGGACTCGCCCAGGAGGCCGGACTCGACACTTCGCTCGGCAATCGGGTCCGCGCCGGGAAGATCAAGCGCCGATTTGACGATGCCACGCAATTGATCAAGGGAAACCGGTTTGGCGATGTAATCGAAGGCACCCGCCTTGAGTGCCGAAACGGCATTCTCCGCACTGCCGTGCGCGGTGATGACCGCCACCGGAAGGTCGGGGACAGTATCGGCAATGTGGCGCACCAGTTCCAGGCCGAGGCCGTCCGGCAAGCGCATGTCGGTCAGGCAGAGCTGGAACCGCTGGCTGGCGAGAAGCGCGCGCGCCTCGGCAAGCGAGCCGGCGCATGCCGTCTGCAGGCCCATTCTTGCCAGCGTAAGGTCAAGCAGTTCGCGGATGTCGGCTTCGTCATCCACAACCAGTACGCGCGGAGGCTCGCCACGGCCACGCGGTCGCTTCTCGGCTTTCAACGACATATCCGCCCCTCGGCGCGAATGCGGAAATGGGCTCCGGGGCCCGCGTCGAGCAACTCCAGGCTCGCGCCGCTTGCCTCGCAGAGCTCGCGCGCAATATACAACCCCAGGCCGGTGCCGGCACCGTGGGTGGTGAAGAAAGGCTCGAACACCTGCCCGCGCGACACATCGTCCACCCCGGGGCCGTCGTCGATGACCCGCAACTCGACCTTGCCGTCGGTCGGTGCCGCCCGCGCCTCGAGCCGAACCGCGCCGTCGGCGGCGCTGGCATGGCGCAAGGCGTTGGCCAGCAGATTCCACAGCACGCGGTACAAGTGCCCGCGATCGAAGTGCAGCTCGACGTCTTCCGCGCCAACGAACACCCGCCGCGCCGAGGAGGGATCATGCAAGGCGAGTTCATCGAGAAACCCGGCAAGAAAGACGGACCAGCGCAAGGTTTCCGGCTGGGCGCGATCGCGACGTCCAAGCTCCAGGACTTCCGTGACGAGCCGGTTGAGACGCTGGGTGTTGTCATGGATGATCCGGCCAAGACGCTGGTGCAGGGGATCGCGATCTTCTTCGGCCAGCAACTCGGCGGCATGGCTGATCGCCGCCAGCGGATTGCGGATCTCGTGCGCCATGTTGGCCGTCAGGCGCCCCAACGCCGCAAGCTTCATCTGCTGCGCCTGGGCCTGAACCCGCTCCATGTCTTCGAGATATATCAGCGAATGTCCGCCCACCTCGGCGGCCGGCAGGTAGCGCACCCGCAAGGGAGGACGGCCAGACTGGCGCACCATCTCGACCGCTTCGGCAGACTGCTGCTGCCAATGGCGGAAACGCTCGGACAGCGCCTCCGAGAGCACACCCAGCCCGGCATCGATCGCGGCCTTGGCGTCCAGCAGTTCTCCGGCACGAGGGTTCTGCAGGCGAACACGGCCCTCGCCATCGACCACCAGAACCCCGTCATCCATGTCACGGATGATCCGTTCACTGATGCGCAACTGATCGTCCAGCTGCCGGCCGCGTTCCCGCGCCAGGTTTTCGTTGGCAACCACCCGCCGGGCCAACAGGCGGGCAATGATCGCCGTGCCGAAGAAGGCAATGCAGATCATGCCGGTTCGTACAAAATCGGCCGGATCGGCTTCTCGCGTCAGCGCCCGCCAGCTTTCTTCGAGCAGCATCGCCACCGAGGCCAGCGCGGCATAGAACAGGGTCATGCGCCCCTGCCCGACCAGGCCGGCCCCGGCGACCACCACCAGCAGCAATACGGCAATGCCGCTTTTCTGGCCGCCGCTGGCAAACATCATCACGGTCAGCGCAAGGATATCCACCGCAACCTGAATCGACAGCTGCAGATTGAAATACCGCGGCCGCAGCAGCAGGCTCACGAGGAAGGCAATCGCCGCCAGCACGTAGATCGCCGCCGTGCGGCCGAACAGGCGGGCGTCCTGGGTGCCGAGGCTGATGGTGTCGCCGAATATCAGCGCGGCGGCGAGAAAAAGAAGCGCAATCGCCAGCCGGTAGATCGAGAAGAACCAGAGGGACCGCCAGAAGGACTCGATCGCATCCGTCTGCCGTGGTGCTTCGGGAGACACGCTCAAGGTCCGGCTCCGAGGCGACGATGCTCCTCACTGCAATAGTCCCGGCCGTCCAGGGACAACGCTTCGGCGCCTGGAAAATGCACGCCACAATGCGCACAGCGCACCATGGCCTCGGGCTTCGCCGCGGAGGCCGGCGGCTTGCTGCGGCGATTGGCGGCGCGGACGAAAAAATAAATTACCGCAATGACCGCAAGAAAAAGCAGGAACTTGGCCAATGTCTCAGCTCCCGTTGGAAAGCTGGTCGGGGCGAGAGGATTCGAACCTCCGACTCCTGCGTCCCGAACGCAGTACTCTACCAGGCTGAGCTACGCCCCGATGGCAAGTTGGTGGCGAGGATTGACGTTGCGGGAACGGGCCGGGGAACTTGGCCCGAAGAGTCATCCTTGCGAACATTGCGGCAATCAAAAACTCCGTTGCACGGCAAAGTCAGCCAATTGTAGCAGCGTTTCGCGGAACTTTGAATCCGGCAGCACCGCCAGTGCAGCCTTGGCCACACCAGCCTCGGCCTCGCCATGCCGGCGCGCGGCATCAAGCGCGCCACTGCCA
Source organism: uncultured beta proteobacterium (assembly GCA_903959855.1). Taxonomy (GTDB): domain Bacteria; phylum Pseudomonadota; class Gammaproteobacteria; order Burkholderiales; family Rhodocyclaceae; genus Sulfuritalea. The sequence continues at coordinate 8,644 of CAJBYR010000328.1, forward strand.
CGGACCGCCGCGAGCACTTCGGCGAACCTGTCGCCACTGGCCTGCTCGATCGCCGAGCGCACCAGTGCCGCCTGCTCTGCCGTGCCATGCTGGATCACATGGATCAGCGGCAGTGTCGGTTTGCCCTCGGCAAGATCGTCGCCCAGATGCTTGCCGGTTTCCGCTTCCTGCCCCGAGTAATCGAGCACATCGTCGATCAACTGGAAAGCGGTACCGATATGGGTGCCGTAGGACGCCAGCGCGTCTTCGACTGCGGGACCTGCATCACCGAGAATTGCGCCCAGCCGCCCAGCCGCCTCGAACAGCTTGGCCGTCTTGTAGCGGATTACCTGCAGGTAGGCGTCGACGCCAATGTCGGCATTCCGGCAATTCATCAACTGCAGCACCTCGCCCTCGGCGATGATGTTGGTGGCATCGGCCAGCACCTGCATCACCCGCATGCTGCCCACGCCAACCATGATCTGGAAAGCGCGGGAGTAGAGGAAATCGCCGACCAACACGCTGGCCGGATTGCCGAATACGGAGTTCGCGGTATCGCGCCCGCGGCGCAGCGACGACTCGTCGACCACATCGTCGTGCAGCAGTGTCGCGGTGTGGATGAACTCGACGACGGCCGCCAGATCGTGGTGGCGCGTTCCGGAATAGCCGCAGGCTCCGGCCGACAGCAGCACCAGCGCAGGCCGCATGCGTTTGCCGCCGGCAGAAATGATGTACTCCGCCACCTGGCGCACCAGTACAACCTCCGAGTGAAGGCGGGTGCGAACTACCGCGTCGACGGCATTCATGTCGGCGGCAATCGGGGCATACAGACTGGCAATATTCACGGGGTGCGTTGTCGGCGAAGCAAAGGCGCGATGTTAGGCGGCGCATCAAGCGCCGTCAACGCGGGCGGCCAAGTGAAAATCTGCCGTGCGAATGTTGCGCGGCCCCCCGGGTCGCATGGGACCGGCAAGTCCTCGCAGGAGGTATGCCGAGGGTTTTCCCGTATACTGCCGGATCGCGCTCAATGTCTCTTGCCTTTTGATTTTCCAGTGATTTTGTCTACGCAACGATTTCCACATGCCACTTTCTCCGCGCCCGGCGCGCAGTCCACATTCCAATGACTGACCCGCAATCATCCCCTTCCCCCGCCGCGCATTCCGCCTGGTCGGGCCGCTTCTCCGAGCCGGTTTCCGACCTCGTCAAACGCTATACGGCTTCGGTTTTTTTCGACCAGCGCATGTGGCGCCAGGACATCCGCGGCTCGCTCGCCCACGCGCGCATGCTGGCGCGACAGCGCATCATTGCCGAATCCGATCTGGCGGAAATCGAGAGCGGAATGGCAACGATAGCCGCCGAGATCGAGGCCGGTAAATTCAACTGGAATCTTGACGACGAAGACGTCCACCTGAACATTGAAAAGCGTCTGACTGCACTGGTGGGCGATGCCGGCAAGCGGCTGCACACGGGCCGCTCGCGCAACGACCAGGTTGCCACGGATATCCGGCTCTGGCTGCGCGACACCATCGACGACATCGACCGCTTGTTGCGCGCCTTCCAGGAGGCCCTGCTGGCGACGGCGGAGATCCACTCGGATACGCCGATGCCCGGCTTTACCCATTTGCAGGTGGCGCAACCGGTGACCTTCGGTCATCACTTGCTGGCCTATGTAGAAATGCTGGACCGCGACCGCGGGCGCTTCGCCGATTGCCGTGCGCGGCTCAACCGCCTGCCGCTGGGCGCCGCCGCGCTGGCCGGAACCACATTCCCGATCGACCGCGAGTTCGTCGCCCGCGAACTCGGCTTCGACGGCATCTGCGAAAACTCGCTGGATGCCGTTTCCGATCGCGACTTCGCCATAGAGTTCTGCGCGGCGGCTTCACTGGTGATGACACACGTTTCGCGCCTCTCTGAGGAACTCGTCCTCTGGATGAGCCCGCGCATCGGCTTCATCGATCTCGCCGATCGATTCTGCACCGGCTCGTCGATCATGCCGCAGAAGAAGAACCCCGACGTCCCCGAATTGGCTCGCGGCAAGACCGGACGCGTCTTCGGCCACCTGATGGGCCTGCTCACCCTGATGAAGGGCCAGCCACTTGCCTACAACAAGGACAACCAGGAGGACAAGGAACCTCTGTTCGACACAGCCGATACGCTGGTCGATACCCTGCGCATCTTTGCCGACATGGTGCCAGGCATACGGGTCAAGGCGGAAGCCATGGCCGCGGCGCTGCGTCAGGGCTATGCGACAGCCACCGATCTCGCCGATTACCTGGTGAAGAAGGGGCTGCCGTTTCGCGACGCGCACGAAGCCGTTGCCCGCGCCGTGCGTGCGTGCGAAAGCAAGGCCTGCGACCTTCCGGATCTGACGCTGGCGGAACTCAGGGAATTCTCGCCCCTGATCGGCGACGACGTATACGGTGTGCTCACGGTCGCCGGCTCCCTGGCGGCGCGCAACCATCCCGGCGGCACGGCGCCGTCGCAAGTGCGCGCGGCCATCGAACGTGCTCGCAAGCGCCTCTAAGTGAAGTCGATGCCGGAGCGTATCGGCAAGTACGAAATCCGCTCGAAGCTGGGCGAGGGCGCGACCTCCATCGTCTATCTGGGCTACGACTCGTTCGCCGAACGCGAGGTCGCGGTCAAGGCGATCTTTCCCGAAGTGCTGCGCGACAAGGAGCGCGGCAAGCTCTACCGCAACCTGCTGATGACCGAGGCCTCGCTGGCCGGCAAGCTCAACCATCCGCACATCGTGCAGATCTTCGATGCCGTGCTCGCCGAGGACCAGAGCTACATCGTCATGGAATACGTCAGGGGTGGCACGCTCGAAACCTTCTGTTCGCCCAGCACGCTGCTGCCCGTCGACCGTCTGGTGGAAATGGTCTTCAAATGCACCCGGGCACTCGAGTATGCCTTCCGTGCCGGCATCACCCATCGCGACATCAAGCCGGCCAACATCCTGCTGGCGAACCCCGCCGACAGTCCGGACCACGTCGTCGGCGACATCAAGATTTCCGACTTCGGTGCCGCCATGCTGAGCGGCGGCGAGCAGACCCGCACCCAGGTATCCGGCGTCGGCTCACCTGCCTATATGTCGCCGCAGCAAGTGCGCGACATGCCGCTGAACCACCAGACTGACATCTACTCGCTGGGGGTGGTGATGTACCAGCTGCTGACCGGTCGCCTGCCGTTCCAGTCGACCTCCAATTACGGCATGATCTACCAGATCTGCAACACCGATCCGCCGCCGCCCTCGACCTTCCGCACCGACCTGCCCGCAAGTCTCGATTCCGTCGTCGCCCGCGCCATGCAAAAGGAAACCGAGGCGCGCTACCAGAGCTGGGAGGAGTTCTCCCATGACCTGGCGCAGTCCTTCCGCAACAAGCAGCTTTCCGCACAACGCCAGGCTTTCCCCGACAGCGAGAAGTTCGAGTCGCTGCGCTGCCTGCCTTTCTTCGGCGAATTCTCCGATGTGGATCTCTGGGAAGTGGTGCGCTTTTCGCGGTGGGACGAAGTCTCCGCCGGCACCAGGATCATGCGTGATGGCGAACGCGGCGATTTCTTCGCCTTCCTGCTCGATGGCGAACTGGTGGTATCCAAGAGCAACCATGCGCTTGGCCTTCTCGCATCCGGCGAATGCTTCGGCGAGATGGCGATCATCCGGCGCGGCGAACACGCGCGCGGCGCCGACGTGGTGGCGCAAACCGCCGCCCGGGTCGTAACCATCTCGGCGCAGGCACTGCAACACGCTTCCGATGCCTGCCGCATGCACTTCTACCAGGGTTTCCTCGACGTCATTGCCGGCCGCCTGGCCGACGCCAACCAGCGCCTGGCATCGCTGTGAGCCCCGACTGGACGGGCATCGCCGACGCCATCGGCGCGGCAACGCAGCAGCCATTTGTCGCCGATTCGGTGCAGGCCGTCGGTGGCGGCTCGATTCATGCGGCCTGGCGCATCGGCGATGGCCGGCGCGAATTCTTCGTCAAGACTGGCGAACCGCAGACCAATGCGATGTTCATTGCCGAAGCCGCCGGACTTCAGGCGCTGGCGGCTACCGGCACGGTGCGCACGCCAGCCATAGTCGTAGGGGGGGCAAGCGATTCGACTGCATTTCTGGTGCTCGAGGCACTCGACCTGGTGCCACTCGATCGGGAGTCGGGCGCCCGACTCGGCGAAGCCCTGGCGCGCATGCATCGCATCACCGGCGACAGCTACGGCTGGCCCGGAGACAACTTTATCGGCGCCACGCCGCAACTCAATGCAGCCCACCCGAGTTGGGCGCATTTCTTTGGTGACCGACGGCTGCGGCCGCAGCTTCAGCGCGCTCTCGCGAACGGCATGGACAAGGCGCTGGTAAACAAGGGCATCGGCATAATCGAGCGGCTGGGAGGGATATTTCTGGAGTATCGCCCGCAGCCCAGCCTGTTGCATGGTGACCTGTGGTCGGGGAATGCCGGCGCCCTTGCCGATGGCACCCCGGCGCTATTTGATCCTGCCTGCTACCGGGGCGATCGCGAGACCGACATCGCCATGGCGGAACTCTTTGGCGGCTTTCCCACGAGTTTCTTTGCAGCCTATCGAGCGGCATGGCCGCTAGATAGCGACTATGAACGACGCAAGCCGCTCTACAACCTGTACCACGTGCTCAACCACTACAACCTGTTCGGCGGCGCCTACCTCGGGCAGGCGCAACGCATGATCGAACGCTTGCTGGCCGAGATGAGGCGCTAGGCCGTCTTGAGCGGTTCGAGCTGCTTTTGCAGTTCGCCGGCCTGGTACATCTCCATCATGATGTCGCTGCCGCCGACAAACTCGCCATTGACGTAAAGCTGGGGAATGGTCGGCCAATTGGCGTAATCCTTGATTCCCTGGCGCACGTCGGCATCGGCGAGCACATCGACAGTGACAAACTCATTGACGCCACATGCCTGCAGGATCTGCACCGCGCGGGCGGAGAAGCCACATTGAGGGGCCTGCTTGTTGCCCTTCATGAAAAGTACGACCGGGCTGCCGGTCACGGTTTCGTGAATCTTTTGCTTGATGTCCATGGCTCAATCCGATAATAGTTGAGTAAATAAGTCGAGATATTGTAGCTGCAGCCATCGGCAACGGTCAAGCAACATTGCCGAACGCGTCGCCGGCGCACCGGGAGTCGGCGCTGACGGCCCGCCGAATCGATTCAGTGCAGCGGAACAGGGGATGCCCGAAGGCAAGCGTCAGTGCAAAACGCGTGGCATCGACAGAACAAAATCGTCGATCGGCGCGTCGAACTGCACACCGTCTTCGGCGGTCATCTGATAACTGCCTTTCATGGTCCCGACCGGTGTCGCCAACTGGCAGCCGCTGGTGTATTCGAAACTCTGGCCCGGCGCCAGCAAGGGCTGGTGGCCGACCACGCCAAGCCCCCGCACTTCCTGCACCTGGCCCTCCGCGTCGGTAATCAGCCAGTGGCGGGAAATCAGTTGTGCGCTGACAGTGCCGGTGTTCTGAATCTCGACCGTATAGGCGAAGACATGCCGGTTGATCGCGGGATCGGACTGTTCCGCCACGTAGTGGGTCGTCACCGTTACCTTGACTTCGTATTTTTTTGCTTCAGCCATAAGGGCGGCATTCAACACCAATTTGCCGGCCCGGGCAAGGAAGGCGCTCAAAGTCCTCCGCGGGTCTTCGCAACCCGTCGCCGAACGCGGCAGACAACGCAATCGCGATTCTTGACCATTGCCATCGATTCCGCGACACTCCGCTCATGCGAATTTATTGGCTGCTGGCGCCCCAGCGCTGAACCAACCGATGAGTATCACCGAATCCCCCCCCCCGAACTCCAGCTTCATGGAGCGGTTGCGCAACGCCGGCATCGAGCCGAACGACAGCGACGAGATCAGGCTCAACAAGTCGCTGCTGATGCTCACCACGGGCCTCGCCAGCGTCGCCATCGTACTTTGGGTAATGATCTACTGGACGCTCGGGCCAGTGTTTTCAGCCACCATGCCCCTGGTATTCCAGCTGTTGCTCGCCGGCAACATGCTGATTTATCTGCGCACCCGCAACTTCGATTATTTCCGCATAAGCCAGCTCGGCCTGTTCCTGTTTCTGCCCTTCGTGGCGCAATGGAGCAGCGACATCATTTCCAGCAGCGGTGTGCTGCTCTGGGCGCTGCTGGCCCCTATCGGCGCCATCCTGTGCATCGGTGTGCGCCAATCCGTGGGCTGGTTTGCGGCCTGGGTCATCCTCACCGCAATATCCGGGATGGCCGACTGGTACCTTGCCGACCCGATTCTGGCGCCCAAGCCGATCGTGCCTACCCGCACCACCATCGTCTTTTTCGCGCTCAATTTCATCGCCTTCTCGATCATCATCTTTCTGCTGTTGCGGCTCTCGATCGGCATCAACCGCAAGATGCACAAGAGCCTGGAAGTCGCCCACCAGCAGATCAAGATCGAACAGGAACGTTCGGAAAAGCTGCTGCTCAACATCCTGCCCGGATCGATTGCGGACCGGTTGCGAAACTCGGACAAGACCATCGCCGACGGTTTTGCCGACGTCACCGTCATGTTCGCCGACATCGTGAATTTCACCCAGGTGGCGGCGAACATGTCGCCCTCGCAGGTGTTCGCGATGCTGAACCGCATCTTCTCGGCCTTCGACGAACTCGCCGAACAGTTCGGCCTGGAGAAGATCAAGACCATCGGTGACGCCTACATGGTGGCCGGCGGACTCAGCGAAGATCTGACCGACTACTCGGCGGCCGTGGCCGACATGGCGGTCGCCATGCGCGACCTGCTGCGACGCGATTTCGCGATCAATGCCTCGCACCTTGAAGTCCGCATCGGCATCGGCACCGGCCCCATCGTCGCCGGCGTGCTGGGCAAGAAGAAGTTCATCTACGATCTTTGGGGCGACACGGTCAATATCGCCAGCCGCATCACCTCCGAAGGCGTACCTGGAATGATCCAGTGCGACACCATGACCTATCACCGCCTGGCCGGAAACTTCGACTTCCACGAGCCGCAGACCATCTACCTCAAGGGCAAGGGCAACATGACGGTGTATCGCCTGATCGGCCGCAAGGGCACCGCCGACCCGGAAGCTTCATTGGAAACGGATCAGGATCCGTCGACGGCCCTGTCCTGATCCGGATTGTGCAGCGGAGCCCGGGCGGGCGCCGCCAGCGCCAATCGAAACCGGACACACCCGTCACGGTTCTCGGCAACTTCAAGGCCGTACCCGGCCACCTGGGCGTGGCGGGCCGCCTGGTACAAGCCGATACCGTAACCGCTCTCCGAGGATACCGGGCCGAGAAACAATCCCGCCGCCAGCGCATCCGCCATGGCGGAGCCGTTGTCCCATGCAATCAGCTCGAACCCGCCGCCAACCCGTGACAGCCGTATCGACAGCCTGAGCTCCGGTTCGCGCAGGTGCTTTTCCGTCGCATTGCGGACCAGATTGTCGGTCACGCCGGTGAACACCTCGAAGGGGATCTCCCCGTCCAGTGTTCCCTCGCTCTCCAGGTCGATCCATTCCAGCGTCGCCAGGCGCTGGCCCAGCTCACGCCACCACTCCGCAGCGCCGATGCGGCGCGCGGAAGCGATACCCTGAGGCGCATTCAGCTTGCCCAGCGTTTCAGCCAGGCGGTCGGTAATTGCCGGCAGCTGGCGGCGCAGCAGCGACTGGTACTCGACCGAGGTTTCCGCACCGGGCTCGAGGCCCGCCGAACAAAGCATGTTCAGCGACTGCAGCAGGTTCTTGACGTCGTGGGTGAGCCGCGCCCCGGTTTCATGGATCGCCTGCATGTAGGACAGTTGCTTCAAGGCCAGCGCGCGTTGCTTGTCGGCATGGAACTGCGCCAGCAGCTGGGCCAGCAGGTTGTAGTGCCAGATCAGTGTCGGCGACGGCGCATGCAGCGTGTAGAGCACCAGCACCATGCCGCCATGACTGAACTCCCAGCGCCGTCCTTCGCCGGAACCAAACCTGCCGCGATTCCGCCCGGCTATCCATTCGCCACCCTTCACCCAGGGCAGGCGCTGGGCGATTTCCACACAGGCCTGCTCAAGGAAGGCTTGCGGATCCTGCTCCCGCAGCGCAAGGTTGGACAGTGCCTGCAACCATTGTTCGACGGGCAGGCCGATCGACATCAGGTAACGCGAAATCAGGCCGCCGATACCCGCAAATCCCGAGCGCGGATTCGCCACCAGCCCCAGCAGCATCAACACCACGCCGGTCACC
>CAJBYR010000329.1 GCA_903959855.1 uncultured beta proteobacterium
AGCTTTTCGACACGGCGCGACAGTTGCGCGGATAGCGCGAGCGATGCGGTAGGCATGATGGCTCCCCGTCCCAATCAACCAGATCGGATGATAGCCGGCAGCCGGCGGGGTGTCCATGCCGCCCCGCGTCACCCACCGATGGACTCCGCCTGCGTTGAAGGGGCACTCCGTCGATCCGTGGATAGCGCTTCCACGCTTGGCGAGCTTCCGGCAAAACCTTCTACAAAATCGGATCGCCCCCTGCAACGGCGCGGCATTGCGGGCTGGATTTCCTGGGCGATTGTAGAAATTGAATCACGCCAAGCCATTGGTGCCGCAGAGGTTCGGCCTTAGCCTCTTAATCCGTAGGTCCACAGTTCGAATCTGTGACAGCCCACCAAATTCCCAGGAGTCGGCGGATTGGCCCGACTCATCGCGAGTCGCCACCAGGACGCGCCGGCTCAAAACAGAATGGTCAGCAGCAAGCCCGCCAGCAGCAAGGCGAGGCCGCGCACGCCGCCCCAACGGCCCAGGCGATAGCGAAGGTCCGCATGCCACGCATCCTGCATGCCTGGCCTTAGCCATACCGGCAGCAACTGAGCCACCGCACCGCTCACCAGCGGCAGCAGAAAAGCGACAACGAAACCAAGTATGGAAGCGCGCCCGGACAAGTAGCCCCACCCGTGCAGCAGGCCCAGTATCAACAGGCAGAAAAGCCCGACCGTTGCCGCAAGCAGCGATGGCGCAGCGCCATGGGGCGTTAATAGATGGCCGCGGAATCGCACCCACCATGCATGAAGCAGGCGCAGAACAATTGCCAGATAGATCAGGCCGCCAGCGACTGCGATCAGCGGCGCAGCGCCGACCAGCATTTTTGGCAGCAGCGACGCGGCGCCGATCGAGATCATCAGACAGGCACCCGCCACCCACTTGATGTCGCCACGCAGTCGGCAGGCCGCATCGGGATCAGCCTTTCCGATGCACGTCGGCAACAAGACTTGCAAGGTACCGAGGGCGGTCAGGCCGACAAACCCAAGCAGGTTGGCGTGCAAGTGAAAGACGCGCAACTGGGCCCGCTGCTCGGGAAACAGAGGCATCACCATGACGGCGAACAGCGCCAGCAGCAACATGCCCAAAGCAGCGAGGTACCAATCCATGCCCGGATGTCGACGACCGATCATCCGGCGCGCTCGAATCAGCGCCCACGCCGCCACCCCAGACGCAGCACAGATTGCCAGCAAGGCTGCAAGGCCGATCGCAAGGTTGGAATAGTGGATAGAGAATGCCGCAACGGCGAGGCTGCCACCGCCCAGCGCCAGCAGCGGTGGCAGCCAGCCTGTGATTGCCGCACCCGGTCCGCGCGTCAGGACAGGGACGAAGTAACTCATGGCGGCAAGGATCAGCGGCATCACGCCAAGGGCGAAGGCGATATGCGCGCCCAGAGCCGGAGCACCTCGCCGAGCCATCAGCAACGCCGCAGCCATCAGCAAGGAAAGCAGGGTCGCGATGGCGATCAAGGGCAGGAGTCGCGACGGCGTCATCAGACGATTGTAATGGCTGCCCCACCATGCGACACTCGTGGCATGCCCACCTCCCGCCTGCCGCGCGCTGGCCTCATTCTGCTGGCGTTGCTCTCGCTCGGCTGGGGTTTCAACTGGCCGATCATGAAGCTGGTGATCACCGACATACCGCGCCTGATATTCCGCGGCGACTGCATTGTCCTGGCGTCGCTGGGTCTGTTTGCCATCGCCCATTTTTCGGGGCAGCCACTCAAGGTTCCCGCCGGCCGCTGGCCGCAACTGGTCGGTCTTGCCTCCTGCAACATCGTCGGCTGGAACGTATTGGCCATCTATGGCGTCAGCATGCTGCCGTCGGGGCGGGCCGCAATCCTCGGCTACACCATGCCGCTGTGGAGCGCCCTGCTGTCGATCTGGCTGCTTGATGAGGCACTGACGCGACGACGCCTGCTCGGCCTGGGGCTGGGGATGTGCGGCATGGCCTTGCTGATCGGCACCGAGTTCGACAAGCTCGGCAGTGCGCCAGTAGGCGTGATTCTGATGCTGGTGGCGGCTATTTTCTGGGCGTGCGGCCTGGTCTGGTACAAGCGCGATCCGGTGCCTATGCCCATCACGTCACTGACCGCCTGGCAGGCGCTGATCGGCGGCATTCCAATTGCAATCGCCGGCCACCTGCTTGAAACAGTTGACTGGCACGCGGTCGGTTTCTGGCCCTGGTTCGGCTACTGGTACAACGTGTTCATCGCCCTGACATTCTGTTATTGGGCCTGGAACAAGCTGGTACAGATGGTTCCGGCAAGCGTGTCCTCGCTCGGTTCGCTGATCGTGCCGGTGGTCGGTGTCTTCAGCGGCATGCTGGTACTGGGCGAAGCGCCCCACTGGCAGGATTTTGCCGCGCTGCTGCTGGTCGTCGGCGCGATTGCCACGGTTCTGCTGCCGCCGCGCGGCCAGGCTTGACCGGGCACAAGTCGCGGCCGCCTGGTTTCGGGCACAATTGCGCCATGCTCAAGGTTTCCGGTCTTGCCTGTTCGCGCGGTGAACGCCGCTTGTTTGCCGACGTCGGCTTCTCGCTGGAAACCGGTGAGTGGCTGCACGTGCAGGGTGCCAACGGCGCCGGCAAGACCAGCATGATGCGCCTTCTGGTAGGCCTTTCGCCTGCGGATGCGGGTGAAATCCACTGGCGCGGCGAGCCGGCGCCCTCGCTTGAGTTCCGTCGCGATCTGGTTTATCTCGGCCATCATGCCGCTGTCAAGGAGGACCTCACGCCACTGGAAAACCTGCGGCTGGCGGCGGCCCTGGACGGCATATCGCTCGACGAACGTGCCGCGCTCGCCGCGCTGATCCGCCTAGGCTTGCGGGGTCGCGAGGACTTGCCGGTACGCGTGCTCTCCGCCGGACAAAAGCGGCGCGTGCTGCTGGCGCGGCTGCTGACCCGCCCAGCGGTCCTTTGGGTACTCGACGAAGCCTTCAATGCACTTGACGTCGGCGCCGTGCAGTTGCTGGGCGAACTCATCGCCGAACATCTCGCAGCCGGCGGCATGGCCGTGCTCACCAGCCACCAGCCGCTGCCTGTACCGGGCGGAAAGGCCCTGGTGCTATGAACGCGCTGCTTGCCACGGTCCGCCGCGACATCCTGCTCGCCTTGCGCCGCAAGAGCGAGGTACTGACCGCCGTATTCTTTTTCGTCATCGTCACCAGCCTGTTTCCGCTCGGCATCGGGCCGGAGCCGGTGCTGCTGAAGAAGATCGCGCCCGGTATTCTTTGGGTGGCGGCCCTGCTGGCAACCCTGCTCGGATTGCCGCGGCTGTTTGCGGCGGATCACGTCGACGGCACGCTGGAACAGATGGCTTTGTCGCCCTCATCCTTGGGGCTGCTGGTTGCCGGTAAAATACTTGCCCACTGGCTGCTGTGCGGCTTGCCGCTGGTCCTGCTGGCGCCGGTTCTGGGACTGCAGTTTGATCTCGATGCCTCGGCCCTCGGCATCCTGACCCTGGCCCTGCTGTTGGGAACGCCGCTGCTGTCGCTGATCGGTGCGATCGGCGCCGCGTTGACGCTGGGGGTACGTGGCGGTGGCGTGCTGCTTGCGCTGCTGGTATTGCCGCTTTACATTCCGGCGCTGATTTTTGGCGCCGGTGCGGTGGAAGCCCATATTGCCGGTCTCGGCGCGGGCGGACACCTGTCCCTGCTGGCAGCAATGCTGGCGCTGGCCGTATTTTTTGCGCCGTGGGCGACCACGGCGGCATTGAGGATTGCGTTGGAGTGAGACAGTCGATCGTTCATTGGTTCAAGTTCGCCAGCCCGCAGAGCTTCTATCCGCTGGCCGGGCGGATGATTCCCTGGTTCTGGGCGGCCGCTGCGATCTTCGGCATCGCCGGACTGTGGATCTCGTTCTTCGTGGCGCCGACCGATGCGCAGCAGGGCGAGGGCTACCGCATCATCTTCGTCCATGTACCGGCATCGTGGATGTCGATGTTCATCTACCTGGTGATGGCCTTCTGGGCCGGCCTCGGCCTTGCCCTCAACACGCGGGTCTCCGGCATGATGGCGCAGGCGCTGGCGCCCACCGGGGCCCTGATGGCGGCCCTTTCGCTATTGACCGGGGCGCTGTGGGGCAAACCGATGTGGGGCGCATGGTGGGTGTGGGACGCGCGCCTGACCTCGGAGCTGATCCTGTTTTTCCTCTACCTCGGCTTCATGGCCCTGCAGGCCGCCATCGACGATCCGCGGCGAGCCGACAAGGCCGGCGCGATCCTCGCACTGGTCGGTGTGGTCAACATTCCGATCATCTATTTCTCGGTGAAATGGTGGAACACCCTGCACCAGGGCTCCACCATCAACCTCAACAAGGCGCCCTCGATGGCGCAGACCATGCTCTGGGGCATGATGCTGATGGCGCTTGCGTTCTGGATGTATTCGATTGCCATGGCCCTGATGCGGGTGCGCGCCATCATCCTCGAACGCGAACGACACACGGAATGGGTGAAGCATGCAGTGGAATAGCGTCGGCGATTTTTTCGCCATGGGCGGTTACGCGCTTTACGTCTGGGGCAGCTTCGGTGCTTGCGCGCTGCTCATGATTGCGGAACCTTTCCTGGCCCGGCGGCGTCTTAGCGAGGCTCGCAGGCTGCTGGCCCGCGAGCGCCTCGCCGACGAACTCGACCTGCAACAGAAAAATCCATGAAACCGAGACAGAAACGCATCGCCCTGATCGTGGGCGGTCTGGCATCCCTGGCGCTTGCCGCGGTGCTGACGCTGAACGCGCTGGACAGCAACATCGCCCTTTACGTGACACCCTCCGAAGTCGCCGCCGGCAAGGCCCCGCAGGGCAAGGCATTTCGCATCGGCGGCATGGTCAAGGAGGGGTCGGTCAAGCGCCAGGACATGACCGTGCATTTCGTCGTGACCGATACCGCCAAGGACATTCCGGTCGCCTACACCGGCATCCTTCCCGACCTGTTCAAGGAAGGCAAGGGGGCGGTGATCCAGGGCCGACTGGGCGGCGACGGCGTCTTCGCCGCCTCCGAAGTGCTGGCCAAGCACGACGAGAACTACATGCCTCCCGAAGCGCAGCACGCCCTGGATCAGGCAAAAAAGGCGCAGACGACCCTGGGCGCAACCGCCAACAAATGATTGCAGACGACGCGGCACCGTCCTTGTTCCCGCCGGGCGCCGGGATCGCCGGACTGCAAGGCGGCGCATCCCGCCGCCACTGACCCGACCCGCCGGTTTCCGGCGCGCCACCCAACCAGGCACAGAACATGACTCCCGAAATCGGACACTTCGCACTCATCCTCGCTTTCATCATTTCGATCGCGCAGGGCGTGTTGCCGTTGATCGGCGCACACGGTGGAAAGTTCGG
>CAJBYR010000330.1 GCA_903959855.1 uncultured beta proteobacterium
GAACCTCTTCGTCGAAATTCGTGCCGGTACCGGCGGCGACGAGTCGGCCCTGTTCGCTGCCGATCTGTTCCGCATGTACAGCCGCTATGCCGAGCGCCAGCGCTGGAAGGTGGAAATCGTTTCGCGCAGCGAATCCGACCTTGGCGGATTTCGCGAGATCATTGCCCGCGTCGAAGGCAATGGCGCGTATTCGCGCTTGAAGTTCGAATCGGGCGGCCACCGCGTGCAGCGCGTGCCGGTGACCGAAACCCAGGGGCGGATCCACACCTCGGCCTGCACCGTTGCGGTGATGCCCGAGGCCGATGAACTGGGTGACGTGGACATCAATCCCGCCGATTTGCGCATCGACACCTTCCGCGCCTCCGGCGCCGGCGGCCAGCACATCAACAAGACCGATTCGGCCGTGCGCATTACACACATCCCGACCGGCATCGTCGTCGAATGCCAGGACGATCGCTCGCAACACCGCAACAAGGCGCAGGCCATGTCGGTGCTGGCGGCACGCATCAATGACGCCCAGCAACGCGCGCAGCAGCAGCAGATCGCCAGCACGCGCAAGACCCTGATCGGATCGGGCGACCGCTCCGAGCGCATCCGCACCTACAATTTTCCGCAGGGCCGGGTCACGGATCACCGCATCAACCTGACGCTCTACAAGATCGACGCCATCATGGACGGCGACCTGGACGAGTTGCTCGGCGCGCTGCGGTCAGAGCATCAGGCCGAGCAACTGGCGGCGCTGGCCGAATGACCACAATCGCGGCGGCCCTGGCGGCGGCGCGCGCAAAGCTGCCGGCCAACGAGGCGCGCTTGCTGCTGGGACATGTACTTCAGCAAGCGCCCGCGTGGCTGCTGACCCACGATGACTTATCTCTCGATGAGGATGCGCTGCTGGCGTTTGCGTCGTATGTCGCGCGCCGGGCTGGCGGCGAACCGGTGGCCTACCTTCTGGGGTACCGCGAGTTCTTCGGCCGACGCTTTGCCGTGAGCCCGGCGGTCCTGATTCCGCGGCCCGAGACGGAACTGCTCGTCGAGTTGGCAACGGCAAGAGTCGGCGCTGGCAGCACGGCGAATATTCTCGACCTGGGCACGGGCAGCGGTTGCATCGCCATCACACTGGCTCTGGAACTTCCTCTGGCGCGGGTCACGGCGGTGGATTCATCAAGCGCGGCCCTGCAGGTGGCTGCGAGCAACGCACGGCATCTGGGTGCAAACGTGAGGCTGGTGCAGAGTGACTGGTTCTCGGGGCTTGCGCGCGAACGCTTCGACCTGATTGTCAGCAATCCGCCCTACGTTGCCGATGAGGATTCCCACCTCGCCAATGGCGATCTGCGGCATGAACCTTTGCAGGCATTGGCAAGCGGTGCCGACGGGCTCGACGCGATCCGGATCATTTCGGCCGGGGCGCTGCAACAGCTTTTGCCTGGTGGAGCGCTATTGATCGAACATGGCTACGATCAGGCCATGGCGGTGCGCCGGATACTGGACGACGCGGGACTCTCGGATGTCAGGGTTTACCCTGATTTTGCAGGTATTTCCCGGGTTACCGAGGCCGTTTTCCAGATGCCCGTAGATAGTCGATAGAATGATGGCGGAGGGGTACAGGGGGCGTACGTGAAGGACAGGCAATGAAGTGGAACAACAGTTTTGCGATCGGCATCGAGGTGATCGACGCTCAGCACAAAAAGATTTTTGAGCGCTTGCTGGCGATCGAAAACGCGGTGGCCAAGCGTGACCCCTGGCATATCCTTCGTTTTCAGCTTGATGAACTTGGTAACTATATGAAGTTTCATCTCGCCGTTGAAGAGTCGATGCTGGAGATCCTTCGTTACCCCGGTCGCCTCCAGCACGTCGAAGCTCATGGGGAAATCATGAAGCAGATTGCCGAGCTTGAGGAAGCATTGAAACAAAGCTCAAAGGTTGAAGATCTGGTGCGTTTCTTCGAAAACTGGTTTCTCAAGCACGTGCTGGCTGGCGATCGCGAATACGCGACCTATGTCAAACAGGAATTCCCCGCCTTGATGGAGGCTCGCGTCGGCTAGGAGCCTGCCTTGATATCGACCAAACAAAACGGCCCGGGACGTCCCGGGCCGTTTTGCTGTCGGCGCCGGCAGCGGCGCCGACGATAACTTGCTGTATGTCCTGCCTTCAGCGCAATCCGGCGATGTAGTCGGCAACCGCCTTGATCTCGACATCGGTCAGCTTGAGCGCGACCATGCGCATCATCTTGTTCGGATCATTGGCGCGGACGCCGTCACGGAAGGCTTTCAGCTGTGCTTCGGTGTACTCGGCGAACTGGCCGCCGATGCGCGGATACTGGGCCGGGATGCCGGCACCGGCCGGACCATGGCAGGCGGCGCAGGCGGGCAGGCCTTTGGCCTGGTCGCCTCCGCGATACAGCTTTTGGCCGAGTTCGATGGTTTCGCGATTTTTCGCCGTCTCGCCCTTCTGGGTCTGCGATCCGAAGTAGGTCGCGATGTCGAGCATCTGGCCTTCATCGAAGGCGGCGATCATGCCGTTCATGATGGCATTGACGCGCTCGGGCTGTTTGCCGTCGGCGGCCTTGAAATTCTTCATCTGCTTGAGCAGATATTCGGGATGCTGGCCGGCCAGTTTCGGATTGACGGCGAGTTGGCTGTTGCCATCGGGGCCATGGCAGGCACCGCAAACCGCGGAGGCAATGGGCTGGCCTCGGGCGGCATCGCCTTTCGGGGTGGCTTTGGCCGCATCGGCAGCCTGAACGCCAAACGCGGTCAGCGTGCAAAGCAGGGCAAGCAGGGAACGCTTCATGGGGAAAACTCCTCGGAATGCCGGGATTCGGAATTTGGAAACCTGATATTCTATCCCAGCTCGACCGATTTCTCTACGTTGGCCAGTGATGGCGGCGCATTTCCGGTATCAAACCCATGTCCGTCTTCCGTCATGCCGCATTTGAAATATCCGTCGCCAAGCCCGATGGGCTTCCCATCTCCGATGCTCCGGAGATCGCGTTCGTCGGCCGGTCGAATTCCGGGAAATCGAGTGCAATCAATACGCTGGTCGGGCACACCCGGCTGGCTTTTGTTTCCAAGACGCCCGGCCGGACGCAACTGATCAACCTGTTCCGGATGAAAAACGGCGCTGCCCTGGTGGATCTTCCAGGCTATGGCTTTGCCCAGGTTCCGCTTGCGGTGCGTCTGCAATGGCAGGGTTTGCTCGAGCACTACCTTAGCCGGCGGCGCAACCTGATCGGCCTCGTATTGATCATGGACGCGCGTCGGCCTTTGACTGAACTCGACTGGAAGATGATCCACTGGTTTGGCCCCACGGGACGCCCCATTCATTGTCTGTTGACCAAGTCGGACAAACTGACTCGCCAGGAACAAACCAAGACCTTGCGTGAAACCCGGGCCGCACTTGCGGACCTCAAAGACCAGATCAGCCTGCAGATGTTTTCCAGCCTGAAAAAGACCGGTATTGACGAGGCGGAAATTGCGATTGGCGCTTGGTTGCAGGATGGGACAGTTCCGGTGCCAGCCCTATAATTTTGTCGGAGGGACTGTGGTTTTCGACGTCGCCAAAAATAAAAGCCCTCGACCAAAGGGGGAGGCCGAGGGCGAAACACCTTGAAAAATTCAAGGCACCCGCTCAGGGAGGTGAAGCGGGAGGCGGTGCAAACGAGAATCGTTCGCGGCCACCTGATGACTATGATAATTTGTTCGAGTTAAAGTTCAAGTATTTTCAGCAAAAATCTACAGGGTTAAACCAATGATTACAAAAGGCCTATTTCCGGGGACCCGGATGCGTCGGATGCGTCGCGATGTTTTTTCGCGGCGCCTGATGCGCGAGCACACCCTCACGGCGGACGACTTGATTTATCCGGTTTTCGTTCTGGAGGGCACGGGCCGCACGGAAGCTGTCGCTTCCATGCCTGGCGTTGAGCGCATGAGTCTTGATCGCCTGCTGCCGGTTGCTGAACAGGCCCTGGCGCTTGGCGTACCCGCGTTGGCCTTGTTTCCGGTAGTCGATGGTGACAAGAAGACGCCGGGTGCCGAGGAAGCATGGAACCCGGACGGCCTTGTGCCGACCGTGGTTGCCCGCTTGAAGAAGGAGTTCCCCGAGCTTGGCGTGATCACCGACGTTGCCCTTGACCCTTATACCAGTCACGGCCAGGACGGGTTGATCGACGCCGATGATCCACGCGGCTACGTGATGAATGACGAGACCCTCGAAGCCCTTGCGAAGCAGGCCCTTTGCCATGCCCGCGCCGGCGCCGATGTGGTGGCCCCGTCGGACATGATGGATGGCCGTGTCGGCCGCATTCGCGCTACGCTGGATGCCGAAAATCTGATCTACACGCGCATCCTCGCCTATTCGGCGAAGTATGCCTCTTCGTTTTACGGCCCCTTCCGTGACGCCGTGGGATCGGCGGGCAACCTGGGCAAAGGCAACAAGCACACCTACCAGATGGACCCCGGCAATTCAGACGAGGCTCTGCGCGAGATCGCGCTGGACCTCGACGAAGGCGCCGACATGGTGATGGTCAAGCCCGGCATGCCCTATCTCGACATCGTGCGCCGGGTGAAGGACGAGTTCGGCGTACCGACCTACGCTTACCAGGTCAGCGGGGAATATGCGATGCTGAAGGCGGCGGCGCAGAACGGTTGGCTGGCGCACGACGCAGTGATGATGGAGGCCTTGCTGTGCTTCAAGCGTGCCGGCTGTGACGGCATCCTGACTTACTTTGCCTTGGACGCGGCGAAGCTTCTGAAGGCCTGAGGGTAGTCGCTGGCGGTACGGTGCTTCGGGATCGGTTCAGCGTGCCAGGATAGGCCATTGTGCCGGCCATCCCGCCAGCGGATCGTCCTTGAAGCCACTCTTGACGAAGCGTTGCCACCGTCCCAGCGCATAGCAGACCAGCAGGTTGGCATGGGCACCGAAGTCATGCTCCGCTGACAGCGCTCCTTGCGCCGCAGCCACCTTGAGCGATTGCTTGAGAGTGGCATCGATGCGGTCGAGCAACTGGTTGATGCGCATCTGCAGGCGCGGGTTCTCGTGCACCAGGGCGTCCCCCACCAGCACGCGCGTCAAACCACGGTTCTTTTGCGCAAAGCGCAGCAAGGAGGTGACGATGGCCTCGACCTGCTTCAAGCCCGACTCCTCCGCCGTCTCAATCTGAGAAATCACCGAGAACACGCCGCTTTCGATGAATTCGATGATGCCTTCGTACATTTGCGCCTTGCTGGCGAAGTGACGGTAGAGCGCCGCCTCGGAGACCTGCAATTGTTTGGCCAGCAAGGCGGTCGTGACCTTCTCTGCCGCCGGGCGCTCGAGCATTTCGGCGATGGTTTGCAGGATCAGCAGTTTCTTTTCGCCGACTTTCGCAGCACGGTCATCGTTCATCGCGGCCTCCGCATTTATTTGGACTTGATCAAGGTGCCAACGCCCTCGTCGGTGAGGATTTCCAGCAACAGCGCGTGTTCGACCCGGCCGTCGATGATATGAACGCTCCTCACGCCGCTGCGCGCGGCGTCCAGTGCCGAACTGATCTTCGGCAACATGCCGCCGGACAGGGTGCCATCTGCCACCATGTCATCGACGTGCTTCGGTGTAATTCCGGTCAGCAGGTTGCCGTTTTGGTCAAGCACGCCGGGCGTATTCGTCAATAGAACCAGTTTTTCCGCTTTGAGAACTTCGGCGATCTTCCCGGCCACGACATCGGCATTGATGTTGTAGGTTTCGCCCTCGCTGCCGACGCCGATCGGCGCGATGACCGGGATGAAGTCGCCCGTGTCGAGCAGGGCAATCAGGCTCGGGTCGATCGAGACGATGTCGCCCACCTGCCCGATGTCGATCAGGTCGCCGGGATTGTCCTTGTTCTCCATCAGCAGCTTCTTGGCGCGGATGAAGTTGCCGTCCTTGCCGGTCAGGCCGACGGCCTTGCCCCCGTGCTGGTTGATGAGATTGACGATCTCTTTGTTCACCTGGCCGCCCAGTACCATTTCGACCACTTCCATGGTTTCGGCGTCGGTGACACGCATACCCTGTACAAACTCGCCCTTCTTGCCTACGCGGGCAAGCAGATTCTCGATCTGCGGGCCACCGCCATGCACCACTACCGGATTCATGCCAACGAGCTTCAGCAGCACCACGTCGCGGGCGAAACATTGCTTCAGGTGCTCGTCCGTCATGGCGTTGCCGCCGTACTTGACGACGATGGTTTTGCCGTGGAAGCGCTTGATGTAGGGCAGGGCCTCGGCCAGAACGCCGGCCTTGTCAACCGGGGAGAGCTTTGAAGTCATGGTTGGGGGCGAGTGCAAGTGATAACTTCGCCCATTCTAGCGGCCTTGCGGAGCGAGGGGAAACCCCACCGAGCGTCGCCCGGCGGGGCTTGTCAGGGCTGCCTATTTGAACTGGCCTTGTGCCTTCATTCGATCACAGGCGTTTGCCCGTGGCGAGGGCAGCGTCTTGCCCAGATCTTTGGCCTTACCTTCCATCGCCTTGTGGTGCTCTGCTTGGTAGGCCTTGCATTCGTCGAAGGTCTTGAACGCCCACATCTTGTCGCGGTGAGTCGTGCGTTCTTCCGGCGACATCAGGGACCAACCTGGAGTGTTTCCCTGGCTGAATGCCATCCGTCCGCCGTTCCCGGGACCCATACCCCCCATTCCTGGCCCGGGCTGTGCGAACGCCGGTGCGACAAGAGCGGCGCTGAGTATCGCTATCGAAACAAAGCGTGCAGTTTTCATGATGTTTCCTTCCGTTTTTGGGAACCGCGAATTCGCCGGCTCACTTCCAGTCAAGTCCATCGGATCGGTTGACGCAAGGTGGATATGGCAACAGTTTGTAAGCGCCCCCGGGCATCCTCGGAAGTCTTTGCGCCACGGAATGTCATCCATTTTGGGGTGGCCGGCGCGGAACGAGGCACGCTGCTTCATCCCACATAATTAATTCCTATGTCAGGGATCGGAAAAAAGTCTTGGACAAACGTATTTCAATCCAACACAATTTAATCATCAAGGTTTTCCCGGTAGAACCGGACCCATGGTGCAAAGTCAAATACATAGCATAAGTATATGATTTTGAAAGAAGCTGGTTTTTTGTCGCCGCCTTTGACCGGGCGGTAACGTCGCACCGCAATCAAGAGGAGAAACAAGCATGCATATCGAACCTGGCATTGTTGTCGGAGCAACCAAACTGGCCCTGGGTTATGCCACCGCCGCGGGTGCAATCGGCTATTCGGCCAAGCTTGCCCTGGACATGGCCAAGAAGGATGGCTTTGGCCAGATGACTGCCCGCGTGCTGATTGCCGCGGTCCTCGTGCTGAGCTTTTTCGAGATTCTGCCGCACTACCCGGTCGGCGTTTCCGAGGTGCATTTCATCCTTGGTTCCACACTGTTCCTGATGTTCGGTGCGGGCCCGGCTGCCATCGGGTTGGCCTTGGGCCTGCTTGCTCAGGGCCTTCTGTTCGCCCCGGCCGACCTGCCGCAATATGGCATGAACGTCACCAGCCTTCTGGTTCCACTGCTTGCCATCAGTACGCTTGCCAACCGAATCATCCCGGCAAATACGGCATATACCGACGTCAGCTACAAGCAGGCGCTGAAGCTTTCGACGGCCTATCAAGGGGGCGTGATCGCCTGGGTTGCATTCTGGGCATTCTATGGCGCCGGCTTCAACGCCGAAACCATGGTCAGCGTCGCCACCTTTGGCGCCGCCTACATCAGCGTTATTGCGATCGAGCCGGTAATCGATCTTGGCATTCTCGCGTTCGCCAAGACGATGCGCTCGATGGAGCGCAGCGGCCTGTTTCAATCGCGCATGTATCACGCTGCAATTTGATGCTTGGGGGATCTCCGGCGCCGTGCCGGGGACCCTTGGTTCCGCCATTGCCCCACCCCCTCCCCCGACGTTTTGACAACCCACCGATAATGGGATGCAGCCAATGAAAAAAGCAGAAATGAAGGACGCCATTCTTGAGGCGAAAATTGCCAAGGGTCTGAAATGGGACGATATTGCCAAGGCTGCCGGCATCTCGCCGGAGTACACCTGCTCGGCCTGCCTGGGCATGAATCACCTCGAAAAGAAGCCCGCGGATGCGGTTGCCAAGGTGCTTGGTCTGGGCAAGGAAGTTTCCGCCGCCCTGCAGCGCTTCCCCACCAAGACGTGGGCACAGACCATTCCCACCGACCCGTTGATCTACCGCTGGTATGAAATCGTTGGCGTCTACGGCGAGACCATCAAGGAAATCATCAACGAGAAGTTCGGCGATGGCATCATGAGCGCCATCGATTTCACGATGGACATCAAGAAGCAGGAAGACCCCAAGGGCGATCGCGTCGTTGTAACGCTCAATGGAAAGTTCCTGCCGTACAAGGCCTGGTAGAACGCCGAGGCAAGACAGCGAGACCGGGGCCGTTTGCGCGGCGCCCGGTTTTGCTTTTTTGAGTTTTGAACGACGGGCAATCCATTCAGGTACAGATTGCTGAAAGGAGCATCATGACGGCGCGCGACCCACACAGGTTTGTCAATGAATTGGAAAAGTCGGCAATCGAGCGCCTGATCGCGCGACTTGAAAGTCGTGCCAAGGACAAGGTCTTCACCCGCTTGTTCGACCGCTATGCCGCCGAACTGATCCCCGGTAACGGCGGCAAGGTGCTTGAGGTGGGCTGTGGCACCGGGGCCACACTTCGTGCCCTGGTGCGCCGGGACGATTTTGTCGGCGAGGCGGTCGGAGTGGATCAGAGTCAGGATTTCATCGAGGCGGCGAGAAAGTTTGTTGCCGGCGAATCCTTTGTGGCCAAAATGACATTCGACGTCGGCGATGCGCATCGCCTCGATTTTCCCGACGGCACCTTCGATATTGTCTTTGCGCACACCTTGATCAGTCATGTGACTGACCCGCTGTCGGTGCTGCGCGAAATGATCAGGGTGCTGCGGCCCGGCGGAAAGTTGGCCATCTTCGACGGCGACTATGCTTCGATGACTTACGCTCTGCCGGATCATGATCTAGGCCAGCGCCTCGACGCCGCCTTGGTCAAGGCCAGCTTCAACAATCCGCGAATCATGCGCGATCTGCCGCGGATGATGCCCGGGTTCGGTTTGAAGCTGGAGGCAGCGTGGGGCGAGGCGGTGGTCGAAATCGGCAAAGGCAGCTATTTCAAGTCCTTTGTCGAAACCTATGCGCCGTATATTGTGAAGGCCGGATTGTTTCCCGCCGACGTTGTTGAACCGTGGCTCGCGGCTCAGCTCAAGGCAATCGAGGACGGGACGTTTTTCGCCGCCTGCACCTATTACACTTACATTGCGCGACGCGTCTGAAATCGTCGCGCCGGTGCCGGGGCTATCTCTGGCCTCCGCGGATTCCGGCTGCAACGAGTGCGCAAATTCATGACATCAAACTTCTATATCGTCGATGTTTTCGCAGAACAAGCCTATGCGGGGAACCCGCTTGCCGTGGTCCTGGGTGCCGAGGGTTTTGATGACGAGGTAATGCAGAAGCTGGCGGCGGAAACGAACTATTCCGAGACAACGTTTGTGTATTCCGAGCAGGAAAAGGATGGCGGTTACCGGACCCGTTTGTTTACCCCCGCCCGGGAAATTGCCTTTGCCGGACATCCCATACTCGGTACGGCCTGGGTTGTGCGTAAGGCCTACGCCCGTGACAACCCCGGAGTCATCAAGCTAAACTTGGAAGTCGGCCAGGTACCGGTGACTTTCGAGCCTGAGGCAGACGGCGCCGAGGTGTTGTGGTTTACGGCTCCTGCGGTGAAATCGGGGGGAACTGTCGATCCGGCAAGGATGGCCAGCGCGCTGGGCGTTTCGACGGCCGATATCGACACCCGTTTCCCTGTTCAGCAGATGGCGGCCGGCACCTCAGCGATGATTGTTCCCTTGCGCAGTCTTGAGGCACTGCGGCGCTGCCGACTCGACCTGGCGGCATACGCGGGTTTGGCTGCCGATGGCTTTCCTCAACTCGTGTACATGTTCTGTAGCGAAACCCGCCATTCCGGAAACGATTTGTCGGCGCGGTTCTTCTTCGAGGCACATGGCGTTCGCGAGGATCCCGCAACCGGAAACGGCGCTGCTTTTTTGGCGGCCTATCTGGTGAAGCACCAAGTGTTCGATGCACAAAAGCGCAGCTGGCGGATCGAACAGGGCGACGAGGTGCGGAGGCCTTCGCTGGTGCAACTACGCGTCGGCGAGAGCCCTGCCGGTATCGAGATCCAGGTCGGCGGAAAAGTCATTGCCGCCGTCCAGGGAAGCCTGGTCTGATCGGGTTCTCAACCTGTGACCGTTCAGCGAGCGGTAGTCAGTTCCGGTGACCCCTGATTTCGACCGGCCGCATGCGCGCTCTTGTCAGTAGTTAGATCTCCCGATACGGCGGCGGGCCCGGATTCGTGGCCCAGCGAAACCGGCGAACGGCCGAAATTCCATTCCGCGGCGAGCCTGCCGAAGGCGCGGCATGCCGGACTCTTGTACGTGTCCTTGGGTCCGATGAGTGCGATGGTGTGATGAGGCAATTCCGGAAGCAATGGAACGCCATAGAGCCCCGGTTGGGTGCAAGCGATCGTGGTGGGCAGAACAGTGATGAGCCTGCCCATGCTGGTGGACTGCACCATCATGCTGAGTGAATTGGTTTCGACCGCGATGCGCGGGCGGACGCCATGCTCCAGGCAATACAGGTCAAAATGCCGGCGCAGTGCAAAATTCTGGTTCAGCAGGATCAGCGGCTCATCCTGGAGGACGCTGATACCCATGGGCTTCTGGCGTCCGGCAAGTCGATGCCCGGTGCCGACGGCAAGACTCAGCGGTTCCAGGAACAGGGTATGCAGTTCGATCTTGTTCGACCAGGTTTCCGTGGATTCGGTATGGGTAAAGGCAATTCCTGCGTCCAGGGTGCTGTCGGCCACCCCGGCTTCGATCTCGTCCTGCGACATTTCCATCGCGCTGATCATGATCCCGGGATGGCGGGCATTGAATTCATCGAGCAGCGAGGTCATCAGGTACTCGGTGATCGGCGTCATGCCCAAACGCAGAAAGCCGCGGCTGAGATCCTCCAGCTCGATGACCGCCCTTTTCCCCGCGTCAAGCTCTTCAAGCGCGCGACGCGCATGTCGGACATAGACCTCGCCAGCATCGGTCAGCCTTACGGTTCGCCCCGAGCGATCGAGCAGTTGCACGTCCAGTGCCTCTTCCAGCAGCTTGATCTGCTGGGAAAGTGTTGGCTGGGTTACGTGAAGCGCTTCCGCCGCCCGCGTAAAGCTGTGGTTCTCGGCGACCGAGAGCAAATAACTGATCGAACGGGGGAACATCAGCTTCGAATGCATAACCAATTCCTATGTGGCGGATCGGAAAATAGTCTTGGACAAACTTGCTTGAATCCAACAAAATTTAATCATCAACTACTTGTGGCGTGCTGTCGTAGCAGCGAAAGCAACGCATAATCATACGACTTTACGCATAGGAGTTGATGGGGATCCGGAATTCGAAGGAATGTTCCAGCAGGCTTGGTTTTCAGCAACAAGCGCGCGCCCTGCTGGTTGCAGGACGGCGGTTCCGCAAGAACACAATCAAAGGAGAAGTCCAGCCATGTCATCAAGTACCCGAGAGGAAGTGCTGCGGCATCTGCAGGCGGTGGTCGAAATTGAACCGCCGGTGCAGCAGACCGGCAAGGCGATCTATGCGTCCGATCTCACCCACGAGATGTTCCGCGCGTACACACGGTCTCCCCACGATGTGGGTGGGCAGGTGGACGTGCCGGTCGAGTGGACTGAAGAAGAGTCCGAGGCCTGGGGCTACCGTGCCTACGTCACCACCGAGTGCCTGGCGTGGAGGGGAGTCTGGTGCGCCGAAGAGCGGCGGCGCATGCAGAACGTCGATCTCGGCACGACCCAGTACCTGGGCTTGCCCTACTACGGTCGCTGGCTGCTTTCCGCAGCCCGGATTTTGGTAGATGGACATCACATCAGCCTTACCGAACTCATCAACAAAATCGACGAGGTGAAAAAGCGCCATGAGCCAGCACGATAGAACCCATCACGCCAGCATCGCCACAGGCAAGGGTGACCCCCAGTGTTTCGAGGGTACGGCCGGCGGGCCGCCCAAGTTCAAGGTGGGTGAACGCGTTCGCATCAAGGACATGCCGGACATCTTCTACACGCGCTGCCAGGTGTATACCCGGGGTGCGGTTGGTGAGGTCGCAGTTGTCACGCATGAGAGCCCGGCTCCGGAAGATGAGGCCTGGGGGCACGTTGACAAGTCCGAGTGGTTCTACATCGTGCGTTTCAAGCAAACGGATCTCT
Source organism: uncultured beta proteobacterium (assembly GCA_903959855.1). Classification (GTDB taxonomy): domain Bacteria; phylum Pseudomonadota; class Gammaproteobacteria; order Burkholderiales; family Rhodocyclaceae; genus Sulfuritalea. Next base: position 12,282 of record CAJBYR010000330.1, read on the forward strand.
GGCCTGAGTATCCGGCTGCGTTCGCCAACGACACCTTGCAGACCGAGTTCTCCGAGCGTTGGCTCGAGGCGGTCTAACCGGCCGATCGGCACCAGAAAAGAGGAAGGGAATACTATGTCACACGATCACGATCACAACGCTCCGGCACCGATGGTGGATGAAATCAGCGACTTCGAGGCCCTAGAAATCGCGGTTCGCGAAATTTGTATCGAAAAGGGCTTGTTCTCCGCCGAGGATCACCGCAAGTTCACCGAGTTCGCCGAGCACATCGGTCCCACGCCGGCGGCGCGCATGGTTGCCAAGTGCTGGCTTGACCCTGAGTACAAGAAGCTGGTCATGACCGATGCCATCGCCGCCAGCAAGGCTGTCGGGGTTGATTATCTCAATCCGACGGGATTCGGCACGCCGAGCGACTACACCGATTTGCGCGTGCTGGAAGATACGCCTACCGTGCATCACGTTGTCGTATGCACGCTTTGTTCTTGCTACCCGCGTCCCATTCTGGGTTTCCAGCCGGAGTGGTATCGGACGCCGAATTATCGACGTCGCATCGTTCGCTGGCCGCGTCAGGTTCTGGCTGAGTTTGGCCTGACCCTGCCGGCAGAGGTTGACGTTCGCGTCGAGGACTCCAACCAGAAGTGTCGCTTCATCGTCATGCCTGTCCGTCCGGCCGGCACCGAAGGTTGGACCGAGGACCAGCTGACCGAGATCGTCACGCGCGATTGCCTGATTGGCGTTGCTCTGCCCAAGCCCGGCGTGACGTCGAACCTCGAACTGCCTGTGCATCGTGCGGCGAAGCCGGCGCAGCACTGAAACGAGGAGCCCTAACATCATGGCCGTACCCGAAAAAATGCACGCGCCCGCCGAAATGGCGGAGTGCGCAGCGAACTGGACGCCGGTGCCGCTGCTGGAAGATATCAAGGAGCACGGGCGGGTCTGGGTTGATCTTGCTGAGCAGTATGGGGTTACCAATCCCGATCCCCCATGGAAAACCAGTCTTGACGGAATGTGCGAGGTCCTTGCATCGGGCTCATGCTCATCAATGGCTGCGGCTGAGAAGCGCTGGCTGGCGGGCGATGTAGAGCGTGACGCAATGGATGCACCTCTGCCGCTGCTCGAACGTCGCTGGGAGGAGGATGAACTGTCGGCCACGCTGTATCAGGACGTCCCTTTCCCGGAACGCCAGTTGCTGGCGTTGACGCACTCGCTGATCAAGCGCGGTCTGGTTGATCCGGAGGTTTTGAAGAAGAGGATGAAGGAAGTGCACGAGCGGCTAAACGCCACTTGATTGAGGACCTATCCCGTTTGGCCCCTGTGGATGTGGCAAAGGTTCCGGTTGTTGCCATGAGTCCGTTGCCACATCCACCACATAAAAAGAGCGACATCCCTCGGCGAGGAGAAATCGGTCGGGACAGCGATCCCGTCCGAAGCGTGCTGACAAATTGGTCGGTAGGCAAGCCGAGACCCGTTACGGAGAAATGATCGGTGTCAATCAGAGGAGTCGAAATCAACATCCAGGGGTTGGGCTACCGCTACAGTTCGCGCGGCAATCCGACCTTCAGCAACTTGAAGCTTCAAGCCCGGCGCGGTGAGGCTCTGGCGATCATTGGTCGCTCGGGCTGCGGAAAATCCACCCTGTTGCACATCGTTGCCGGACTTAACCGGCCTACCGAGGGAACGATCGAATTCGACGGCAAAAAGGTCGATGGACCATCCTCGCGTTGGGTGATGATGTTTCAGGCGCCACACCTGTATCCATGGATGAAGGTATCGCAGAATGTCGGCGTCGGGCTCAAGTTTGCCGGCTGGCCGGAAAAGGAAAAAAGCGAGCGGGTGGATGAGGCCCTTCGTCTTGTCGAATTACAGGACTACGCTGATGTCAGCGTGCAGGACCTTTCAGGGGGCCAGCAGCAACGCGTTGCTCTGGCCCGTTCCCTGGTGATGGAGCCGGAACTGCTTTTGCTTGACGAGCCGTTTTCCGCCCTCGACGCCTTCACCCGCGCCTCGCTGCAGCGCGACGTGCGGTCGATCGCCAAGAAACTCGGCTTCAACCTGATCATCGTCACCCACGACATCGACGAGGCGGTGCTGATGGCCGATCGCGCCGTGATCATGGCGGGCGCGCCGGGCAAGATCATGGACGAGATCGAGGTTGGCCTGCCCGACCCTCGACAGCGCCAGGATCCAGCCGTGCAGGCCATGCGCTCGCGGCTTATGGAAGCCTTCCATACCGCGGCACAAGTTGCCGGCGGTGCGAAAGGCGGCACCGAAGCCGAAGTCGATACCGAAACCGAAAGTGTTACACAGCACGCCTGACCCCACGTAGGGCAGGACACCATTACCCAGAGGAGACCGAGCATGTGCATACTTTGCGATTCGCTTGCTGGCAAGCACCATCCGTCCGATGAGACGCACAAGGACTACAAGAAGCATGGCGATGGCATCAACGATCCCAAGCTGGTGATCGACTACGATCCATTGTTCAGCAGCGTGCTCGGTACCGGCGTGAATCGCCGTGAGCTCCTCAAGTGGGGCAGCCTCGGTGCGCTCGCCGGCCTGATGCCGACGCGGGCGACCTTCGCCCAGGAAAAGAAGTGGGACCCCACTGTTCGCATCGGCTTCCTCCCGATCACCGACGCCGCGGCCTTGCTGGTGGCACACGAGATGGGCTTCTTCAAGAAGGAAGGTCTGGAGTCTGCCCCCCCGACGCTGCTTCGTGGCTGGTCGCCATTGGTCGAGGCCTTCTCCTCGCATCGTTTCAATCTGGCCCACCTGTTGATCCCGGTGCCGATCTGGATGCGATACGGCAACAAGTTCCCGATCAAGATTACGGCCTGGAACCATACGAACGGCTCCGGAATCGTCGTCGGCAAGGACAGCGGCATCAATACGCCCAAGGATTTCGGCGGCAAGCAGTTCGCCGTGCCGTTCTGGTATTCGATACACAACATCATTTCGCAGAAGATCATGCGCGACGCCGGCATCACGCCGGTGATCAAGCCGCAGGACGCCAAGCTGGCGCCGAACGAGTGCAACTTCATCGTCTTGAACCCGCCCGACATGCCGCCGGCCCTGGCTGCCAAATCGATTGATGGCTACTGCGTGGCCGAGCCCTTCAATGCGCTGGGCGAAGTCCGCGCCGGCGCGAAGATGCTGCGCATGACCGGTGACGTCTGGAAAGGCCACCCCTGCTGCGTGGTGGTGATGCACGAACAGGACACCATGGATCCGGCGCGCGCAGCCTGGGCGCAGTCGGTGCATAACGCGATCGTCGCCGCACAGATCCATCTGGTCGAGAACCGCGCCGCGATGGCCGAGATGCTCTCGAAGGATGGCAAGGGTTACCTGCCCTTCCCGAAAGAAGTGGTGACCCGCGCGATGATGCTCTACGACATCCCGTATCCGGGGAACGCCGCTGCGATCAAGAACAAGGACTGGGGCATGGATCGCATCAACTTCCAGGCCTGGCCCTACCGTTCGGCTACCGAACTCGTGGTCAATGATTTGAAGAAGACCATGATCACCGGCGATGCCGCATTCCTCGACAAGCTCGATCCAAAGTTTGTCGCCAACGATCTGGTCAATTACACCTTCATCAAGAAGGCACTGGACGCCAATCCGAAGTGGAAGAACGACCATAGCGTTCCGAAATCCGGCGATCCGTTCACTCGCACGGAAGTCATCTCCCTGTGAGCAATGAGGCCACATCCGGCGCGGCCTCGGCCGCCGGTGTGACCGGCAATGCCGGCACGCGCTTCGCCCTCGCGGCGTCGCGCGGCGCCGTGAATTTCACGCTCGGACTCGTCGTCCTGGCAATTCTTTGGAGCATCGGCGGCTCCATGATCGCCGCCAACCCGAAGACCGCGAATTTCGCGGGGTTCGGGCTAATGCCCACCTTGCAGGCCTTCCCCGAATTGTGGAACCTGGGCAAGCTGCAGGCTGCCGCCTATGCCAGCGGCTACCGCCTTGGGTCCGGGCTAATCATTGCGGTCCTGATCGGCGTTCCGGTCGGCATCATCATGGGGCGTGTCGAGTGGTTCCGCAAACTGACACATTCGCCCTTCCAGTTGCTGCGCATGATAAGTCCCTTGTCATGGATGCCGATCGCCGTCTTCGTCTTCAAGGCCTGGGATGATTCGATCGTCTTCCTGATTGCCTTTGCCTCCGTGTGGCCGGTGATTTACCAGACCGCGGCAGGGTTGTCTAAGGTCGACCCGGCATGGTTCAAGGTTGCGCGCAATCTGGGCGCCACGCCACTCCAGATGCTTACCCAGATCATCCTCCCCGCGATCAGCTTCGACATCGTTACCGGCATTCGCCTCGCACTCGGCGTTGCCTGGGTCGTTCTGGTGCCCGCCGAGTTGCTCGGCGTGACCTCGGGACTCGGCTATGCGATCAAGGATGCGCGGGAAACGCTGTCCTATGATCACCTGACAGCGATGGTCCTCACCATCGGCATCATTGGTTATGCCCTGGATACCGTTTGCGCCCAGCTGATCAAGAAGTTCAGCTGGCATCGCGGAGATGCGTGAGATGAGCACCAATGTCGCCACGATGGCCAATCCGGCGCCACAATCCAGAGCTGCTGCCGCCTTGGGCGGCGCGGCATCGGGAATTGGCTACTTCTTCGCCGGCCTGTTGATCCTGATCGGACTGTGGTGGCTGGCGGTTTACCTTGCGACCAAGAATCCGGCGATGGCGCATTTTGCGAGTTTCGGACCGATACCGGCCTTCAAGGCCATCCCGCACATGTGGGAGAACGGCTTGATACCGAAGGCTTTGCAGAGCAGCGGCTACCGCCTCGGCATGGGGCTGCTGCTCGCCATCGCGATCGGAGTACCGATCGGCATCATCATGGGGCGCAACAAGCGCTTCCGCGAATTGTCGAACTCGCCGTTCCAATTGATGCGCATGATCAGCCCCATGTCGTGGGAGCCGATCGCGGTGATCGTGTTTGCGGGGTGGAACTCGGCCATTGTGTTCCTGATTGCAATTGCAGCGGTCTGGCCGATCATGTTTTCGACTGCGGCCGGATTGTCCAAGGTCGACCCGGCGTGGTTCAAGGTGGCACGCAATCTCGGCGCCACGCCATGGCAAATGCTCACCGAAATTATCATTCCGGCGATCGCCTTTGACGTTGTTACCGGTATTCGCCTTGCGGTCGGCGTTGCATGGATCGTCCTGGTACCGGCCGAATTTCTCGGCGTGACATCTGGTTTTGGCTACACCATCGAAGATGCGCGGGAGTCGCTGGAATATGAGCACCTGATGGCCATGATCCTCGTGATCGGCGCCGTGGGATATGTCCTTGATAGCCTATGCATGGTTCTCATCAAGAAGTACAGCTGGCACAAGTGAGGCAGGCAGATTCGATTCGAAATACGTGGTCGGATTCGTAGCAAAGCGAAAATACTCAGTCCCCGCCGCACGCGGTTTGCGGCACCTTTGGAGGCAAGGATTCAATGGCAAAAAAGCTGCACATCGTGTGTGTTTCAGGCACCCGTGAAAAACTTCAGATGGCCTCGATGATCGCGTCAGTCGCCGCGGCCACAGGCGATGAGGTGTCTGTCTTCTTCTCGATGAATGCGGTCAAGTACTTCATCAAAGGCAACAACGACGAGGCACCGAATGAGGGCGAGTTCGGCCAACTCATGGGCAAGGGGGTTCCGCCGTTCCGCCAACTGTTTCAGCATGCGGCTGAACTTGGCGACGCGAAGCTGTTGCCGTGTTCGATGGCCCTGGATCTTTTGAAGGTCACCCCTGACGATCTTGATCCTTCGTTTGGGCCGCCGACCGGCCTTACCAAATTCCTCAGCGACGCCGAAGGTGCGCAGTTGATGACGTTCTGAAGCGCAGCGCCAAGAAAGCCGAAAATCAAAGGAGATTTGCTGAAATGAGTGTTACCAAAACGATTGATGCCCGCGATACATTTTGCCCTGGACCACTGATGGAACTGATTTCCTACATGAAGCACGCGAGTGTAGGCGACGTCGTTGAACTTTTATCCACAGATACCGGTTCGGCCAACGATATTCCCGAATGGGTCAAGAAGGTCGGTCATGAAATGGTCGGCACCGAGCAAGTCGATGGCATATGGCATCTCAAGGTGCGTAAAGCCAAATAACCGGCAAGCAGACAACTCGAGCCGGACGTGCAATCGGAAGTGTCCGGGATAATGAACAGGAGGAAGCAATGAGAATCCTAGTCGTCGGCGGCGGAACCGCCGGCACCATCATCGCCAACAATCTGGCGCGTCGCCTGGGGCCCGAAACCCGCTCCGGCAAGGTGCGCATCACCATGCTCACGGCTTCGGATCGCCACATGTACCAGCCCGGCCTCCTTTACGTCGCGTTTGGCCAGATGGCTCCGGACCAGCTTTACCGCGATCAGGCCAGCCTGCTTGAGCCGAATATCGACTTTCATGTCGACCCGGTCAAGCAGTTCATGCTCGACAAGAATCAGGTAAAGACGGAGAGCGGAAAAGTTTACGAGTACGACATCATTGTGATCGCCACGGGCTCACGCATGGTGCCGGACGAAACCCCTGGACTGACCGAGGGTGCGGAGTTTTTCTACACCGAGGCTTCGGCAGTGAAGATGTACCAGAAGCTGCGCGAATTCAAGGGCGGCAAGGTTGCGGTGGCGGTGGGCGTGCCGCACAAGTGCCCTATAGCGCCAGTGGAAGTGATGTTTGCCTTGAATGATTTCTTCAAGGCCCGTGGCATCCGTGACAAGGTTAACCTCAAGTACTACTATCCGATTGGACGCATCCACACCATCGAGAACGTTGCCAAGTGGGCCAAGCCCGAGTTCGACAAGATGGGCATCGAGTACGAAACCTTGTTCAATATCCGCGAGGTTGATGCCAAGAACAAGATCTTGAAAAGCGAGGAAGGCACCGAGGTCGAATATGATCTGCTGATCGTGATCCCGCAACACCGCGGCATGGAGGTGATCGAACGTGACAACCTCGGGCAGGGTGGCTGGATCCCGACGGATCGCTACAAACTGACCATGAATGGCCACGAAAATGTTTACGTGGTCGGCGACACCACCAACCTGCCGGTGAGCAAGACCGGCTCCGCCGCACACTTCCAGGCCGAAGTTGTGGCCGAGAACATCGCCTCGATCATCAAGATCGGCTCGCCGGTGCGCGACTATGACGGAAAGGTATACTGTTTCATCGAGGCGGGTCATGAAAAGGCGACCTACGCGATGTTCAACTACCTGAATCCGCCCGACCTTAAACCGCCGTCCAAGCCCATGCACTGGTTCAAGCTTTCCTACAACCAGATGTACTGGACCAGCGTGCGCGGACTACTCTGAAGAGATCGAACCATGACCACCCAGAACGAAACGCCCATGTCGAACTTCAATGAAAGCGACCTGCAGCGCCTGGTCGAGTTCGCCCAACTTGTCACCTCAGCGCAGGACGCGATGAATGACGATATGGTTAATCGCCTCGCTTCCACGATGAGCGAAGGCATCAACATGCTTGATCGCCTGACCCGCAATCAGGGCTTGCTCCACCTGCTGCGCGAGATGGACAGGCCGGAAAACCAGGCATTTCTGATTTGCATGTCAAACGCATTTACCGAGGCAAGCCGGGAACTGGCAACCATGCCGCCGACCGGTGGCGGCATTGGCGGCCTGATCAAACTGGTCAGCGATCCAGGCACCCAGGAAGGACTGCGCTTGCTATCGATGGTCGCGGCGCGCATGAACGTCGGGTTGCGCGAGCTTCACCGAAAAGGGCTTTCCGCCTACTGACCCTGGCCTTGCTCAAGTAAGCGCCTTATTGCCGCTTGCTGGCGGATGAACGCTGGCAAGCGGCATTTTCCTTTGCCGACCGATGATACTGATGGCTGGTTTGTCCCGCGGTCGGGGCTAGAATCTCCCGATGGTCAGTCGCCGTGATTTCCTGCGGGGTCGCATCAGCCCGGGCGTTCCGCTCCAGCGTCCGCCATGGGCTCTCGCGGAATCCCTGTTTCAGCACGCCTGCACGCGCTGCGGTGACTGTGCGCCGGTATGCCCGACTGGCATCATCAGCATCCTGAGGGGATATCCTGAAGTCGACTTCAAGCTTGGGCAATGCACTTTTTGCGGCAACTGCGCAACGGCATGCAAGGCTGGCGCATTGCAGAACAGTGGGCTTCAATTGTGGCCGTGGGCAATCAGGGCAGAGGCGGGGCGGGATTGCCTGTCCCATCGCGGTACCGAGTGCCGGATCTGCGGCGAACAGTGCTCGGTCGAAGCAATTCGCTTCAGCCCGCGCGTCGGCGGACCTCCGGTACCTGAGATAGACAGCAACACGTGCACAGGCTGCGGCGCCTGCGTGGCGCCGTGCCCGGCAAACGCGATTTCTATTGTCTGATGTTGCCGATGTAGCGGTTCTCTACCAGCACGGGTGCGTCGACCAGATGCAGGTTGTGCTTTGCATCCTGCCTTATCCCCAGGGGCTCAGGGTTCGACGCGGTCGATAACGATGCGCAGGCCCTTGGCACCCGGCTTTACGGCCTCGCTCTTGCCGGTCAGGTCGCCCGTGCCGGGCGTTGCCGTGCCCGATTTCGAAACGCGCACTTCAACCCGCACCTGTTGTGCCGAGGAAAGATTGGCCCCCGGCATCACCGCCTGACTGTCGTCGAGCACAAAATCCAGCGGCAGGTCGGCGACCCGGGCGCGCTTCGCCGCAAGCGGCATGCGCGGGCCATCGACGGCGCGGGCGAAGATGAATACCACGTCGTCCGGCCCTGCCTTGGCCTTGAGGGCGGCGGCAAGCTCGACGCGACCGCTGAGCGCGGTGGTGGCAGCGTTCGCCGCCGGTTTCGCCGGGCTCGCGTCCGTTCCCGGCTTCGCGACGCCGCGATGCACTTCGTCCTGCGGAATGGCAGTACCGGGCAGAACGTCGCCCCGGCCCGGGGCCGGCCGAGCGCTACCAACACGACCACTTCCGCCACTGCGCTCCCGGGCCATCGCCAGGCTTGACTCGACCATGCGCGCATCTTCGCTGCCGGGCTCCAGCCGTGGCAGCAGGCGACCCCAGTAATCGGCCGCCGCCGCATAGCGGCCGCCGTCGAAAGCCTCGCCGCCGCCGAGGAACAGGGCCAGCATGTTGTCGGGTTCCAGGCGCAGCGCCTTCTGTATCAGTTCGCGCGCGCGCGCATCGAAACCGTTGTTCTTCTGCACCAGCATTTCAGCGACTTCGGCCAGCAGCTCGGCGTTCCTCTCCAGGTCCGGCCCGATGCGGGTGTAAGCCCGCTCGGCATCGTCCCAGCGGCCCAGCGACTTGTAGGACCGCGCCAGCATGGCCCAGCCTTCGGGATTGTCGGGGTTCTGCTCCATCTTCTGCGCCAGCTTGGCGGTGAGCTGCTCCATGTCGGCCATGGCACGTTGCGCCTGCATGGCGCTGGGCAGGACCGCCGCGGGCGTGCCCAGCATCGCGTAGAGGCCGACCGCGGCCAGCGGCAGCAGCACGGCAAGGACGATACCGCTGCGACGGCTGGAGCTGTCCGTGGTGACGACTTCGGCGGCGGCCGTGTCGTCGAGCAACTGGCGCTGCAACTCCTCGCGTGCCTCGGCAAGGTCGGCGGCCGACAGGGTGCCATTGGCGTGGTCGCGCTCGAGTTCGGCAAGGCGGTCGCGATGGATGGCGGTATTCAGCACCGGCAGAAAGTCGGCGCTGACGACACGGCGTCCGGAACGCCACCACGGGCGCAACAACAGCAGCAAGGCGACGACGACCAGCGTCGCCGCCGCAAGATAGAAGTAGGTCATGAGTTGGTTTTGTCCAGCAGGGCTTCGGCGCGGCGGCGTTCCTCATCGGAAAGCACGGGGGCTGCGCTCTCCTTGGCGCGGCGCCGCAGGAATACGATCAGCGCGGCGACGCCGCCGCCGAGCAACAGAAAGGGCCCGCCCCACAACAGCCAGGTGGTGGGCTTGATCGGCGGCCGGTAACGCACGAAATCGCCGTAGCGGTCGACCATGAAGTCGAGGATCTGCTTGTCGGTCTTGCCGGCGGCGATCATGCTGCGAATCTCGCGACGCAGGTCCTGCGCCAGTTCGGCGTGCGACCCGGACAGCGATTCGTTCTGGCAGACCAGGCAGCGAAGTTCCTCGCTGATGGCGACCATGCGCTTTTCGACCTCGAGGTCGGCGGCCATCGGCGCCGCCTCTTTCGCTGGGGCCATCCCGGCGAACAGCAGGCCGCAACAAAACAGCAAGCTACTGAGCTTCATGCCGGAACTCCGCCGGGCAGGGCCGATGGCGCACGCACGCGCAGGCGGTAGCGGCGATCGAGCATGGCAACCAGGCCGCCGAGAGCCATCAGCAGGCAGCCGCCCCAGATCCAGTCGACGAAGGGCTTGTAATAGACCCGCACGCTCCAGGCGCCGGTCTTGTCGAGCGGTTCGCCGAGCGAGACATACACGTCGCGCGTGAACCCGGCGTCGATCGCGGCTTCGGTCATCGGCATCTGCGACGAGAAGTACTGGCGCTTTTCCGGATGCATGGTCTTCAACAGCTTGCCGTCCTTCGACAGCTCGACTGTGCCCACCGAGGCGCGGTAATTGGGTCCGGGCGCCATCTTGACGCCGATCAGGCGGAAATCGTAGCCGCCGACCTTGACCGTGTCGCCCGGCTCCATGCGCACGTCCTTCTCTTCCTGGTAGCCGCCGACCATGGCGACGCCGATGACGAACACCGCAATGCCGAGGTGGGCGATCTGCATGCCCCAGAAGGCGGCGGCAGGCTTGCCTGCCTTGATCCGGTCCAGGATCTGGAACACGCCGCTGGCGGCAATCCATACCGCCAGCAGGCAGCTCATTGCCGTGAGCGGCGTCCATGCGCCCATCATCAGTGGCAGGGCGATGCCGGCGATGACCGCCAGCACCATGCTGATTCGCAGGCGACGTGCGATGGCCTTGAGGTCGGCGTGCTTCCAGTGCGCCAGGGGCCCAACCGCCATCAGCAGCAGCAGCGGCACCATCACCGGCACGAACACGGCATTGAAGTAGGGTGGCCCGACCGAGAGCTTGCCCATGCCGAGCGCGTCGATC
>CAJBYR010000331.1 GCA_903959855.1 uncultured beta proteobacterium
GCCGAGGCCAGCTTGGCCTTGAGCCTGGCGAGTTCCTTTTCCAGTGCCCGGGCGTTCTCCTGGATCTGCGCCACGCGTGCTACCGCCTCGGCAGGTTGGGACTTCACTTCGGCGGCCACGGCATCCAGCAGCGCCTGCTGCTGCTGGATGCGCAGCACGGCGATATCACCGCAGACGGCTTCGATGCGGCGTACGCCGGCTGCGACGCCGGATTCCATGACCACCTTGAACAGGCCGATGTCGCCGGTGCGCGTCACGTGGGTGCCGCCACATAACTCGCAGGATGAGCCGATGTCGAGCACGCGTACTTCGTCGCCGTACTTTTCGCCGAACAACATCATGGCACCGGTCTTCTGCGCTTCCTCGATCGGCATCACGCGCGACATCGTTGCCGCGTTGCCGATGATTTCGTCATTGACGATGCGCTCGATGTGGACGATTTCCTCAGCCGTGACCGGTTGGGTATGGGCGAAGTCAAAACGCGTCTTGTCCGGATCGACCTGCGAACCCTTCTGCTGGACATGGCCGCCGAGCACTTCGCGCAAGGCCTTGTGCATCAGGTGCGTCGCCGAATGATGGCGCACGGTGCGCGCCCGCGCCAAGGTGTCGACTTTCGCCGTCACCCCACCGCCGACTTTCAAGGTGCCGGTGCGTACCACGCCGTGATGGCCGAAGACGCTGGCCTGGATCTTCTGTGTGTCCTCCACGGCAAAGATGCCGTGGCTGGAGCGCAATTCGCCGATGTCGCCGACCTGGCCGCCGGATTCGGCATAGAAGGGCGTGTCGTCGAGCACCACGACACCCATCTCGCCTTCGACGAGTTCATTGACCGGCGTGCCGTCGCGATACAGGGCGAGGATGTTGCCCTTGGCCTCAAGGCCTTCGTAGCCGTGGAAGCGTGTGGCAGGCCCGTCGTAGTCGAGGTTGGCGGCCATCTTGAACTTGCCGGCGGCGCGCGCCTGTTCCTTTTGCCGCGTCATGGCAGCATCGAATGCCGCGCTGTCGACGCTCATCTGGCGCTCGCGGCAAATATCGGCCGTAAGGTCGAGCGGGAAGCCATAGGTATCGTGCAGCTTGAACGCCGTCTCGCCGTTGAATACCGTCGTTCCGGTCTTTTCCATCAAGGCCAGTTCGGCCTCGAGGATCGCCATGCCGTGTTCGATGGTGGCAAAAAAGCGGTCCTCTTCCTGCTTCAGCACATCCATGACACGCGTCTTGCCGCTGACCAGTTCCGGGTAGGCTGCACCCATTTCGGCCACCAGGTCGGGCACCATGCGATGGAAGAATGCGGCGCGCGCGCCCAGCTTCCAGCCGTGACGGATGGCGCGGCGGATGATGCGGCGCAGGACGTAGCCACGGCCTTCGTTGCCGGGGATCACGCCGTCGGCGAGCAGGAAGGAACAGGCGCGGATATGGTCGGCAAGCACCTTGAGACTGGGGCTGTCCATGTCGGCCTCGGATGTCTCGCGCGCTGCGGCCTTGATCAGCGCCTGGAACAGGTCGATTTCATAGTTGGCGTGCACGCCCTGCAGCACGGCCGAAACGCGCTCCAGACCCATGCCGGTATCGACCGAAGGCTTGGGCAGCGGATGCATAACTCCCGCCTCGTCACGGTTGAACTGCATGAAGACGTTGTTCCAGATCTCGATATAGCGGTCGCCATCCTGGTCTTCGCTACCCGGCGGGCCACCCCAGATGTGTTCGCCGTGGTCGTAAAAAATCTCGGTACACGGACCACACGGCCCCGTGTCACCCATCATCCAGAAGTTGTCGGAGGCATAGCGCGCGCCTTTGTTGTCGCCGATGCGCACCACCCGCTCGGCGGGCACGCCGATCTCCTGGGTCCAGATGTCGTAGGCCTCGTCATCTTCGGCATAGACCGTGACCCACAGCTTTTCCTTGGGCAGCTTGTAGACGTCGACCAGCAGCTCCCAGGCGTACTTGATCGCATCGCGCTTGAAGTAGTCGCCGAAGCTGAAATTGCCCAGCATCTCGAAGAAGGTATGGTGCCGTGCGGTGTAACCAACGTTCTCGAGGTCATTGTGCTTGCCGCCGGCACGCACGCACTTCTGCGAAGTGGTGGCACGGTTGTAGCTGCGCTTGTCGAAACCGAGGAACACGTCCTTGAACTGGTTCATCCCCGCATTGGTGAACAGAAGGGTCGGATCCTCGTGCGGCACCAGCGAACTGGAGGCGACGATCTGGTGGCCCTTGGAGGCGAAGTAGTCGAGGAATTTCTGGCGGATTTCTGAGCTTTTCATGGCGGACGCGCGGCCTGGAACGCAAAGCGC
>CAJBYR010000332.1 GCA_903959855.1 uncultured beta proteobacterium
TCGCCGGGCCGGCCACGGCAACAAGACGCATCCGGTGGCCGGCAAACAGGCCAATGCCTTCGGCCTCTACGACATGAGTGGCAGTGTCTGGGAGTGGATGGAGGATTGCTGGCACGACAACTACAAAGGCGCGCCGAGCGATGGCAGCGCCTGGACCACGGGCGAAACCTGTTCGCGCATTGTTGTACGGGGCGGCTCATGGTTCCACGATCCCCGACCTGCGGCGGAACGCGGAATTGCCAGTTTCTATTGGGATGTAAGAGCCGGCCGCGCCAACAAGTTCCCCCCAGACGTTGTTGGCTATGCCTTCGGTTTGCGTCCGGCAAGAGTGTTGCCCTGACGATCGGGGTTGAACAATGCCGGGGCGCGCCATTGACGCCGGCCGGCGTGCGCGGTGATACTCGCCAGACCCCACCGATTTCCGGTAAGTCTGATGCGCCTCCCCTTCGGTCGTCTGCTTGTCCTTCTTGCCGCCGCCATTCTGCTGAATGCCTGCAGCGCCATGCGTCTTGGCTACGGCAACGCCGACAGCCTGGCGCGCTGGTGGATGGACCAGTACCTGGATTTCACGCCGGAGCAAGACGCGCTGGTGCGCGAGCGCCTGACGCGCCTGCTCCTGTGGCACCGCCAAAGCCAACTCCCGGACTACGCCATTCTGCTGCGCGAGGCCCGCGACCTGGTCGACGGCCAGCCTACGGCAGCGAATTCGCTGGGCCTGAGCGAAAGCATCATTCGCCGCGTGCGCACCCTGACCGACAAGGCGATCCCGGACGTTGCCGACCTGCTGGCCACGCTGACTCCCGCCCAGATCGACCGCATGGCGGCGCGCCTTGCCGACAAGAATTCCGACTATGCCAAGGAGGCACGACTTGCCGACGGTGAGGCCGGCCAGCGCAAGGCCCGCATGAAACGCCTGCTGGACCGCGCGGAGTACTGGTTCGGCGACTTCAGCGGGGAACAGGAAGCGGCGATCCGCCGCCTGATCGATGCGCAGCCGACCGGCAGCCAGTTCTGGTTCGACGAACGCTTGCGACGACAGCGCGAGTGGCTGGACCTCGTCCGCAAAGTGCAGCGCGAACGTCCCGCGCGCGATGCCGTGGTGGCCATGCTGCGGGACTACGCGGAGCGTTTCGACATCCCTGTCGAACCGACGCGGCGTACTCAGGCGATCGCCCTGCGCCGCTCATCCGCCGAACTCGCGGTGGCGATGCACGCCTTGACAACCAGGGCGCAACGGGACCACGCGCGCCACAAGTTCGACGATCTGATCCGCGAGCTGGGCGAGCTCGCGCAGGAGAACTGAGCGCCGCCGGGGCGCCCCGTCCTACTTCTTCGGCGTGATGCTGGCTTCTTCGATCAGCAGCGGATACGAGTACCCGGCACCGAAGTCACGATTCACCACCACGACGCCGGAGATCGCGACCTGATCGCCGACGTTGGCGGTCTGCTTGCTGGTCACGATCAGGTTGTTGGTGCCCTTGGCGGCATCGCCCGAACCGTCCTGCACGTGTACGAAATTGCGGCCCATGATGCCGTTGTTGACCTTGACCACCTTGCCCTGGGCGCTGACGGTCTTGCCGGCCAGGCCCGCCTTGTTCTGGTTGAGCGCGGCGACAGTCTCGGCGGCGGCGTTGAAGGACGCCAGACTCAGGCTGCCGACAAAGGCAGCAACCACGACGGAAAAAATCCTCATCAATAACTCCTGTTGGGGTTGCGGGCAGGCAGGAACCAGCCCCCCGGCAGTATACCCCCCCAGCCAAACCGGCCGCTTTCCCGCCAACCGCGTCAGCCTTCGCCAACCCGACCGCGCAAGGCCTTGACCTTGCCGCGCAGCGTCTTGGTATCGACCCGCCGCTTCTGTGAATTGCGCGTTGGCTTGGTGGCCCGACGCGCCAGCGGGATGAAGGCGGCGTCGGCGATCAGTTGGCGCAACCGCTCCATGGCGGCAAAACTGTTGCGTTCCAGGCTGCGGAACTGCTGCGCCTTGATTACCACTACGCCCTCGGCGCTGATGCGCTGGTCCCTGAACGCCAGCAACCGTGCCTTGAGTTCGTCGGGCAAGGAGGATGCGCGGATGTCGAAGCGAAGATGCACCGCGTTGGAAACCTTGTTGACGTTCTGCCCGCCGGCACCCTGGGCGCGGATCGCGCTGATCTCGACCTCGTCCTCGCGCAGCAGGGAATGGGCTATTTCGCCGGCCATGGCGCGGATCAGGCCTTGGGCTCGGCCGCCGGACCGACATCCAGCGCCTGCCAGCCCTCCAGGCCCAGTGCGCGCATGGTTTCGATGTTGCGCAGGTAGATTTCGGACGCGTCGGGAAACGCCGCCGTGGCACGGGCCAGGCTGGCTTCGCGGATCAGGTGCAGGGTCGGATAGGGCGCGCGATTGGTGTGATTGGCGATGTCATCCGCTTCCGCGTCGGCGAACACGTAGTCGGGATGGAAGCTCGCCACCTGCAAGATGCCGATGAGGCCATGGCTACGCAGCACGACCTCCACCAGATCGAGGAAATCAGTGAAGTCATCGAAGTCGGTAAGGGCCGCCGGCGTCATGAGCAGGGTCATGTCGACCTCGTCGGGCGCCACGTCGACCAGAAACTTCAGTTCGCTTTCCAGAGCGTCGAGCAACGCATCGGTGGTCTGCGCCGGGCTGACCACGTAGCGCACCAGTTCCTTGACATGCACGCTCTTGGCGAAGGGGCACAGGTTGAGCCCGATCACCGCGCGTTCCAGCCACTTGCGGGTTGCGGCGATGATCTCGGCGTCGCTGGCGATCGGTACCGCTGTCATGTCAGCCTCATCCACAAGAGTCGGCGCTGGCGCCACGGCGCTCAACCGCCCCGGTCCGACAGCAAATGCACTTTCACCTTCTTGCCCTTGACCGTGCCGGCCGAGAGCTTACGCACCACGTCCTGCGCGATGTTGCGCGCAACCGCAACATAGGTCGCGGTTTCGGTGACCTTGATCTTGCCGATCTGCTCTTTGGCAAAGCCGGCTTCCCCGGTCAGCGCGCCCAGCACGTCGCCGGGCCGGATCTTTTCCTTGCGCCCCCCGAGGATCAGCAGGGTCACCATCGGCGGCAACAGGCGTGCGGTCGACGCCTCCTGCAATTCCCCCAGGGCATGCCATTCGACTTCCTGGCCCAGGGTCGTGACGATGTTCCTGACGCGCGCCATCTGGTTGCCGGCGACCAGGCTGAAAGCCCAGCCTTCCTGGTCGACGCGCCCGGTGCGGCCGATGCGATGCACATGCACTTCGCTGTCCGGCGTGACATCAACGTTGATCACTGCTTCGAGCTGGTCGATGTCCAGGCCGCGCGCGGCGACGTCGGTGGCCACCAGTACCGAGCAACTGCGATTGGCGAACTGGATCAGCACCTGGTCGCGCTCGCGCTGTTCCATCTCGCCATGCAGGGCCTGCGCGACGAAGCCTTCGGCGCGCAGGATATGCAGCAGGTCGCGGCATTGCTGGCGCGTGTTGCAGAAAGCCAGGGTGCTGACCGGCCGATAGTGCCTCAGCAGCATGCCCACCGCAGCGAGCCGCTGCTCGGGCACGACTTCGTAGAAGCGCTGGCGGATCTTGCCGGCCTCGTGCTGTTCGGTCAGCGTGATCTGCAACGGATCGCGCAGGAAGGCGCGACTCAGGCTGGCGATGCCTTCCGGATAGGTCGCGGAAAACAACAGGGTCTGGCGTTCCTTCGGACAGGCTTTGGCGACAAAAGCGATGTCATCGTAGAAGCCCATGTCCAGCATGCGGTCCGCCTCGTCCAGCACCAGGGTATCGAGCGCGGAGAGGTCCAGGCTCTCGCGTTGCAGGTGGTCCATGATGCGCCCCGGCGTGCCAACCACAACGTGGGCACCATGCTCCAAACTGGAAATTTGTGGCCGCATCTGGCTGCCGCCGCACAAGGTCAGCACCTTGATGTTGTCGGCGCCGCGCGCCAGGCGGCGGATTTCCTGGCTCACCTGATCGGCCAGTTCGCGCGTCGGGCACAGCACCAGCGCCTGCACCGCGAAGCGGCGCGGATTGAGTTTGGTCAGCAGGGCCAGTGCAAACGCCGCCGTCTTGCCACTGCCGGTCTTGGCCTGCGCGATCAGGTCCTTGCCGGCCAGCGCCGGCGGCAGGCTGGCGGCCTGGATCGGCGTCATCTGCCGATAGCCGAGTTGTTCGAGGTTGGCGAGTGTTGCCGGTGCCAGCGGCAGGGAGCCGAAAGACAGGTCAGCGGTGACTGCGGGGGTGGGATTCATGCGCAATTGTAAGCGACCACCCTGACAGGCAGGCTGACGCCTGCCCCGAACGACATCAACGTTCGTCGAAGGACAGCACCACGCGTTCGGTCAGGGGGTGGGCCTGGCAGGCCAGCACGAAGCCGTTGGCGACCTCGGCCTTGTCCAGCGCGAAGTTGCGCTCCATGCGCACTTCGCCTTCCATGACCTTGCAGCGGCAGGTGCCGCACACGCCCGAGGTGCAGGAGAAGGGCACTTCCATTCCGGCGGCGGATGCCGCGTCAAGGATGCTCGGCTGGTCCTTGCGAAAGTCGATTTCGCGCTGCATGCCGTCGCGGATGATGACCACCTTGGCCTGTTCGGCGTCGCCCGGCTGTGCTTCATGCACCACGGCACCCACCGGCACGCCGGCAGGCAAGGCCACGCCGAAGCGTTCGATGTGGATCGCCGCTTCCGGCACGCCTGCCGCCAGCAGCGCGGCCTCGGCTTCGTCGTTCATCTGGAAGGGGCCGCAGACGTAAACATGGTCAACAGTCGGCGCTGGCACCACGGTGGCAAGGAACTCGCCGATCTTGTCGCGGTTCATGATGCCCATGTTGAGCGGCGAATCGGTCGGCTCGTCGGAGAACACGTGCTGCAGGGACAGTCGCGTCATGTAGCGGTTCTTCAGGTCTTCCAGTTCTTCCTTGAACATGGTCGAGCGCAGCATGCGGTTGCCGTAGATCAGCGTGAAATTGCTCAGCGGCTCGCGCGCCAGCACCGTCTTCATGATCGAGAGGATGGGCGTGATGCCGCTGCCGCCGGCGATGCCGACGTGGTGGCGGCGCGCCTCGGGCTCGATGGGAACGAAGAAGCGTCCCTGCGGCGCCATGACTCTGATCGCGTCGCCAGGGCGCACGCGTTCGTTGATCCAGTTGGAGAAGGCGCCGCCCTTGACGCGGCGCACGCCGACGCGCAGTTCGCCGTCATCGACGCCGGCGCAGATGGAATACGAGCGGCGCAGGTCCTGGCCGTCGATCTGGGCGCGCAGCGTCAGGTACTGGCCCTGGGTGAAGCCGAACACGGCGCGCAGTTCAGGCGGCACGTCGAAGCTGACGATGGAGGCCTCGGCGGTGTCGGGTTCGATGCTGCGCACGCGCAGCTCATGAAAGAGAGTGCTCATATCGGCTTGAAGTGTTCAAAGGGTTCGCGGCAATCAAGGCAACGGTGCAGCGATTTGCAGGCGGTAGAGCCGAAGGCCGACAGGCGTTCGGTGTGCGCACTGGCGCAGCGTGGACAGGGCACGGCAGCCTGGCGACGGCCGACGATGCGGATCGGCACGGTGCCGTCGGCGATCACCGGACCGGGCGGCGCAATGCCGTACTCGAGCAACTTGCGTTTGCCTTCGGCGCTGATCCAGTCGCTGCTCCAGGCGGGAGCGCGGCGCATCGTCACGCGCGCCGGACCGAGGCCGGCGGCAACGATGGCATCGATCACGCT
Source organism: uncultured beta proteobacterium (assembly GCA_903959855.1). Classification (GTDB taxonomy): domain Bacteria; phylum Pseudomonadota; class Gammaproteobacteria; order Burkholderiales; family Rhodocyclaceae; genus Sulfuritalea. The sequence continues at coordinate 5,705 of CAJBYR010000332.1, forward strand.
GCTGCTTATGACTTCGGTGGCAGGGCAGCCGCTGTAAGTCGGCGTCAGCACGATCTCCAGGCCGTCGTCATGTTCGATGACCTCGCGCACCAGACCCAGGTCGACCACCGACAGCGCCGGGACTTCCGGATCAAGCACCTCGTTCAACGCGGACCAGGCACTGTCGATGCGGGAAGCGGCAACCGTGGTCACCAGGCGCCACCGGGGTAGGCGCGTTGCAGGTGCTGCATCTCGGCCAGCAGGTAGCCCATGTGCTCGCTGTGCAAGCCGCGCTTGCCGGTGCTGCGGAAGGTGGACTCGGCCGGAATGGCCAGCTTGGCCTCGCCGAGGATTTCGCTCATCTCGGCAACCCAGGGCTCATGCAGGTGCGCCCAGGCCGGGCCCAGCCCCGCCGCCGTGGCGGCAGCATCGACGGCATCATCCTCGAACAGCTCCGGCGTGTACAGCCACAGCGTGCCAAGGGCCGTCTCGCAGCGGCGACGCGACTCCTCGGTACCATCGCCCAGGCGCACCGCCCAGTCGGCAGCGTGCTGCTGGTGGTAGCGCGCTTCCTTCAGCGCCTTGCCGGCGATGGCGGCGAGCTCGGCGTCGCTGGAATCGCGCAGGCGTTCCCACATCAATTTGAGCCATGTCGCCAGGATCACGTTGCGCAACACCGTGAAGGCGAAGTCGCCGCGCGGCAGTTCGACCAGGGTCGGGTTGCGATAGTCGATTTCATCTCGCAGAAAAGCGAGTTGGTCTTGATCGTAGCCCTGACCGCTGCGCTGCCCAGCCAGCGTTAGAAGTGCCCGCGACTGCCCGATCAGGTCGAGCGCCATGTTGGACAGGGCGATGTCCTCTTCGAGGATGGGCGCATGGCCGCACCACTCGCCCAGGCGCTGGCCGAGGATCAGGCAGGTATCGGCGAGGCGCAGCAGGTAGGTCAGTTCCGGGGCAGGCGGAATCTTGATGGATGAGATCATCGACGGCACCTCACATGTGGTCTACCGAATCCGGCAGCTTGTAGAACGTGGGATGGCGATACACCTTGTCTTCGGCGGGATCGAAGAGCATGTCCTTGTCGCCCGGGTCGCTGGCGACGATCTGGTCGGAGCGCACCACCCAGACGCTGCTGCCTTCCTGGCGCCGGGTATACACATCGCGCGCCATCTGCACCGCCATCTTCGGGTCGGCGGCATGCAGGCTGCCGCAGTGCTTGTGGTCGAGGCCGGCCTTGGTGCGGACGAAAACTTCCCACAGCGGCCATTCGGTATTGGTAGTCATGCTGCCTCCTTCAATTCGGATTTCCTGGCATGCGCCAGCGCGGCCTCGCGCACCCACTCGCCCTCTTCCCACGCCTTGACCCGCGCCGCGAGGCGTTCGCGGTTGCAGGGACCGTCGCCGCCGACCACGCGCCAGAATTCGGACCAGTCGATAGTGCCGTAATCCCAGTGCTGGGTTTCCTCGTTCCAGCGCAGGTCGGGATCGGGGAAAGAAACACCGAGCACCTCCGCCTGCTGCACGGCAGCGTCGACGAACCTCTGCCGCAGGGTGTCGTTGCTGACGCGCTTGATGCCCCAGCGCATGCCCTGCGCCGAATTCGGGCTCTGGTCGTCGGGCGGGCCGAACATCATCAGGCAGGGCCACCACCAGCGATTCACCGCTTCCTGCACCATGGCGCGCTGCGCGTCAGTACCCTGCTTCATCATCACCAGCAGGCTGTCGAAGCCCTGGCGCTGGTGAAAGCTCTCTTCGCGGCAGATGCGCACCATGGCACGCGCATAGGGCGCAAACGAGCAGCGGCAGATCGGCACCTGGTTCATGATCGCCGCGCCGTCGACCAGCCAGCCGATGGCGCCGACGTCGGCCCAGGTCAGGGTCGGGTAATTGAAGATCGAGCTGTACTTGGCCTTGCCGGTGTGCAAAGCATCGAGCATCTGGTCGCGACTGGTGCCCAGAGTCTCGGCCGCGGCATAGAGATAAAGACCGTGGCCGCCCTCGTCCTGTACCTTGGCCAGCAGGATGGCCTTGCGCTTCAAGGTCGGCGCGCGGGTGATCCAGTTGCCCTCGGGCAGCATGCCGACGATCTCCGAATGCGCGTGCTGACTGATCTGGCGCAGCAGCGTTTTTCGGTAGTTCTCCGGCATCCAGTCCTTGGCTTCGATGAACTCGCCGGCGTCGATGCGGTTGTCGAAGCGCTGCTGGAGTTGCGCCTCCTCGGCCGTGCGCAGGGCGGGCTTGTCACCGCCCTCCTCGCGCATGGTGTCCATGGCTTGGGTGTACATGCTGCGTCCTTCGGCTTTGCTGTTGCAGGCCGCCGCCGCGCCCCGCCGGGCGCCGCTGACGTGATACAGTTTCCTATTGCTTAAACAATATTAATGTATCACTTATATCCTGTCAATTCAAATCTAAAGCACCGCAGTAGGGCGTGTTCTCAATTGGGCGACGGCTGCGAAGGAGCTTGCCTGGGTGCAGGGCAAGACGGGAGGAACGCCGTTGGGTCGCTCCCAATAAGCGACGACCAACGCCGCCATGCGGCCAGGCAAGTCCTTCCCGCAGGGTTGCGCATGAAGGCGCGTCTGCGGCGTTGCGCCGCTTGCCCACAGATGACTGTGGGCGGCGCGGTGCGCCTTGCATCCATCGCCTTCCTGACGCAACGCAGCTCGCCGACCAATTGAGAACACGCCCTAGACGTGCAGCACCTGCAACAGCGGTGAGTTCTGCTTCGTGTCGTCGCTGAAGCCGGCGACCAGCAGCACGTTGTGCCCGGTGCGCGTCAGCTCGCAGCTACGCGCAATGCGCCCGCACAGCGCCGGCCAATTTCCATACTCCGAGTCGGTCGCCGTCATCGGCACGATGCCCCAGTTGAGCGACAGGCGCCGGCACACGGAGGCGTCAGTCGATACCGCCACCAGCGGCGCCGTCGGCCGATAGGACGAGATCACCCGCGCCGTGGTGCCGCTCAGCGTCGGAATGATGATGCCCTGCAACTTGAGGTCATGCGCCAGCGTCGCCGCCGCATTGGCAACGCCGTCGCGCAAATTCATGTCGACATGCGTCGTTTCTGAAGGCGGGATGAAGCTCCCCTGTCGCCATCGATAACCTTCGGCTTCCCGCAGTACCTTGTCCATGATCTCGACGGCGCGCATCGGGTACTTGCCGCTCGCCGTTTCCGCCGAGAGCATCACCGCATCGGCGCTGCTCAACGCGGCATTGGCGACATCGCCGACTTCGGCCCGCGTCGGCCGCGAATGGTCGATCATCGATTCCAGCATCTGGGTCGCCACAATCACGGCGCGGTTGCGCCGTCGCGCCAGGCTGATCAGTTCGCGCTGGATCAGCGGCACCTGCTCGGCCGGCATCTCGATCCCCAGATCGCCGCGCGCGACCATGATCGCGTCCGAGGCCTCGACGATGGCTTCGATGTTGTCCATCGCCTCCGGCGTTTCGATCTTGGCGATGATCGGCGTGCTGGCACCCGCCCGCGCAATCAGGCGCCGCAGGCCGGCAACATCCTTGGCGGTGCGCACAAACGACAAGGCCAGATAGTCGACGCCGAGGTCGATGGCGAAACGCGCATCAGCGATGTCCTTGGGCGGCAACGACGAGGCGGAGACTTTCGAGTCCGGCAGGTTGATGCCCTTGTGATCCTTGAGCAGGCCGCCGAAAACCACCTCGCAGCGAATCCGCTCACCCTGGATTTCCAGGGCTTTCAGTTCCAGGTTGCCGTCGTCGAGCAGGATGCGATGTCCCGGCTGCACATCACGCGCAATCGCCCGGTACTGCGAGGCAATCAGTCCCGGCCCCCCCTTGTCGATGCGCGGATCGATGATCACCTCTTCCCCGGGAACCAGCTTCAGCGGGCCATCGGGAAACTTGCCGCAGCGGATTTTGGGTCCGCAGAGGTCGGCAAAGATCGCCACGTGGCGGTTGAGCTTGCGCGCGGCGGCACGTACGCGGTCGTAGACCTCGCGATGTGCTTCGTGCGTACCGTGGGACATGTTAAGCCGGACGACATCGACACCTGCCCGCAGCAGGTCGGTGATCATTTTCGCGTCCGAACTGGCGGGCCCCAATGTAGCCACGATCTTGGTCCGACGCCAGCGCAGGGAAACCCGTTTAGCAACGATGTTCATGGCCAGACCCTTTCCGTCAAGAAGGCGACTGCGGAGCCGGTATCCTAAATGAAGCGTCAGTGAAATTCCTAAAACCTTGCGCACCGACCGCGATAAAATCGGCCCATGAATTTGCGGGTGATGGTTTTTTTCCTGGCGATAGTTCCGAGCATTGCATTTGCCCTGAGCCTGGGCGAAGCGTCCGGCCGGGTTATTCTGGGGCAACCCTTGGCGGTGCGTGTCCCGCTCGACGGCGCTGACTTCCCGAGCCTCAGGGCTGACTGCATAAAACTGCTTGCCGTCCCCGGCGACATGTCCGAAAACCGGATCACCTCCGGTTTGCTCAAACTGGACGGACGCAATCTGGTGATCTCATCGCCTCTGGCGGTATCCCAACCCTTGATGAGCTTTCGCATCCGTATCGATTGCGGATGGAATCTGACCAAGGACTTCCAACTCCTGCCGGAGCCGCCCGGCGCCAGCGCCGCTCCGCCGGCAGCCATCCAGGCCACCGTTTCGGCCCCTGCACTGCCCATTCGTGAACCGCCGCATCCCCTGCCCTCCGGGCCGAACCTTGGCATCAACGAACCCACCACCCTGCGAATGATGTCGCGGCAGCGCTATCCGCTGGACTCTGCCGCCCGGGTGGCATTCATTCGCCGCGTTGCGGCGGCGAACCCGGACATCTTTCCCAGCATCAACGGTGCCTACGACCAGCCCCTCCCGGCGGGCATACAGTTGCGCATGCCGCCCGCGCCGCAACCACGTGCAGCTTCGGGCGAACCCCCGGCGCCGCGCGCGACGCCCAAACCCCGCGAGTCCGCGCGATCAACAGCCTCCGCCAAGGGCCGGCTCATCATCGGACCCGAAGCCCTGCCTTCGCGCAGCAACGATGCCCTGGCCGCCGACCTGGATCGCCTGGTTGAAGTCGCCAACGCACAGATTCAGATCCAGATTTCCATGGCTGAGCGGCTCGCCAAAATGGAGGCCGACGTCGAGCAGACCAAACGCGCCTTTGCCGCGCAACAGACCACCAACCAGCGCCTCGAAGCCGAACTTCGCGAACTGCGCGACGAACAGCGTCGCAGTTCCTACATTCAACTGGTCATGGCAATACTGCTGGGCGGAGCCGGCGTCGCTGCATTCCTGCTGTGGCGTGGCCAGCTTCGTACCCGGGAACGGGCAGACCTGAACATCGCGTTTGCCGCCCCTGCGCCGGCCGCCAGACCGGCGCGAGCGCCCAAAGCCGAATTGGAGTCGATCTTCGACGACCTGTTGCCACCGAAGTAGGCAGCGGCTTCAGGGCAACGCGACCCACGCCGCTAAAGAGCGAGTTCCATCCCCTCGCGCGACAGCATGAACTCGGTGGCGCAGTTATCACCCGGCCTGGGCCCGGCAACCCTCATCGCGGCGGCAAAGGCCACTTCCAGCGCGTTGTCATCGCGCTCCGGTTCATGGTGGGTACACACCAGCGTCTTGACCCCCAGGCGACGCCCCCAGGCGATGCTGGCTTCCAGCGACCCGTGGCCCCAGCCGATTTTGGTCTGGTATTCCGCAGCGGTGTAGGAACTGTCCGCAACCAGGATGTCCACGCCGGATAGCGCCGCATCGAGATGGGCCTGCTGCTGGTCGATCATTCGCTGGTACTCCGCATGCTCGGAATCTTCAGGCAGGTAAATGTTGGGCCACGGCTCATGATCACCGGTAAAGAACACCGACTTGCCATTGCAGTCGATGCGGTAGCCGAAATTCACCACGGGATGATTAAGCAACAGCGGCGTCACAGTCGCATCGCCCACGGTCACCGCCTCACCAACATTGACGGTGCGGTAGTCGATGGCGGCCTTCATCTCGGCCTCGCGCACCGGGAAAAAGCTGTACTGCAACTGAACTTCCATGATTTGTTCGATGCCGCGACGTGAAACGACGTCGTAGCCGCCATGAATGCGTATTGAATTGCCGGGAATGTACAGCGGCGTAAAAAACGGCAGCCCCTGGATATGGTCCCAGTGCGTGTGCGTCATGAAAATGTTGGCCTGCACCGGAAGGTGTTTCAGCAGTTGCTGTGCAAGCGGGTAGATCCCGGTGCCGGCGTCGAGGATGATCAGCGCCCCCGCATCGGACCGCACTTCGATGCACGTGGTATTGCCCCCATAACGCACGGTCTGCGGACCCGGCGAAGCGATGGACCCGCGCACGCCCCAGAACCTGACTTTCATCGTCGCTCCCCGCTCATTCGTGGGCTACCTGGGCAAATACCATGGCTTCGTCGACAATCCTGTCCAGCGAGCCGATCTGCGCGATCACCGCTTCGAGATCGTCGCCAAAGCGCTGCGGGGCCAGCGGCGGTTCATCCGCCAGCCAGGGATTGCCGCTATCGCCGATGCCGCGCAGGCGCACGATCTGGTCAGCGGTGCGCAGGCAATCGAGCAGCACAGAACTAACCTTTGGATCGTGGTGGTCGCGGATGCAGTCCACCAGGTCGGCGGGAAAGGCCCAGCGGTGTGCCAACATGGCGCCGACCGGGCCGTGGCTGATGCCGACAACCCAGGCTTCGGCCTCATGCAGCGGAATGCGCTTCTCGGCAGCGTAAGCCATCGCCTGATGAAACTCGGCAGGAAGAAACTGGGCCAGCACGATCTTGCCGAAATCATGCAGCAAGCCGGCGACATAACAATCGCCGGGTTCGACTTCACCCTTGGCGAACTGGGTCCCAAGCTGGCGCGCAACACCGGCCACGACCAGCGAATGCAACAGGTAGCGCTGCACGTCAAAGCCGCCCGGCGTGGTGCGCGGCAGGATGCCGACGGCAGCGAAACCCAGCGCTAGGTTCTTGACGGTATTGATGCCGAGATAGATCACCGACTGACCCACCGAGGTGATCTTGTTGGGCAGGCTGTAGTAGGCCGAGTTGATGACCTTGAAGATCTTCATGGTCATGACCGGATCCTTCTCGATCACGCCGACGATCTCTTTGGGCATGCAATTGATGTTGCGCGTCAGCTCAAGAACGCGTTGCACGCTGCGCGGGAAGGCCGGCATGCGCTCAACCGCAGTGCCCAGCTTGCGCTCCAGTTCGGGAGTCAGTTCGCTCACATCGACAGCCTCGGAAATGCCATCGATTATACGGGTGGCTCAGGTGGCGGACGGCACCGTAGTTTCCGCAACGCGCTCGTGGTAGCGGGCCCGATACAGCAGGCGGCGGCGCTCTGGCGTTTCGGTAAATCCCGAACGATCGTGCAGCACGTTGTTGCACAGCAGGCCCATGCCCGGCTCCAGCCGCCCCTGCAGCGTCCAGGGCGCAGACGTGAGGATGTGCGCGAGGAAGGCGACTGCCGCCTGCGTTGTGGCATCAGCACGCCATTCGATGCTGATGGTGCGCGCGGTGTAGCGCATGTGCAGGAAGCCGCCGCCATCAACGGAAAACACCGGCCCCGGCTGCGCCGCACGGGCCACGCCGCTATCGTCCATGCGTGCCGGAATGGTCATCGCATCGTCACGCGACAGGGCCCGGATGTAGTCCGGATTCTCGTCACGCAACAGAATGTAGGCAAGTTCGTGATCGAGAAGCTGGCTATTCCCTCCCGTCGCCGCGCTCTGCACGCAGTGCAGCACCATGCCGCGCACGGTGCGTTCGGGCAGGTTGTAGTAGCCATCGGTATGCCAGCGAATCGGCTTGTCGGTGTAGGGGATGAACTCGCGCCGCTCGCCGCGCTCTTCGGCGCCGCGCACCGAGATCGGCGAGATCGCGTCGTCGTCGGTGAGCCAGTGGCTATCCAGATGGATGAGCCCGACCTGCCGTCCGAGCTGGCGCGGAATTTCCTTGTCGGCATCACCGACCGTGTTGCTGGTGTAGATCGCCATGTTGGCCGTGCCGCAGCGCTCCAGCAAGGCGCCGCGCTCATCCCCCGTCAGCCGGCACGGATCGTTCAGCGGAACGACAATATTTTCAATGCGACGCGGTGCGGTGTCGAGCTTGCGCTCGCGCCAGGCGGCGTAGGTGGCGGGATCCGCCAGGTCGAAGGGATTAGTCACCGGTAACGCCGTGCCGCGGGCGCCGACTCTTGCCTGACTCGGGATGAAAAAGTCCGCCGAGGGTCTTTTGCAGCGTCTTGATCGCCTCGGGCGATTCGATCTCCATCACCTGATCGACGGCCCAGAGCCTGTCTTTTTCCGGCAGGGTTTCCTTGACGCAGGCAGCAAAGCAGCGCCGGAAACCGAAGTCCGGCCCCGTCGCATCGAAGCCGAAATCGGCGTACTCGTCACTACGCCGGTTGTAGAGCTCAAGAAAATTTCTCCCGGCCTGGCCCGGCGTCAGATCGGGTAGCAAGGCCTCGCGGGCCTCTTCGACCATCTCGGCCAGCCGCTTCACCAGCGCGACCGTAAATTCCGTGCGTTGGTCCGGTTCCAGATCGTCATGGGCGATGCGATCCGCCGACAGCGCCAGGAAAACCAGGTATTCGCAGACGAAGTCGAACCAGCCGCGACCGACCTCGATGTCGTAATCGGCATCGCGCATCCGCTTGATCGACTCCTGGCCCAGCTTCCAGGCCAGCATGGCGATCACGCTGGCGTGCTCGGCCATGCCGCGCGGCCGGCCGGAGTGAAAACTGTTGCGGATGCGCAGTGCCATACGGGATCAGTACCCTCCCTTGCCGAACGGTTTCGTGAGGCCCGCGATTTTTACGCCCTGCTTGGCGGCACCGCCGTCGGGAAACAGTTCGAACAGGCGCGCGCTGGAAACATCGGCAATAACCGATTCCTCTTCCAGCATCTTCATCATGTTGCGCAGGTTCGGCGTATGCCCGTCTTCCTGGTAGGTGCGGCGCAGGAAGTTGATGATGGCCAGGTGATCGTCGGTCAGCGTGAGGCCCTGCTCGGCAGCGATGGCCTGCACCGCCTCCTCGCTGAGGTCGGCTTCCAGCAGGTAGCCGTCGTCGTCGGTTTCTTTTTCTACGCCGTTGATGGTGTATCCCATTAGTTTCTCCTCAAGAAAAATTCGTGAATGCCACGCCCTGTCTCGTGGCTGAACAGCAGTTCGGCGGCTCCCGCCTTGGCCCAGGCGGCGATGTCGTCGGAAGAACCCGGGCAGTCGCTGACCAGTTGCAGCACCTCGCCGGCCTTCATGCCTTCGAGCAGCTTCTTGGCCTGGACGATGGGGCCGGGGCAGGAGACGCCACGCATGTCCAGCGTGACGTGCGGGATCGGCGTGGCGGCAGCGCTCCCGGCGCGCTGGATCAGATAGGCGGTCTTGCCGTCAGTCTGTTTGCGCGAGTCCAGCACCACGTTGCCGGTGAACTTGGCCCAGGCGAACAGGTCGTCCGCAGTACCCGGGCAATCGGAAATCAGCTTCAGGATCTGGCCCGGCTGTAGGTCATCGACCAGCTTCTTGGCGCCGAGCAGGGGCGCCGGGCAAGGCAGGCCGCTGGTATCCAGCGTTACGGTAGCGTTGTCTGTCATGTCATGGTTCTCCCTTGATTGCTAATTACTCGCCGACTGCGGCGATGGATTTGTGGGGTACAAAAAGGCCGCAACCGAGCAAGCGATGCAGGCCCAGACCGGATTCCTGGATGGCCACCGATTCAGCCCGTTTGAGGCCATGCAGCATCAGCGCGAAGCCATGCACCTCGCCGTCGACGCACTGAATGCGGCGCGCCCGCCCGGTGACGGGTTCGCCGCCGATGCGGCGTTTCGCGAGTTCGGCGCGGCAGGCGGCAAGGAACTCGATCTCGTCCGGGGTGCCATAACTGACGACGTACGAATGCACGACCTCGGTAATCGGCAGCAACGGCCGCAGGCTGGACCGACCAACGCCCAAGGGCTCGCCGCCAAGGTCCAGCGCGCTGCCGCTCAGAGAGTCGGCGCTGGCGCTACGGTGAATCGGCATGCGAATCACCAGGCGACTGCGGCGGCCGACGTAACTGAAACCATCTCCGCGCCCGAGGCCCGAGAGCGGCAGGATGCCGGCGAGCGGCTCATCATCCAGCCAGGGCAGGGCCCGGCGCAAGGCACCGGCGAGGGCCTCGGCATGATCAGGGGCAACCGTCCCGGCGTCGAGTTCGAAGACGACATCGACCATGTCCGTGGAGGCATCCTCCGGCCAGTCTTTCACGCGCCGTCCCCACTGCCACCGCGCGGCTGAGCAGCGGCCCAGTCGCAGAGCGCCTTGCCCCACTGGGCGGCGGTCACCGGATCGATGTCGAAAATGGTGAAGCGGCTGCCCTCGCGAATGCGCGTGCGCAGCATGGGCATGCCGCCGGCCTCGTAGACGAACTCCTGGAGTTCGATCGCCTGATTGCCGATCGGCACACGGAACTTGGCAAGTGATTTGATGGTATCCACGGATTTCCTCGGGTCAGGACTATGGCATCCGGCGGGGTGTGCAACCATTCCCGCGTGGGAGTGGAAGCATATAACCCTTTCGGGTAGGTACGTTTACCTGCCGGGAGTATGGTTTGTGCACCGCACACATCACTATCATCCAAAAATCGCGTACCACCCCGACAACGAGGAGAGACAAACCATGGCCAAGCCCATGCACCCCACCCCGAACCTGGATCAACTGGAAACAGGTCCCTGGCCCAGTTTCGTCACCGGCCTGAAGCGCCTGGCCAAAGACAAGGATTACATGGTCGACGTCCTCGGCCACCTCGAGCACTCCTACCAGACCCGCAAGGGCTACTGGAAGGGCGGCACCGTCGGCGTGCGCGGCTACGGCGGTGGCGTCATCCCCCGTTTCACCGAAATCAAGGATGAGAACGGCCAGGCCGTTTTCAAGGACGCTGCGGAATTCCACACCCTGCGCATCATGCCGCCCCCCGGCATGCACTACGACACTGCCACGCTGCGCCAGCTCTGCGATATCTGGGACAAGTACGGTTCCGGCCTGATCGCGCTGCACGGCCAGTCCGGCGACATCATGATGCAGGGCTGCACCACCGAAAACGTGCAGAAGGCCTGGGACGAGATCAACCAGATGGGCTTCGACCTCGGTGGCGCCGGCCCGGCCGTGCGCACCTCGATGTCCTGCGTCGGCGCCGCGCGCTGCGAACAGTCCTGCTACGACGAAGCCAAGGCCCACAAGGCCGTGATCAACAGCTTCCTCGACGACATTCATCGCCCTGCCCTGCCCTACAAGTTCAAGTTCAAGTTCTCCGGCTGCGGCAACGACTGCATGAACGCCATCCAGCGTTCCGACATGGCCGTGATCGGCACCTGGCGCGACAACATCCGCACCGACGACGAACTGGGCCAGAAGTGGTTCGCCAAGCACGGCATGAACGAACTGATCAACGACGTGGTCTCGCGCTGCCCGACCAAGGCACTGCAGATCAAGGATGCCGGCTCGGTGCGCGGGGTTGCCACCGGTGACGACCACATCTCGGCCGTGGCGCTGGACGGCAAGCAGTGCCTGGAAATCGACAACAAGGACTGCGTGCGCTGCATGCACTGCATCAACGTCATGACCGGTGCTCTGGCCCCGGGCAAGGACAAGGGCGCCTCGATCCTGGTCGGCGGCAAGAGCCACCTCAAGATCGGCGGCCTGATGGGCACGCTGGTCGTCCCCTTCATGAAGCTGGACACCGAGGAAGATCGCGAGAAGCTGGTCGAAATGGCCCAGTCCATCATCGACTTCTTCGCCGAGAACGCCCTCGAGCACGAGCGCACCGGCGAGATGATCGAGCGCATCGGCCTGGTGAACTTCCTCGAAGGCATCGGGCTGGACGTCGATCCGCACATGATCAATACGCCGCGCACCAATCCCTACGTCCGCATGGACGGCTGGGACGACGAAGTGGCAAAGATCGAAGCCAAAAAACAGGCCGCTGCCTAAGCACCCGTCACAGGCTCCCCCCGGCATCGCCGGCGGGCGCCGGGACGCGTTTAAAACCCTACTAGTTATATCGACTTTTCCGGAGACAACTATGGCTGAAGCTCAAGCTCTGCGCAAGGCAGTCGAATGCGGTGTTCCCGACAACGACAAGTACATGCACCCGACGCTGCTGAAGAACCGGGGCAACTGGAAGTATCACGATCGTCCCCGTCCCGGCGTGCTGCACCATGTCGCCCACTCCGGCGACCAGGTCTGGTCGGTCCGTGCTGGCACCCAGCGCCAGATGGACACCTACACCATCCGCAAGCTGTGCGACATCGCCGAACAATTTGCCGAAGGCCACGTGCGCTTCACCATCCGTTCCAACATCGAGTACATCGTCGCCGACCAGAGCAAGGTCGATCCGCTGATCGCCAAGCTGGAGGGTGAAGGCTTCCCCGTCGGCGGCACCGGCAACTCGGTGACCATGGTCGCCCACACCCAGGGCTGGCTGCACTGCGACATCCCCGGCACCGACGCCTCCGGCGTGGTCAAGTCGATGATGGACCAGCTCTATGACGAGTTCAAGACCGAACAGATGCCCAACCGCGTGCATCTCTCGACCTCCTGCTGCGAAATCAACTGCGGCGGCCAGGCCGACCTCGCCGTGATCGTGCAGCACACCAAGCCGCCGAAAATCAACCACGACCTGGTTGCCAACGTCTGCGAGCGTCCCGCCGTGGTCGCCCGTTGCCCGGTGGCGGCGATTCGTCCGGCCCTGGTCAACGGCAAGCCCTCGCTTGAAGTCGATGAGAAGAAGTGCATCTGCTGCGGCGCCTGCTACCCCCCCTGCCCGCCCATGCAGATCAACGACCCCGAGCATTCCAAGCTGGCGATCTGGGTTGGTGGCAAGAACTCCAACGCCCGCGGCAAGCCGACGTTCATGAAACTGGTCGCCTCCGGCCTGCCCAACAACGCGCCGCGCTGGCCCGAAGTCAACGAAGTGGTGGGCCGCATCCTGCGCACCTACAAGGCCGACGCCCGCCCCTGGGAGCGCATGGCCGACTGGATTGACCGTATCGGCTGGCCGCGTTTCTTCGAGAAGACCGGCCTGCCCTTTACCAAGTACCTGATCGACGACTGGCGTGGCTCGCGGGCCAACCTCAACGCGTCGAACCACGTCCGCTTTTAACGCTCATGGCTTCGACTGCCACCCTCATATCATGAAACGCTCGAACCTTTTCCTTGCCATGAGCGGGCAAGCTCGTCCCGCCCCCCTTCGCCCCCCTCACGGGGGGTTCCTGAACGGCTCGCTGCGCTCGATATCGACAGCGGCCCATCCTGCCGTTTCTCGCTGAGGCCCGCCGATGAAAATTGCCATCCTCATCAACGAAGGGCCTTACCAGCATCAGGCGACCGACACGGCCTTCCTGTTCTGCCGGGCCGCGCTGGCCAAGGGCCATGAGATCCGCCGCGTGTTCTTCTATCACGACGGCGTGAACAACTCCTCCTCGCTGACCGAGCCGCCGCAGGACGATCGCAACATCGTCCAGCGCTGGTCGAAGCTGGCCGAGGAGCACAAGCTGGATCTCGTGGTCTGCGTTGCCGCCGCCCTGCGCCGCGGCATCAAGGACGAAAACCTGGCGCCGGGATTCCGCATCTCCGGTCTTGGGCAACTGGTCGAAGCCGGCATCGAGGCCGACCGTCTTGTGACTTTCGGAGACTGACATGAGTGAAGGCACCATCAAGAAATTCATGTTCGTCAATCGCAAGGCGCCCTACGGCACCATCTACGCGCTCGAGTCGCCGGAAGTGGTGCTGATCTCGGCCGCCTTCGATCAGGACGTCAGCCTCGTCTTCATGGACGATGGCGTATTCCAGCTAAAGAAGGGCCAGCAGACCAAGGGCATCGAGAACAAGAACTTCTCGCCCACCTACCGCGCGCTGGATGGCTATGACATCGAGAAGCTCTACGTCGAGCAGGAATCGCTCGACGCCCGCGGCCTCACCGAAGACGACCTGCTGGTCGATGTCACGGTGATGACCAGGGAAGAGATGGGCAAACTGATGGAAACCATGGACGTCGTCCTCAGCTTCTGACACGGAGAAAAACATGCTGCATATCGTCAACAAGTCCCCCCTCGAACGCAATGCGCTGGATGCCTGTCTGCGCGTGGCCCAGGGCGGCGCGCTGCTGCTGACCGAGGATGCCGTCTATGCGGCGACGCGCGGCAACGCCGCCGCCGAAAAAATCACCGCCGCCATGGCCGGCATGAAGGTATACGTTCTCGGCCCCGACCTCGATGCCCGTGGCATGACGGACCGCCTGCTCGACGGCGTGACGACGGTCGATTACGGCGGCTTTGTCGATCTCGTCACCGAATACCCGACCAATCAGTCCTGGCTTTAATTTTCCACTTTCACCCGCCTCATTCCTAGGAGACACACATGGGCACCATCGAAGTTAGCGGCAAGAGCTACGAAACCGACGAAGAAGGCTACCTGGTCGACCTCGCGCAATGGAACGAAGAAGTCGGCGCCTACCTGGCCACCACCGAGTCCGTCGAAATGACCGACCAGCACTGGGAAGTCATCAACTTCCTGCGCGATTACTACAACGAGTTCCAGATCGCCCCGGCTGTGCGCGTGCTGACCAAGGCCATCGGCAAGAAGCTCGGTCCGGACAAAGGCACCAGCCAGTACCTCTACGACCTGTTCCCCTACGGTCCCGCCAAGCAGGCCTGCAAAATCGCCGGCCTGCCCAAGCCGACCGGCTGCGTCTAAGGAACTTGTCCTGGGCACAAACCGGGTGCGGATAGCCGCATCCGGAAGAGTTGCCTCGACCCCTGATCGCCTGAAGAGCCCATGAACCTCGTCTTCGCCCTGCTGTTCTACGCCGCCACCCTCATCCTGGTGGGCGGTCTGGCGTACAGGATCTACGAGTACGTCCGCATACCGGCGCCGCTGAATATCCCGACCACGCCGGCACCGACAACTAGCGGCGGCGTGGCCTTCCGCATGTTCCGCGAAGTGGTGTTCTTCGAAAGCCTGTTCAAGTCCAATCTTTGGATCTGGGCGCTCGGCTGGCTGTTCCATGGTGCGCTGGCGCTGGTCCTGCTGCGCCACCTGCGCTACTTCACCGAACCGGTGAATTTCATCATCGCCTTCATCCAGCCCTTCGGCATGTACGCCGGCTTTGCGATGGCCGCCGGCCTCGCCGGCCTCTGGGCACGCCGCTTCCTGGTCGAGCGCATCCGCTACATCTCGACGCCCTCCGATCACCTGATGCTGGCCCTGCTGCTAGGCATTGCTGTCACCGGCCTGGCGATGAAGTTCCTCATGCATACCGACATCGTCGCGGTGAAGACCTTCTTCCTCGGCCTGATGGTGTTCGAAATCAATCCGCTGCCGGCACATCCCGGCCTCTATCTGCACCTGGGTATGGTGGTGCTGCTGATGATCATCTTCCCCGTCAGCAAACTGCTGCATGCCCCCGGCGTGTTCTTCTCGCCGACCCGCAACCAGGTCGACAACCCGCGCGAAACCCGTCACCTGGCGCCCTGGGCCGCCAAATTCGAGGCGAAGAACTGATCATGGCCGACGAGACCACACCCGTCGCCGTAGCGCCAGCGCCGTCCCTGGATACCGCCCCCGGCTCCGCCGGCGGCATAACTCCTGCGGCCAAGCCAGCACCTGCCAAGGCCCCCGAAAAAGCCAAGGTCGTCGCGCCGGCCTTCCGCGACTACCCGACCATCACGGCCCTGAAGATCGACTCGATGGTCGAGTCGAATCCTTACCATGCCGCCCCTGCGCACAACGAGTCGGTCGGCTTCCCCGGCACGCTGGTCGACGGCTGGGAGCAAAAAGCCGTCGCCAAGATGGGCGAACTGCTCGGCAAATACCGCTCGCTGCGCGTCTATATGGATGCCTGCGTGCATTGCGGCGCCTGCACCGACAAGTGCCACTATTTCATCGGCACCGGCGATCCGAAGAACATGCCGGTGGCGAGGCAAGACCTGATGCGCTCGGTGTATCGCCGCTACTACACCCTGCCGGGCAAGCTCTTCCCCAAGCTGGTCGGCGCGCGCGACATGACCAAGGACGTGCTCGACGACTGGTTCCGCTACTACAACCAGTGTTCCGAGTGCCGCCGCTGTTCCGTGTTCTGCCCCTACGGCATCGACACCGCCGAGGTCACCATGGCGGCCAAGGAA
>CAJBYR010000333.1 GCA_903959855.1 uncultured beta proteobacterium
CCCGCCGAAACACTCCCTGCATCAAACCAAACAGCTTTCACCTCGATCAACACACATTTGGCATTTACTCTGGCTCGTGATGAAATTTGCGGGCTAGCGGAACGGCCGGACGGTCAGATCTTCCGCAGCCGCTCGCCCGCCGCCGCCAGCGTGCTCTCGGTTTTGGCGAAGCAGAAACGGATCACCCGCTGATCGGAGCGATCAGGATTGAACACCGATACCGGTATCGCCGCCACGCCGAATTCCTTGGTCAAGCGCTGGACGAAGCTGGTGTCCGCTTCGTCGCTGATCGCGGCATAGGTCGCCAGCTGGAAGTAAGTGCCGGCACAGGGCAGCAACTCGAACCTGGAACCCTCCAGTTGCTTGCGGAAGAAATCGCGCTTGACCTGGTAAAACGCGGAGAGATTGTCGGCGAACTCGGGTTTGGCGCGCATGAAGTCGGCCAGTGCCAACTGCGAGGGATGGTGCACGGTGAAGACGATGAACTGGTGCGCCTTGCGAAACTCGGTGGTCAGGGTCCGTGGTGCCAGGCAATAGGCGATCTTCCAGCCCGTCACGTGGTAGGTCTTGCCGAAGCTGGAAATCACGAAACTGCGCTCGCGCAGGCCGGGATAGCGGGTCACACTCTCGTGTCGGCGACCGGCCTCCTGGTCGAACACGACGTGCTCATAGACCTCGTCGCTGACGACAACAATCTTGCTGTCGCGCACCAGGGTCTCCAGCATCGCCATGTCCTCGGCGGACCAGACCGCGCCGCTCGGGTTGTGTGGCGAGTTGATGATGATCATGCGCGTGCGCGGCGTGATCAGCGCGCGGACTTCCGCCCAGTCGGGCTTGAACTCGGGAAAGCGCAAATGCGCATACACCGCATGGCCGCCGTTGAGCTCGATGCCCGGCACGTAGGAATCGTAGACCGGGGCGAAGACGATGACTTCGTCGCCGGGCCGCACGCAGCATGCAATCGCCGTGTAGATCGCCTGCGTCGCGCCGGCGGTGACGGTGATTTCGCTTTCCGGATCGTAGGCGGCAAGGTAAAGCCGCTGCACCTTTTCCGCGATCGCTTCGCGCAGCGGCGCAACGCCGGCCATCGGCGGATACTGGTTGGCGCCGGCCGCCATGTGGTGGCTGACGCGCTCCAGCAGCAGCGGCGACGGTGAAAAGTCAGGGAAACCCTGCGACAGGTTGATCGCGCGATGCTCCGCGGCCAGCCGCGACATGACGGTGAAGATCGTGGTGCCGACGTTGGGCAACCGGGAGGCGGGGAAAAAAGCCATGTGCATGCGGGGACCGGTACGGCCCCCGTCAGAATATCAGTCCAGTCCGAGCAGTTCGACTTCGAACACCAGGGTTGCGTTGGGCGGGATCACGCCGCCGGCACCACGCGCGCCATAACCCAGGTCCGGCGGGATGGTCAGCTTGCGCGAGCCGCCGATCTTCATGCCCTGCACACCTTCGTCCCAACCGGCGATGACCTGACGCGCACCGAGGGCAAAGGCAAACGGATCATTGCGATCCTTGCTCGAGTCGAACTTGCGGCCATCGGTGAGCCAGCCCGTGTAGTGCACGGTGACGTGCTGGCCGGCGGCAGCTTCGGCGCCGTCGCCGACAACCAGGTCCTCGATGATCAGCCCGCTGGCCGTGGTGACTTGACTCATTGCCTTGCTCCCTTGCGTGGTTGGGTAAAAGCGGAATTATGCCTGAGCGCCATTGGGGAATCGCGGGCGGAAAATCTCTTCGGCGCCCGATGCCGGCAGCGGCGGCGAGAACAGGTTGCCCTGAAAGTGTTCGCAGCCCAGGCCGACCAGCGAAACGAGTTGTTCGCGGGTTTCAACGCCCTCGGCGAGGATGTCCAGGCCCAGGCTGCGCGCCAGGCCGACGATGGCGTTGACGATTGCGGCGTCATCACGATCCGTCGTCAGGTCGCGGATGAAGCTCTGGTCAATCTTCAACTTGTGCACCGGAAAACGCTTGAGGTAGCTGAGGCTGGAATAGCCGGTGCCGAAATCGTCGATCGAAAGGCGCACACCCATCGCGGCGATCTCTTCCAGGCGCGCCCGGGTCTCTTCGATGTCGTGCATCAGCGTGGACTCGGTGATCTCCAGTTCGAGCAGGCGCGCCGGTTGTCCCGTGTCGGCGAGGATGCGGCGCAGGGTGGTCACCAGATCCTTCTCGCGAAACTGGCGTGGCGAAAGATTCACGGACACCGGCAGCAAGGGCCTCCCCTGTTGCTGCCACAGGCGGTTCTGGCGCAGGGCGGCGCCCAGCACCCACTCGCCGACCGGCACGATGAGCCCGGTCTCTTCGGCGATCGGAATGAACTCCGCCGGCTGAATCATTCCCTGGTCCGGATCCTTCCAGCGCACCAGGGCCTCGGCGCCGCAAACCATGCGCCTGGGCCAGTTGATCAGCGGCTGGTAGTGCAGCAGCAGCTGGCCGGCCTCGATGGCGTGGCGCAGCTTGTTTTCCAGGGTAAAGAAATGGGTCGCCTGCTCGTTCATCTTGCGCGCGAAGAACTGGAAATTGTTCCTTCCCGCTGCCTTGGCGTGGTACATCGCGGTATCGGCGTTCTTCATCAGCGCAAACGCTTCGACGGCATCGTCGGGAAACACGCTGATGCCGATCGAGGGCGTGGCCCGCAATTTATGGCCGCCGATACTGACCTCGGGGGCCAGTGCGCCGATGATCTTCTCCGCCACCTGCACCACGTCGTCGGGCGAACCGGCTTCTTCCAGCACGATGACGAACTCGTCACCACCAAGGCGCGAGACGGTATCAACCGCGCGCACCACGCCGGTCAGGCGCGCCGCGACATACTTCAGCAACTCGTCGCCGACAGCGTGGCCGAGGCTGTCGTTGACACTTTTGAAGCGGTCGAGGTCGAGGAACATCACGGCCACGCGATGCCGGCTGCGCTGCGCCTTGGCCAGCGCCTGCTGCAGGCGGTCGTGCAGCAGCGCCCGGTTGGGCAGGCCGGTCAGGCTGTCGTGATGGGCGACATGCCATATGCGCTGCTCGGCCTGCATGCGTTCGAAGACTTCTTCCTGCAGTTGTGAATTGGCGCTGGCGAGTTCGGCCGTGCGCTCGACCACGCGCTGTTCGAGTTCCTCGTGGGCGCGCAGCAGCGCTTCTTCGGCCTGGTGGCGTTCGGTGACGTCCTCGAAGATCCAGGTGAGGTCCACGCTCTCGGCCTGGCCGGTCACCCGCCGCCCGGTGGCGCGCACCCAGAATGCATGGCCGTCACGATGACGCACCCGCAATTCGCCGACATAGGTGCCGCCCCCGGTAACCACCGGCAGCAGTTCGGTCCCATGGCGCTGGTAGTCCTCCTCGGTGAGGTAGAAGACGCGTGTCGAGCGCCCCGACAACTCCTCGGGGGCATAGCCGAAGATTTCCGCCAGCCGGCGGTTGCAGCGCTGCACCATGCGGTCGCGCGCGAACAGGATGCCCACCGCCGCATTGTCGAAAATGATCTGCTGCTCGTCGTAGGCCTGGTGCGCCCGATCCTCGGCCTCACGCGTGGCGGTGAAATCCTCGGTCAGCCAGACCGACCCGGAATGCGGATTGGAAGCATCGAACACGCTGCCGCTGACACGCAGCCAGCTCAGCTTGCCGTCGCGGCGGCGGTGCTGCTGCTCGCGGTGGTGCACCTTGCCGGCGGCGAACTCGCTGTAAACCTGCTCGCCGATACGCTCGAACTCCTCGTCGCTGTCGAACAGGCGGCGCGCCGACAGGCCTACCAGTGTACCCGGCTCGATATCGAACAACTCCTCGAAGCGCCGGTTGCAGCGTACGAAGGCGCGATTGCGCACCACCGCGATGCCGATCGAGGCGGTGTCGAGAATGGCCGACAGTTCGAGCGTGGTGCGCTCCAGCCGTTCCAGCATCTGGTGATCATCGGTCATGTCCTCGATGATCCACAGCGTGCCGTCCCGCGGCCGCTCGGGGTCCACCGCCTTGGCTGACACGCGGCACCAGAACATGCTGCCGTCGCGGCGCATGAGCTGGGTATCGGCGCGGAAGGACTTGCCCTCCGAGAGCACCGGCCCGGCCTCGCGGCCGAGTACGGAATACGCTTCCTGGTCCGGGTAGAGGATCAGCGCCAGCTGGCCAATGAACTCCTCCAGCGCGTAGCCGAACATCTCGGCGCACAGGCGGTTGGCCTGCATCAGCTTGCGGTTGTGGGTGAACAGGATGCCGACGGTCGCGTTCTCGAAGATCGCGTTGAGTTCCAGCGCCGCCTTCTTCGGTGCCGGGATGATCGGCGCGCCGTTCATCGCCTGGTGGCCGTCTCCAGCACGCGCAGCAGCGAGGATGTGTCCTGCGTCCCCCATCCCTGCGCCATCAGCGCGTTGAGCTGTTGCCAGACCATCACCGACACCGGCAATGGCGCACCGATGCGGGTCGCCTCGTCCATCAGCAGCGCATAGTCCTTGTGATGCAGGCGGGCCTCGACAATTGGCACCCCCTTCGGGGATACCGTCCCCGGCACAAGTGCCGGGGACATAAACTCGCGCGTCGCCATGCGCCCGCCGAAGACTTCCAGTGCGCGCGACCCGGCAGAACCGCCGAGCATGGCTTCGCGCACCAGACCGAAATCGATGCCGGCCGCATTGGCCAGCGCGGCCGCCTCGGCACAGGCCTCGATCAGGTTGACCAGGATCATCTGGTTGCAGGCCTTGGCCACCTGCCCGGCACCCGCCTCGCCGATGCGTACCGCACTCTTGCCCAGCACCGAAAAGATCGGCGCCAGGCGTGGCGCCAGTTCCTCACGCCCGCCCCACATGATCGCCAGCGTGGCATTGCGCGCACCGGTGCCGCCGCCCGACACCGGGGCATCGACGAAATCCACGCCGCATTCGCGGTGGCGCGCAGCGATCATCCGCGCCGCGCCCGGCGCGATGGTGGAAAAATCGAGGTGGATGGCGCCCGGCGCGAAGGCAGACCGCAGCTCCGTGGCCAGCCCCTCGACATCGGCGCTGCCGGTGACATTGGTGCAGACGACTTCGCTGCCCGACGCCACTTCCTGCACCGATTCGCAACGCACGGCGCCCAGCGCCACGGCAAAGTCGGCGCTGGCAACACGGCGGCTCCAGACGCGCAGCTCCTGCCCGGCCTTCAGCAGATGCTCGGCCATGGGCTGGCCCATGGTGCCGAAACCGATGAAGCCAATTTTCATTTGCCGTCCGGCGTGCTCATCTTCTCCAGCAGTTGCAGGGCGGTGATCGAGTCGTTCTCGCCCATGCCGCTGCCGACGATGGCATTGAAGACCTGCGCCGTGGCCGCCGCCGAGGGCAGCATGAGGCCCATGCGGTGCGCCTCTTCCATGACAATGCGCAAGTCCTTCTGGTGCATCCAGGCCTTGAAGCCGGGCTTGAAATTGCGGTCGAGCATGCGCTGGCCGTGGTTTTCGAGGATCTTGGAATAGGCGAAACCGCCCAGCAGGGCCTCGCGCACCTTGGCCGGATCGACACCGCTTTTTGCCGCGAAGCTGAAGGCTTCGGCCACCGCAAGCACGCCGACCCCGGTGAGGATCTGGTTGCAGGCCTTGGCCACCTGGCCGGCGCCGGAAGCGCCGATCAGCGTCACCGACTTGCCCATTTTTTCCAGCAGCGGCTTGACCTTCTCGAAGGCCTCCGGCGTGCCGCCGACCATGATCGTCAGCGCAGCATTGATGGCGCCCGTCTCGCCGCCGGACACCGGCGCGTCAACGAAGGCTATGCCCTTCTCCGCCAGGCGCAGGCCGATGCTGCGCGCAGCGTTGGGGTTGATGGTCGACATGTCGACCACCACCAAACCGGGCTTGCTGCCGGACGCGAGGCCGTCGGCACCGAGGCAGACCTTCTCCACGTCGGGCGCATCGGCCACCATGACGATCACCACTTCGGCGTTCGCCGCCACCTGCGCCGGCGTGGCGTAAGTCTTGGCATTCACCGCAGCAAACGGCGCCAGCGATTCGGGGCGGCGCGCCCACAGGTGCAACGTGTGGCCGGCCTTCTCCAGATGCAGCGCCATGGGGCGGCCCATCAGGCCCAGTCCGATAAATCCGACGTTCATGTGTACTCTCCTCGGGGTTGTTTTATCAGGCGCCGATGGCCTTGAGGATCAGCGGCACCAGCGGCTCCGGCAGCTTGATGCCGCCGCCGGTGGCAAAGGCGTGGGCGCGGTCCGACATTTTCTTCCAGGTCTTGCGCACGATCTCGAGCCATTTTTCTTCACTGTAGTCGGCGTGCTTGCCGGCAAAGGCGAGCATGTAGTGCTCGATGAAAACCAGGTCGGTCACGTCTTCCATCATCTGCGTATCGGGATTCACTTTGAGCTGGCGCTTGCCGACCGCCATCTGCACCTGGTCGATCATGCCCTGCTCGTAGCCGGCCTGCCGCATCAGGTCGCCTGCCGTCTCGGCGTGAAACTTGTACAGGCCCGTGCGCCAGGCGTGGTAGCCCTCCTTGGTCATCGGGTAGCTGTCGCGCGGCACCGTCCAGCGCTTGATGTGCTGGGCACGCACGGCGAGTTGCGCAACTTCGCTGGCGTCAGGCGCATAGCGGCCGATCATCTCGGTCATGCGCTGGGCGTAGAGCAGCTCTTTGGGCTGGCCTTCGTCCTGGTTCGGGTCCTGGGCATTGGCGGCATCGAACAGGGCGATGGCGCGCTCGAAACGGGCCTGGTCGGCGATCATGGGTATTCTCCTGAAATTCATCTGGAACGGCAAAGGCGTAATGGTAACCGCAGGGCCGGCCCGCCGTTCAGCGAAAGTTTGCCGCTTCCTCGCGGCTGAGCCACTTCCAGGGCAGGGGCAACAAACCGGGTACGCGCTCGCGGTAGCGACGGTAGGTGTCGCCGTGGATGGCGATCAGTTTGCGTTCCTCCAGCCAGGAGCCGACGACGAAGTACAGCGTGATCGCCAGCGCCGAAACCAGCATGGCCGCGTTCATGTCGCGGGTCCATACGATGACCAGACCGAAGCTGTACCAGGGGTGGCGCACGAAGCGATGCGGCCCGGAAAGACGGAACACGTCGCGCTCGATCGCCTTGTCGCCCCCCAGCACGCCCAGGCCGAGGAAATCATTCATCGCATAGGCCTTGGACGACTGCATCGCGCCGAACAGCGCGGCCACGGCAAGGCCGTTGGCCAGCCAGGCAAGCGCGCCGTTCCATGCCCACAGTTCCGCGCCCGGCACCGCCCGCATCAGCCACATCAAGGGCAACGCGGCGAGCAGGGCGATGCCGTTGTAGGCCAACCGGTACCAGGGGGTGAATCCCGGGAAACGCGCCGACACCGCTGCCTTGACGCGCAGCGCGGCCAGCAGCGAATGAAGCGCGGCGTAGAGCACCCAGCCGATGGCCAGCGGCAGCTGTTCCATCATCGGAGCGCGATCAACTCCTGTAGTCCGCGTTGATCTTCACGTAGTCGTAGGAGAAGTCGCAAGTCCATACGGTGGCATTCGCGGTGCCGCGCCCGAGATCGACGCGCACCGTGATCTCGGCGTTCTTCATGATGCGCGAGCCGTCTTCCTCACGGTAGCTGGCGGCGCGCCCGCCGTGCTCGGAGACCAGCACTTCCTCATCGCCCGAGCCGAGCCAGACGCGCACCCCGGCGGCGTCGAGGTCATCGATGCCGGCATAGCCGATCGCAGCGAGGATGCGCCCGAGGTTGGGGTCGGAGGCAAAGAAGGCCGTCTTCACCAGCGGCGAATGGCCGATGGCATAGGCCACCTTGCGGCATTCTTCCGCCGTAGCACCAGCGCCGACTTTCACGCTGATGAACTTGGTTGCACCCTCGCCGTCGCGCACGATGGCCTGGGCCAGTTCCTGCGCCACGGCGAACACCGCCGCCCGCAAGGCCGGCCAGTGGGGCGAATCAGCATCGACCGCCAGCCCGGAAGCACCGGTGGCGATGACGACGAAGGAATCATTGGTCGAGGTGTCGCCATCCACCGTGATGCAGTTGAAGCTCTGGTCGGCGGCGTCCTTCGCCAATTGAGCCAGCAGGCCGGCGGCAATGCCGGCATCGGTGGCGACGAAGCCGAGCATGGTCGCCATGTTGGGCCGGATCATGCCCGCGCCCTTGCTGATGCCCGTGATGGTGATGGTCTTGCCGCCGAGTTCGATGCGGCGCGAGGCAGCCTTCGCCACGGTGTCGGTGGTCATGATGGCATGCGCCGCAGCGTGCCAGTGGTCGGCCTTCAAATCCGCCTTGGCCGCCGGCAGGCCGGCGACAAGCCGGTCGACCGGCAGGTGCTCGAGGATCACGCCGGTGGAAAACGGCAGCACCTCGCGCGCCTCGCAGCCGAGCAGCCTGGCCACCGCGTCGCAAGTTTCGCGCGCCGCGCGCATGCCCTGCTCGCCGGTCGCCGCATTGGCGATCCCGGTATTGATCACCAGCGCGCGCAGGCTGCCATCGCCCGCCAGGTGCTCGCGGCAGAGCGTCACCGGCGCCGCACAGCAGCGGTTCCGGGTGAACACCCCGGCAGCACGGCTGCCAGGAGCCAGTTCGACCAGGGTCAGATCACGGCGATCCTTCTTGCGGATGCCGGCCTCGGCGGTGCCGAGGCGCACGCCGGCGACGGGGAAAAGAGCTTCGGGGGCGGGGGTGGCGTAATTGACGGGCATGGTGGGAGCCTGCGGAAAGGTCGTTCAACGAGAGGCGTGGAGTTTAGCCGCTCGCGGCAATCCCAAGAAGTCGGCGCTGATGAATCTCCTGCGCAGCAGGGCGGTCGAGCAGAAGACGCTCTGATAACGCCCCTGCGCAGCAGGACGGCAGAGCAAAGAACGCTCTGCTCGCCGCTGCGGATCTTCGCCGCTGCGGATCACAATACGGCGATTGGACGGCTTTCCGTACCGGCGCGGCATACCCGATTGCAGGAAAGTCAAATGATGCTGATCCGACCCCTATGGCCCGCCCTGAAACCGCGGCTCCGCACCGCACCAAAATGGCGCGCCAGCCGATTTCGTGGTCCACGGTAGTGCAGGAAACCTCGCACGCCTTAGCGAACGCGCGCTGCCGTGGGCCAGCCGGTCGCCTGCAAGCCAAGCGGTTCAGGGGTTTGGCGAAGGAGGAACGGAATTGTTCGCAAAGCCGACACGGAATGCACGCTTCTTGCTGTGAATGCGAGCGGACGAAAAATCGGCCGATCTTCAATTACCCAACACAGACTGGATAGCGAATGAGTTCACTCAACTTCATCGGTGGCGAAAAAGGCGGCGTCGGCAAATCGGTTGCCGCGCGGGTTTTGGCCCAGTATTTCATCGACAAGGGGCAGGCCTTCACCGGTTTCGACACCGATCGTTCGCACGCCTCGTTCACCCGTTTCTACGCCGACTACGCGGCCCCCGTCGTGGTCGACACCTACGAGGGCCTGGACATGATCGGCGGCGTCTTCGAAACCGAATCCGGCGAACCCGCGCAGCACCGCGCGATCGTCGATCTCGCCGCCCAGACCGCGGCGCCGCTGGCCCGCTGGATCAAGGATTCGGATCTGCTGGCGCTGATGACGGAGTTGGGCGTCACCGTGAACTTCTGGCACCTCGCCGACAACGGCAAGGACTCGGTCGGCCTTCTCGACCGCCTCGTCGATTGCTATGGCGAAGGCCCCAACTACATCGTCGTCAGGAACCTCGGCCGCGGCTCCGACTTTTCGCAACTCGACGAATCGGCAGCGCTCGGCAAGGCGAAGGGCCTCGGCGCGCGCGTCATCTCGCTGCCGCAACTGCACGAAACCAGCATGGGCAAGATCGACCGCCAGAACGCCAGCTTCTGGGCCGCGATTAACCGTCGCGACGGGCCGGATGCTTTGGGCATGCTTGAACGGCAGCGCGTGAAGGGCTGGCTGAAGGCGACCTACGCGACGTTTGACTCGTTGCCACTTTAGCCGTTGCCGATAAAGCTGGCTTCCCCAAGAGAATTCCTCAGGGGCGCCATCGTCAAACAACGCCAGTAGACTCCCCGGGCACGACTCCTCGCGTCGACGTCTCTCAAAGGCCGCTAGCCCGGCAATCCCTCAGGCACTGACGGTGTGGCATGGCAAGAGCTCGGAAAGTCCAATGCCCCTTTGGCTTCCGCCGGGTTCAGCACGTCGCTTTTATCGAAATCGTAAGCTTAGGTGTCAGGCCCACGTTTTACCAAAATTATCTCGATCCCTGCTTCAGCCAGTGGCGTACGCGTTTGATCAAACTTGCCGTCCCGCAATCCGTATCGGTATCCATGGTCGATCAGCGATATCGACAAAGGTTCCACCTCTTCAATCAGTTCCCGCACAAGATCAAGTACGTTGAAAGACACCGGGGACCATGACGTCTCCTTCCCCATGGTAAACGTCAGCTTATGGTCGGTATTGAAAATTGATGGCCAATGTCCTTGTTCATAGTGGTCTTCGTCGGGAACCTGAATCACCAAATAGCCGCCCGGCTTAACAACACGCAGCCAATTGCGCAAGGCGATCCGCGGGTCACGCAGATGCTCAAGGCAATGCGACGAGTAGAGAAAATCGAAGGACTCGTCCGCAATGTTGGACAGATCCTGAGCATCCCCGTGACAAGCGTCATAGACGAACATGCTGCTGATCATCGGAAAGAATTCTCGGTATAGCGCCAGCGAATCCCTTCCGCCACCAACATCCAATCCGGCGCCAACGAAATAGCGCGTTGCAAATCGCGAGTCCTGAACTCTGCGCAAGATACTGATCGAAGTTACGCCAGCGACACCCTCTTGGACTGAGAATTGCTGCAGATCGCCGTCGTGCGGAAGGATGTTCAGGAACGCCTGGACACTCTCTTCCAGATGCTTTGGGACCAGGAGGAAGTATCCGTGATCTGCTTCCAGGATTACCAGCACGTGGGTTTCAGTCCAATACTCGAACAGGGTCTCCAACTCGGACGCTTTATCCCACTGCCTCGCAAAATTTGGGCACTCCCCGAACTGAAAGGAGCCGGATTGGTAAATGCACGCATCGTCAACGATCAATACGTCATCGTCTCCCAGAAACTCATGGATGACAGCCAGCTCGTCAATTAAATGAAAGTTATTGGAAGATGCGGCGGCTTGAAAATTTTTGGTCAAGCCGGAATCGGTACCTCTAGCAGAATGGGCGCTAAGATAGACCAGCTTGTTTCTCTTGACTTGCGGGAGCACTGCCTTGAGGAAGGGGATGCTTTCACCATAACAAAGATTCACACATGGCCCGCTCGCAAACAACTTGGCGCTATGCAAGTTCCGCCGTTCCTCGATGTCGACACTGTGAATCTCGTCAAACCCGCACTTGAGCGCCCAGGAAACGGAGCTTCCAGTACCGGTACCTGATTCGACCAAAGCACCTATATTTGCCAAAAGCCGGATTGCCCGAAGATTGAAACGACGCAAACTTCCCATTGCTCTGTTTTCCTGGATATCAACAGCAAATTAAGAATGGCGGCAGAACTGTTTTTAGCCGGTTTGCTTACGAATAGCAAACACCAACCTCCGCATCTGACAAGGCTATCCACCGAATACTGGTACCTGGATTGATATCAGGAATACTTGCGTATCATCCCCGATTCAACTCTCACATCGACGCAACGGACATGAGAATAGGCCTTATCCAGTCACACGGCATTGGCGACATCATCATTGCCGCACCAATTGCCCAGCATTTCATTGCTCTCGGTCACGACGTGCATTGGCCTGTCAGTGACCGCTACTTTCCGTTCGTGAAGGCGGCCTTTCCAGAGATTGGCTTCATCTCGGTTGAGGCAGACTGCTGGGGCTACAACTCGTTAGACCATACCTACAACCGCCCCCTCGCCGAGTTGCAAGCCCTCGCCTGTGATGAGATCTTTTGCCTTTACTCAAACATGGTCGCCGAACAGGGAATAACCTTTGAGCACATTGTCGATACGAGGCTGGCAAATTCGCTCAAGTTCGACGAGTACAAGTATGCCGTGGCGAAAGTTCCGTTTGCGAAGAAGTGGCAGCTACAGATCACCCGTGACAGCACTCGCGAAAAGGCCCTGTTCGATCGCCTCGGCATCTGTCGTGATTTTGTTCTGATCCACAGCCATGGCTCGAATTTCTCGATCGAAATTCAACCCACCGAGGAAATGGAACGTGACTATCAAATCGTGCAGCTCACCGAAATAACAGACAACCCGTTCGATTGGCTGGGCGTCATAGAGTCAGCATCGATGCTTTACTTGCTGGACAGCTGTTTTGCCAATCTGGTGGAGCAACTGGACATCGGGAAAGCGCGAACTCTGTTTCTGCGATCCGGCGTGCGGTCAACGCCGGTTTTCAAGAACGGGTGGGAGATCTTCTGAATGGATTCGGACAACGTGTGAACTCAGGCCAGGCAGAACCCGCCCGTTGCACATGCATCACCACCGTTCCTCCAGCGCCGACTCACGCATTCTCCTGTCGAGGACTCAAACCGGCGCCGACGCCTGGGGCTCCAGGCCGAGTCGGCGCGCCGTTTTGACAAATCTCGCATCGAAGGTGGCGAGGCCGCTGCATAGCCCGGACTGGGCCAGATGCAGGGCATCCGAGAAATCCAGTCCCTGGCGATACCAGGCCAGGGCCTGGCCCACGGCGGCGGCGCGGTCGATGGTCAGGTTCTCGACCGCAAGCATGTCCTCGAACACGGCGGCGATATCGTCGGCCGGCATCTCATAAGCTCCGCGCAGCACCCATTCGAGTTCCTCGATCACCGTCACCGGCACGAAGAGTTGCTGGCCCGACGACAGCAGCGCCTGGGCGCGCTTTCTTTGCGCCTTGGTCGCCGCGTCGGCATCGATTTCGGCGGCGATGGCGCGCGCCAGAACATTGGTGTCAAGGGCGATCATGGCTTGCCTTGCTTCTTCGACACCGCGAGCCCCTGCAAGTCGTCCACCGCGAGCGGCTTGCCGCGACGGGCGATACGATCGAACAGGACCGAAGCGGGCTTTCCTCCGCCGACACTCTCGGCGCGCACCAGGATCCCGTCTCCATTCGGCGCCAGCTCGACACGGACGCGGGCGCCCGGCGCAAGCGAGATCTGCCGGCACAGATCGGCGGGCAGCACCACTTGGCGCTTGCCGGAAAGAATCATGGTGGTCATGGCGGTCTCCCGAAGTGCGAATTGCCTCAGTGTAAGCCGATTACCGACGTGGTTCAACTGCGTTCAACAATCGGCTTGCGTCACCGTGCTCCGTTCGCCGAACACCCACCGCCACAACTCCCTCACCGCCGTGACGCGGTCGCCGACTTCTTCGGGCGCGACGCGCGCCTTGGTGCCGTTGAGGCGCAAGCCGTGCTGCATGCGGCGATAGTCACGGTAGGCGTTGCGCACCGTCTCGGCCAGCTCAACGGGAATCAATCCGACATCGGCGGCCATTTTCAACAGGGCGATGTTGCCCTTGTTGGCGGTGAGTTCGCGGTGGGCGTGCGAGTAGCCGAGCACCAGGTACTGCACGATGAACTCGACATCGACCAGGCCGCCGGGGTCGTGCTTGAGGTCGAACACGGTTTCGCGCAGGTCACCGCGCGTGCCGTGGCTGTCCATCATTTTCTGCCGCATTTCGGCAATGTCGGCGCGCAATTTGTCGAGGTCGCGCTGCTGGCACAGCACTTCGCAACGGATCTTCTCGAAGGCTTCGCCCCCGGCCGGATCACCGGCCGAGTAGCGGGCGCGGGTAAGCGCCTGGTGTTCCCAGACCCAGGCCGATTCGAGCTGGTACTTGCGGAAGGCTTCCATGGAGCTGACGACGAGGCCCGATTCGCCGTTGGGCCGCAGCCGCAGGTCGGTCTCGAACAACTGGCCGGCGGCGGTCTGCGCCGAAAGCCAGGTGTTGAGCCGGGTGCCCAGCCGGCCGTAGTTCTCGCCGGCCTCGGGCGCCGGGTCGTCGTAGAGGAAGACCAGGTCCAGGTCGGAGGCGAAACCGAGTTCCTTGCCGCCGAGCTTGCCGTAACTGATGACGGCGAATTTCGGTGTCTCGACGTGGCGCTTGAGCATTTTCAGCCAGGCATGGCGCAGCGCAGCGTCGAGAAGGATGTCGGCAAGTTCCGAAAGATGGTCGGCCAGTTTCTCCACCGTGTAGAGCCCGGCGACGTCCTGCGCCAGCAGGCGGAATACCTGGGCGTGGTGCGTCTCGCGCAGCAGGTCCATCTGCCGCTCGGTATCCGGTTCGAGTTCGGCCAGTTTGGACTCCAGTGCCCTGCGCACGCCGCTCCAGTCCGGCAGCACGTCGAGCAGGCGCGGGTCGAGCAGTTCGTCGAGCAGGATGGGATGGCGCTGCAGGTACTCGGCCGCCCAGCTCGAACTGCTGACCAGTTCGGCAACCTTGCGCAGTGCCTGTGGATACTGCTGCAGCAGCGCCAGGTAGGCGGCACGGCGCGAGATCGATTCGAGCAGGTCGAGGCTGCGGATCAGGGTCGCGTCGGGATTGGGCATCTCGGCGGCGGCCTGGATCAGCTGCGGCACCAGGGCGTCGAAGCGTTCGCGAATGCTGGCGGCAAGCTGCTGGTAGCGCGGCCCTTCACGCAGAGCGGCGACACGCGTCGCTGCCTCGCGCGGCTGCCGGTAGCCGAGATTGGCGAATTCCTCGCCCTGCTCATCGCCGCCGGCACCACGCCACATGCCGGCCAGCTTGTGCTCGCCGCGGTTGGGATCGGCGAAGACCGCTTCGAAATGGCGCGCCACGGCGGCGCGATGGTCGTCGAGCTCGGCCAGCAGGCCGTCGAAAGAGCCGTAGCCCATGGCGCGGGCGACGATGGCGCGGTCGGCGTCGCCGGTCGGCAGCATGTGGGTCTGGGCGTCGTCCAGATACTGCAGGCGGTGTTCGACGCGGCGCAGGAAATCGTAAGCGGCCGACAGCTCGCCCACCCCTTCGGCAGCAAGCAGGCCATTGTCGGCCAGCAGTTTCAGCACCTGCAGCGTCGGCTTGATCTGCAGCGAGGGATCGCGGCCGCCGCGGATCAGCTGGAACACCTGGGCGATGAATTCGATCTCGCGGATGCCGCCGGGGCCGAGCTTGACGTTGTCGGCCTTGTCCTTCTTCGCCACTTCCTGGCGGATCTGAGCATGCAACTCGCGCATGGCGTTGATGGCGCCGAAATCGAGGTACTTGCGGAAGACGAAGGGGCGGCGTATGGCTTCGAGTTCGTCCCAGCGGCTGCCTGCGCTGTTGCCAGCGCATTTACCAGTTAGCGGCCGCGCCTTGATCCAGGCATAGCGCTCCCACTCGCGGCCCTGGGTGACGAAATAGTTCTCCAGCATGTCGAAGGAGCAGGCCAGCGGACCGGAATCGCCGTTGGGCCGCAGCCGCATGTCGACCCGGAAAACCTGACCATCCTCGGTGACGTCGGCGATGGCATTGATCAGGCCGCGCCCCAGGCGCGTGAAATATTCGAAATTGGATATCGACCTGGTGCCATCGCGCAGTCCATCCGTTTCGCCGTCCTCGGGGAAGACGAAGATCAGGTCGATGTCCGACGACACGTTGAGCTCGCGCCCGCCCAGCTTGCCCATGCCGATGACGATCAACTCCTGGGCAAGGCCACCGGCGCCACGCGGCGTGCCGTAGCGTTCAATGAGCCCCTTGCCGATAACCTCGGACGCCTTGGCCACCGCAAGTTCGGCGATCAGGGTCATGCATTCAACCACCTCGCCCAGCGGCGCCAGGCCGCCCAGGTCGCGCGCCGCAATCCGGGCATACGCACGCTGCTTCAATTGGCGCAGCACCATCTTGAGGTTGGCTTCGTTGACATCCTGCGCAGCCAGCCAGGCAGCGAGTTCGGCGGCCGTCACCGGCCGCCCCAGGGAAGCCTCGATTTCCGTTGCCAGTGCAGGCCGGGCGGCCAGCAGGCGGGCAAGGTAACGGGATGTTTCGGCGATTTCGGTGAGGGAGGGCATCGGTTAGAATTTGGACGTTCGGCGCTGCGGCGCCCATTTTAGGGTCTGTTGACGATCATGCAACGGTGGCGCCGGGATCAAATTGAGATGCGATGCAAGGCGCGGCGACGCCGCGATGTTCATACCTCGCCAGGAGCCGCAACGCCGCAGCGCGCTCAATTTGACCCGGCCCTTCGGGTTGAGGCCCGACGCGGCGTCTGCGGCGTTGTCGGACTTGGCAAGGGATTACCCTTGTCGGCGTCCTCCGCCTTGCATCCATCCGCGTCGGGCCTCAACGCCATCCGCCGCATGATCGTCAACAGACCCTAGCTTGCGCCCGGGCTCCGCCCCACCCGCCCGACACCGCGACGAACAGGACCATCATCTCGAATTTGAGTTCACGCCTTCGCCTGCCCTCAGCCTCCCCCGGGCTGCGAACGCTGCTGCGCGTGCTGCTCTGGGTCGCCACCTTCGCCTATTTCGTGTTTGCCCTGCTGGTGCTGGCGCTGCGCTATGCCATCCTGCCGCAGATCGAAAGCTACCGGCCGGACATCGAGCGCATGATAGGCACGGCGATCAACCGCCCGGTGGGCATCCGCAAGATCGAGGCGCACTGGGCCGGCCTGCGCCCGGCCCTGAGCCTGGACGGCTTCGAGATCCGCGATGCCGAGGGCCGCACGGCTCTCGCTTTCGACGAGGTCGAGACTGAACTGTCCTGGAGTTCGCTTTGGCGTTTCGAGCTGCGCCTGGCGCGCCTGGAGCTGAATGCCCCGACGCTGCACCTGCGCCGCGACGCGGCGGGGCACTTCTTTGCCGCCGGCCTGGAGATCACCCCGGACCCGAACAGCGAGGCCGGCTTTGCCGACTGGCTGCTGGCGCAGGACCGTGTCGTGATCCGCGACGCCACGATCGCCTGGAACGATGAACTGCGCAAGGCGCCGCCGCTGGAACTCAAGCGCGTGAATTTCCAGCTCGACAACAGCGGCAAGCGCCACCGCTTCGGCCTCACCGCCGAGCCGCCGCGCGCACTGGCGGCCCGGATCGAC
Organism: uncultured beta proteobacterium; assembly: GCA_903959855.1. GTDB lineage: Bacteria > Pseudomonadota > Gammaproteobacteria > Burkholderiales > Rhodocyclaceae > Sulfuritalea. The sequence goes on from CAJBYR010000333.1 coordinate 16,883, forward strand.
ATCCGTGGCGACTTCAAGGGCCGTGACCTCGACGAGTTCCAGTCCTGGAAGGGTAACGTCTATGCCGAGCTCGACTACGCCGACCTTGCCGTCTGGCGTACCTGGGTCGACTATCCGATCGCCCTGCCGCAGGGCAATGGCGCATTGCGCCTGTGGCTGGGTTTCGGCGACAAGCAGTTGACCTCGGTCACCGCCGACGTGCGCCTGGCCGACGTGCGCCTGCAATTGCGCCCCGACCTGCCGGAACTCGATCTGGTACTGCTCGAAGGCCGCCTCGCCGGACGCCGCCTCGACAATGGCTTCGAAGCCGAGCTGAAGCGCCTGACGCTCGCCACGCGCAATGGCTTGTCATTGCCGCAAACCGACTTCAAGCTCACCTGGCGCGCTGCCGCCGCCAATCGCCCGGCCCAGGGCACCGCCATCGCCAACGGCCTTGACCTCGGCGTACTCGCCGACCTCGCCGCGCACCTGCCCTTCAACGACGACAGCCGCGCGCGCCTCGCCAGGCATGCGCCGCATGGCCGCGTGTTCGACCTCAAGCTGGACTGGACCAGCGCGCCGGACAATGTCGCCGCACTGGAAAAATGGACCATCAAGAGCCGCTTCGAGGGCCTGGGCCTGAGTGCCCTGGGCCCGGTGCCGGGCATGTCGGGCGTCAATGGCAATGTCAATGGCAACGAGAAGGGCGGCAGCCTGCAGCTCGACGGCCACAAGACCGCCTTCGAACTGCCGACGGTATTCGCCAATCCGCGGCTCGAACTCGAAGCCTTTGCTGCCGAAGCCGACTGGCGCGTGGCCGCGGACGGCCTGCAAGTTCGCCTGCAAAAGGCCACCTTCCACAACCGCGACGCCGCGGGTGAAGCCAGCGGCACCTGGCAACCCCTGGAAAAGGGGCCGGGGAAGATCGACATGCAGGCGCGCCTCACGCGCGGCAGCGGCGAATCGGTCTGGCGCTACATGCCGCTGGGGGTGGGCAAGAACGTGCGCGACTGGCTGCAAAGCTCGATCATCGGCGGCAAGGCCACCGAAACGACGCTCAAGCTGCGTGGCGACCTCTGGCAATTCCCCTTCCGCGACGCCAAGGATGGTTTGTTCGAGGTGCACGGCAAGTTCCAGGGGGCAACGCTGCGCTACGCCTCGAGCTGGCCCGAGATCACGGCGATCGACGGCGAGTTGCTGTTCTCGGGACAACGCATGCTGATCACGGGAAAGAGCGGGCTGGTCTTTGGCGTCAAACTGCACGAGGTGCGCGCCGAAATTGCCGACCTCGAACAACATGATGAATTGCTCGCCGTCAGCGGCAAGGCCAGCGGCCCCACGACGGACTTCCTGCGCTTCATCGAGGCGAGCCCGGTGGGTGAACGCATCGACCATTTCACCGAGGAGATGCGCGCCGAGGGCAACGGCGAACTCGACCTCAAGCTCATCCTGCCGCTGCGCAAGCTCGATCGCTCGAAGATCGAAGGCAGCTACCGCTTCGACGGCAACCGCCTGGTAGTCGACAGCGACCTGCCGCCGCTCACCGAGGTCAGGGGCGCACTGCGCTTTTCCGGCGACCACCTCGAAGCCCGCGGTGTCCGTGGCAACCTGATCGGCATGCCGCTGGCGGTCGATATCCGCACCGCCGACGGCAACATGCAGGTCAATGCCGCCGGTGAAGCCAGCGTCGCCACCCTGCGCCAGCAGTTTCCGCATGCGATCTTCGACTACCTGAGCGGCAGCACCAAATGGACCGGCACGGTGCGCGTGCGCAAAAATGCGGCCGAGGTGAAGCTGGTCTCGAATCTGGTCGGGCTTTCGTCCAGCCTGCCGGAGCCGTTCAACAAGCCCTCCACCGAACCGATGAACCTGAGCTTCGAGCGCAAACCGCCACCTGAACCCGCGACCCGCCCGGGCGCCAGGGCCGCCGTACCGCGGGCGCCGACATCCGGGCCGCCCCAGGACATGCTGGACATCGCACTGGGTCGATCCCTGCGCGCGCAACTGGTACGACGCCATGAAAACGGGCGCGCCAGCATCACGCGCGGCGTACTCGCGGTCGGCGAAGGTAGCGCGGTTCTGCCCGACAAAAACCTCAACGTTGCCGTCAATCTGGCGCGGGTCGACACCGACTTCTGGCGCGCGATCCTTGAAGGAAAGGCCGACAGCGCCGACCGCGAGACATCGCGGCTGCCGCCGCTGCCGGCGGTGCAATTTGACCTGCGTGCGGCCGACCTGGTGTTGCAGGAAAAGAGCTTCCATGACGTACGGGTCACCGGCAGCCGGGGCGAGAATTCGCCAAGCACCCGCTTCGATCTTAAAAGCCGCGAGGTAACGGGGAATTTCGAATGGAACAACAGCGGCGGCGGCAAATTGACCGGCCGCATCGGGCAATTCGCGATTCCCGAAGCCTCGGCAACCCCTGCCGTACTGCAGGCGCGCACCAGCGAGGTCATCGACCGCATCCCGGCGCTCGACATTACGGTGGACCAGTTGTCGTTCAAGGACCGTGCGCTGGGTACGGTGCGCGTTGCCGCCGAAAATCGCGACGGCTATTGGAATGCGCGCATCGATGTCAAGAATGAGGACGGTGCGCTTGAAGCCAATGGACACTGGCGCCGCAGCCCGACCCAGGCCGACACCCGTGTCGAATTCAAGCTCGACGCCAGGAACCTCGACAAGATGCTGGCGCGCATCGGCCACCCGGACGCAATGCGGCGGGGCAACGCCAGCCTCGCCGGCAGCCTGTCGTGGAACGGCTCGCCCTTCACCATCGACTATCCTTCACTTGCCGGTAGCCTAAAGCTTGACGCGGCCAGCGGCCAGTTCGTCAAGCTCGAACCGGGTGTCGGCCGCCTGCTCGGCATCCTCAGCCTGCAATCGCTGCCGCGGCGAATCACGCTGGATTTCCGCGACGTTTTCAGCGAAGGCTTCGCCTTCGACAGCATCGGCGGACAGTTCGCGGTAACCCGCGGCGTGATGGAAACCAGGGAGTTGCAGATCAAGGGTCCGTCGGCCAAGGTGCTGATGAGCGGAGCGGTCAACCTCGGCGCCGAGACCCAGAATCTCAAGGTGCGCGTGCAACCGGCGGTCGGCGAATCGATTGCGGTCGGTGCCATGATTGCCAATCCGGTCGCCGGCGCCGTGGTCTGGGCAGCGCAGAAGCTGTTCAAGGACCCGCTCGACCAGGCCTTCGCCTTCGAGTATGGCGTGACCGGCAGTTGGGCCGATCCGAAAGTCGAAAAGCTTGGCCAGACCCCCGCCAAACCTCCGGAGGATAAAAAGCCTTGAAAATCGCCGCAATACAAATGATCTCCGGCCCTGACGTGGCGCCCAATCTCGCCACCGCCGGGCGCCTCATCGCCGACGCGGCAGCCGCCGGCGCCCAACTGGTCGCCCTGCCCGAATATTTCCCGCTGATCGGGGCCAGCGATGGCGACCGCCTTGCGGCGCGAGAGCGCGACGGCAGCGGTCCGATCCAGGATTTCCTTGCCGGCACCGCGCGGCAGCATGGCATCTGGCTGGTCGGCGGTTCGATCCCGCTGCAGGCAAACGATCCGGCCAAGCTGCGCAACAGCTGCCTGGTCTACGGCCCCGAAGGCCAGCGCGTGGCGCGCTACGACAAGATCCACCTCTTCGGTTTCCGCAAGGGCACGGAGTCCTACGACGAGGCGGCGACCATCGAACGCGGTGACCAGGTCGTCACCTTCGATTCGCCGCTCGGTCGCGTCGGCCTCGCCATCTGCTACGACCTGCGCTTCCCCGAACTGTTTCGCGCACTGGGCGCCTTGGACCTGCTGATACTGCCCGCCGCCTTCACCGAAACCACCGGCCGTGCCCACTGGGAAATGCTGCTTCGCGCCCGCGCGGTCGAGAACCAGTGCTACCTGCTGGCCGCGGCGCAGGGCGGCCAGCACCCCACGGGGCGCATGACCCACGGCAACTCGATGATCATCGACCCCTGGGGCGAAATCCTCGCCCGCATGGACAAGGGCGAAGGCGTGGTGGTCGCTGACTTCGACCCGCAACGCATCAGTGACACCCGCGCCAGCCTGCCGGCCCTGAAACACCGCATACTGTAGAAAATCCACGGGAAAGACCATGAACGCCATCGCCAGCCCCATCCCCCATTTCGAAATCGCCGAACAGACCCTGCTGCGTCCGCATGGCCTGGCCCCGCACCAGTTGGAACGCATCTTCGGCCAGTTGCTCGGCCACCATGTCGATTACGCCGACCTCTATTTCCAGTACCAGCGTTCCGAGGCCTGGAGCCTGGAAGAAGGCATCGTCAAATCGGGCAGTTTCAACATCGAACAGGGCGTCGGCGTGCGCGCCCTGGCCGGCGAGAAGACCGCCTTCGCCTATTCCGACGACATCAGCCTGAAAGCGCTGCAGGGCGCCGCTGGCGCCACGCGTGCCATCGCCGCTTCCGGTGCCCAGCGCCTGGCACCGATGCTGCGCGCCGGCAAGCCGCCGCAGGCCCTCTACGTCGCCGACGACCCGATTGCCTCGCTTGAGGACGCCGCCAAGGTCAAGCTGCTGGAACGCGTCGAAGCCATGGCGCGTGCCGCCGATACCCGGGTCAAGGAAGTCATGGCGCATATCGCCGGCACCTGGGAAGTGGTACTGGTGGCGCGTTCCGACGGCCGCATGGCGGCCGACGTGCGGCCCCTGGTGAGGGTTTCCGTCAGCGTGATCATGGAAGAGAAGGGAAGGCGCGAACAGGGCTCGTCAGGCGGCGGCGGTCGCTTCGACTACGCGTATTTCACTGATGCCGTGCTGCAGGACTATGCCGAGCGCGCCGTGCATCAGGCCAGCGTGAACCTCGCGGCCAAGCCGGCGCCCGCCGGCGCCATGACCGTAGTGCTCGGCCCGGGCTGGCCCGGCATCCTGCTGCACGAGGCGGTAGGTCACGGCCTTGAGGGCGACTTCAACCGCAAGGGCAGCTCCACCTTCGCCGGGCGCATCGGCCAACGGGTGGCGTCCAAGGGCGTCACCGTGATCGATGACGGCACCATTGTCGACCGGCGCGGTTCGCTGACCATCGACGACGAAGGCAACCCGACCCAGCGCACGGTGCTGATCGAGGATGGCATCCTCGTCGGCTACCTGCAAGACACCTTGAACGCGCGCCTGATGGGCGTCGCACCTACCGGCAACGGCCGCCGCGAATCCTTCGCCCATCTGCCGCTGCCGCGCATGACCAATACCGCCATGCTCAATGGCGACCGCGACCCGCAGGAAATCATCAAGTCGGTGAAGAAGGGCCTTTATGCCGCCAACTTCGGCGGTGGCCAGGTGGACATCACCAGCGGCAAGTTCGTCTTCTCGACCGCCGAAGCCTACCTGATCGAGAACGGCAAAATCACCACGCCGGTCAAGGGCGCGACGCTGATCGGCAGCGGGCCGGAAGCGATGAATCGCGTATCCATGATCGGCAACGACATGGCACTCGACTCGGGTGTCGGCACCTGCGGCAAGGAAGGCCAGAGCGTCCCGGTCGGCGTCGGCCAGCCGACGGTGCGCATCGACGGCCTGACGGTGGGCGGCACCGGCTAAGCCTCACCGCCGGTCCGGCCCCTATTTTTCGCTGACCTCGTAACCCAGAGCGCTCACTTCGCGCCGCATCAGTTCCATTGCCGGCGGCACCTGTTCGGGTGCGCCGCGCACGCCGAGTTCAATGTTGCGCCGGACCTCGGCCGAGCCGAGGAAGGGCAGGCTGAACACCTTGAGTCCGGGGTACTCGGCCTCGATGCGGATCATCAGCGGCGTCAGCACGCTTTCCAGGCCCTCCCACACCAGGATCGCCGCATCGGCCGACAACTGGCGGTTGAACAGGTCGGCATAGTGCGTATCCAGCACCCATTCGATCATCGGCCAGGCCATCTGCGGAAAGCCGGGGACGAAGTGGTGATCGGCGAAGGAAAAGCCGGCGATGCGGTTCACCGGATTGGGGATGATGCGGCTGCCGGCCGGGAAGCGCCCCATGTCGAGCGCGAAGGGGGTCACCTCGCGCCCGATCTCGGCATAGCGCGCACGGATTTCGCGCTCGGCATCCGGGTGCAGTTCCAGTTCGCCCCCCGCCGCTGCCGCTGCCGCTTGCCGCGTATGGTCATCCGGCGTATTGCCGATGCCGCCGCAGCTGAAAACGATATCGCCGCCGGCGAGGGTGCGGCGCAGGGTTTCGGCCAGCCGGCCGCGATCGTCGCCGGCGTACAGCGCCCAGTCGAGCTTGAGCCCGCGCGCGGCGAGGATCTCGACGATGCGGGCGAAATGCTTGTCCTGGCGGCGACCGAGGATGATTTCGTCGCCGATGATCAGGGCACCGATGCCTTTGTTCTGCGATGTCATAGCTGGATGCCTTGTTCGACGCGCAGGCGGCGCAAGCTGGCCAGCCCCAGATGGACGAAGACCAGCGCGGTGAATGCCGGCACCAGCAGGTTGACCAGCGGCAGGTGGGCCGCCGCGGCGGTGACCAGCCCGGCGGTATAGAAGCCGCCGCGATGCGACCGTGCCAGGTGCTGCATTTCGCCCGCGGACGCATGCTCGGCCAACGCATCGAAGCGGAAGGTGCGCTGGTTGAGCCAGGCGCCCCAGAGCAGGGGCAGCACCAGCAGCATGCCGGGGATCAGCAGCAGCGGCAACAGCACCAGGCTGCCGAGGATGAAGATGGCGCCAGCGGCCAGGGTATTGCTCAGACTGTTCCAGAATACGTTTTCGCCATGGCGACCGAGCTCGGGATAGTCACGCGCGGCGACCAGGCTGATCAGGCGCGGCAAGGCGAAGATCGCCACCAGCATCGTCGCCGTGATGTAGACCAGGGCGGCCAGCGCAGCCAGCATGAGGAATACCGCGGCCCAGCGGGCGACCCATTCCCAGCCGATCCATGGCAGTTGCGGCACGATGCTCGCCGTCAGCAGTTGTCCCTCGGACCAGAAGGTGTAGCCGGCCGTCAGCCACAGGGCGAGCGAGGCCAGCGGCGGCCACAGCGCGTGCCAGAGGATCTCGCCACGCGACAGGTCGCGCATGGAACGGGAAATGGCGGCGAAAAGTTCTGTCATCCGGCGTCCTCGGCGTGGTCGGCGTGGTAGTTCAACGGCGTTCCCGACTATCCCACATCTTCTGCAGGCGTTTCACCGAGACCGGCGAAGATGTCTTGAGTTCCTGTGCGAA
>CAJBYR010000334.1 GCA_903959855.1 uncultured beta proteobacterium
AGCGCGGAAAAGGGCTTTCTGCGCCAGCACGGCTTTCCGCATGCGCCGTACGCCGACATCCGCAGCGAGGCCGACATTGACGCCGCCAATGCCGGGCTTTTCCCCGGCATCCTCAAGGTGGCCCGCTTCGGCTACGACGGCAAGGGCCAGGTGCGTGTCGCCGATCGCGATGCGGCGCGAATAGCCTTCGGGCAGCTCAAGCAGGAGCCCTGCGTACTCGAACAAATGCTGCAGCTGGATTACGAAGTCTCGGTCGTGCTGGCGCGTGATGCATCGGGCAAGGTGAAATGCTTTCCGACGGTGGAGAACAGCCATCGCCACGGCATTCTGGATGTCTCCATGGTTCCGGCGCGTACCTCGGGCTGCCTCGCCGCTCAGTTGCCAAATAAGGCCGAAGAGATCGCCGAGGGCATCGCGCAGAAAATGGGCTACGTCGGCACCCTGGCAGTGGAGTTTTTCGTCGTTCGCGGACAGCTCGTAGTCAATGAAATGGCGCCACGGCCGCACAACTCGGGGCACTACACGATCGATGCCTGCATCAGCAACCAGTTCGAGCAGCAGGTGCGCGCCATGACCGGCCTGCCGCTGGGCGAATCCCGCGCGCATTCCGCGGCGGTGATGGTGAATCTCCTGGGCGACCTCTGGTTCCGCAAGGATCCGCACCACAGCCACGAGCCGGACTGGGCGCAACTTCTGGCTGTGCCGAACCTCAAACTGCACCTTTACGGCAAGCACCACGCGCGGCCGGGGCGCAAGATGGGACATTTCACGGTGATTGGTCAGGACGCGCAGCAGGCACGGGAGTCGGCGCTGGCGGCACGGCGACTGATCGGCATCAGCGATGATTGAGATTTCCCGCGCGGCGGCAGCGTTGCGCGCAGGAGAACTGGTCGCCTTTCCCACCGAAACGGTCTACGGACTTGGCGCTGATGCCAGCAATCCAGCCGCAGTAGCCAGGATTTTTGCCGCCAAGGGCAGGCCGGCCGATCATCCGCTGATCGTTCACCTTCCCGATGCAGCGCTGCTTTCGCGTTGGGCGATACAGATTCCGGAATGCGCCCATCGCATCGCTGCGGCATTCTGGCCCGGACCGTTGACGCTGATCCTGAAGCGCCATCCCGCCGTGATTGACGCGATCACCGGCGGTCAGGATACGGTGGGGCTGCGGGTGCCGAATCATCCTTTGGCGCTGCAATTGCTGCGCGAGTTCGGCGACGGCGTCGCGGCTCCGTCCGCCAATCGCTTCGGCCATGTCAGCCCGACCACGGCGGGCCATGTGCGCGACGAGTTCGGCGCGGCGGTGAGTATCGTCCTCGATGGCGGGCCATGCGACGTCGGCATCGAGTCGACCATCCTCGACCTTTCGTCGGCAGTGCCCCGCATCCTGCGTCCGGGCATGCTCGATGCTGCCGCGCTGGCCGGTGTCCTGGGCGAACTGCCCCTGCTTGGTGCCAACGCAGACGCGCCGCGTGTCTCGGGCAGCCTGGAATCGCATTACGCGCCGACGACACCGCTCAGGCTGGTTGCCGACATCGAACTCGACACTGCATTGAGTGAAGCACTGGGCAAGGGGCTGAGCGTGGTGGTGTTGGCATCCAGGCCCGCCTCCACCAGCAATCCGCAGCTGTTCTGGCATGTCTCCAGCGCGGAGCCGGCACGGTATGCGCACGACCTCTACGCCAATCTCCGGCGCTTTGATGACCTGCGGCGCGACCTGATCCTGATTGCTGCACCGCCGGCCGGTCCGGCCTGGTGCGCCGTTGCCGATCGCCTGCGGCGAGCTGCGGCGGGGGCGAAATAAGGGCAAAAGATTCCCGTCATTCAGGCCTAAAGTTTTTCTTCGGCTGCCGATAATCCATTGAAGGCGGATTTTCCGCAAAGGGAGATGAACATGGCTGCCAAAGAGCGCACTGGATCACGCCCGGGCAAAGCGCTGCAGAGTACCGAGCAGTCGGGGCGGGTGATCGGCAGCGCAATCCATGCCGCGATCAGCCGCGGCTTCGTGGTCGGACGCGAGGTGCTGGTGGGCAAGGTTCCAGGCATCGTGGTCGGCTACAACATTGCCACCTTCGGCAAGTTCATTGGCAACGCGTATCCACTGGTGATCCGCACCGCGATGGGCGTTACCAAGTGCAGTATCGACGAGTTGCAGCTGGTCTGAGCCGCATGCCCCGGTGCCCGCTTTCTGTTACGCAATGGCGTTCTCTGGAACGACGCGGACGGGCAATTTCCACAGGGCTGTCCCGGTTGCTATAATTTGCGCCCTTCGGGGGTGTAGCTCAGTTGGGAGAGCGCGACGTTCGCAACGTCGAGGCCAGCGGTTCGATCCCGCTCACCTCCACCATTAGCTTATTTTAACTGTTCCAAACTAGGCCGGACAATCCAGTAACAGCAAGGGTTTCCGGCCTTTTTCATACCTAAGCGGGCCAGACTGGGCTATTGCAAGCTACCCCTAAGTGGGGGTACATTTCGGGGGTACATTCAATTTCTCGCGAAGAGATACCCCCAAATGCCACTTACCGACACAGCGATCCGCAAGACCAAAAAGGCCACCAAACCGTTCAAGGTCGCCGACGAGAAGGGACTTTTCTTGTTGGTCGCACCGTCCGGAGGCAAGCTCTGGCGAATGAAATACCGATTCGACGGCAAGGAAAAGCTGATTTCCTTCGGCAGCTATCCTGACGTGACGCTAGTCAAGGCCAGAGAGAAACGCGACCAGGCGCGCACTCTGCTGGCCGACGGCGTTGATCCCTCAACGAATCGCAAGGCACAAAAGGCGGCGAAGGTGGCGTTGTTGGCGAACAGCTTTGAGACCGTCGGTCGCGAGTGGTTTGCAAAGATGAAGCCCGAATGGGCGGATTCTCACGCCGACAAGATAATGGCGCGGCTTGAGCGTGACATTTTTCCATGGCTAGGCAAGCGACCCATAACCGAACTGACTCCCGTGGAAGTTTTGACTACGCTGAAACGAATCAGCGACCGGGGCGCGAAAGACACGGCCAAGAGAGCGCAACAGGATTGCGGCGGTGTATTCCGTTATGCGATCCAGACAGGGCGCGCCAGCTACAACCCCATCCCCGATCTACGCGGGGCGCTACCGACAGCAATCGGCGGCAATTTTGCGGCAATTACCGACCCGATTAAGGTGGGGGAACTCATGAGGGCGATTGACGGCTTCAACGGTACATTCATCGTCAAGTGCGCCCTAAGATTGTCGCCATTTCTTTTTGTGCGCCCCGGAGAACTCCGGCAAGCAAAGTGGGCTGATTTCGATCTGGACAAAGCCGAGTGGAAGTTCTTAGTTAGCAAGGTCAAGAAAACGGACGGGCCAAAGATTCACCTTGTACCGCTCGCATCTCAGGCGGTGGCTATTTTGCGCGAACTGTATGCACTGACTGGTGATGGCGAGTTTGTATTTCCCGGCGCTCGCAGCAATGGGAGGGCGATGAGCGAAGCGGCGGTTAATGCAGCTTTGCGGCGCATGGGATACGACACCAAGACGGAGATTACAGGACACGGATTCAGGGCAATGGCCCGGACGATTCTCCACGAAGTACAGGGAATAAAGCCGGAAGTCATCGAACATCAACTCGCGCATAAAGTTCCCGATGCACTTGGAGAGTCATACAACCGCACGAAGTTTCTGCCAGAACGAAAAGCGATGATGCAGCAATGGGCGGACTATCTCGACAAGTTGAAGGCCGGCGCCGAAGTAATACCGCTACACGGCAACGCGGCATAGTGCTTTTGCCGCGCCTAGGCTGATCCCCGGAAAACTCCAACCCATAGCAGGTTGGCGCTAGCGATTCTCTCAAGGACGTGGAAGAGAGCGATGATATTTCATGACATTCCAGTAAGCGAAGCACAGGCTGATCCGGAAAAGGCAGCAGAATGCTTACGAAAAGCTGCCGCATATCTTCGATCAGGAAAACCAATGCCATCTGATCTTGCGAGATATATAGCTGACGCTTTCGAGGCCGCGATGCTGAAGCCCGTAGCGATGAGAGCGAAAGCATTGGCGCTGGAATTAAATCTGAGCGCATTAAATCGGCGCCCTGTTAATGTTGATCCTGATTGGCTCGTCGAATATCTTGATATGTCCGAGACACGTGCAAAGAAATTGATTGCAGCGGAGTATGGGATATCTCAATCGAAGGCTCTGCATCTATTGAAGTTTGCAAAAGCAATGCGTATGAGCGACTGGAAATCGAATCAGGTAGAGGGGGTGTAAAAAGCCCCCCATTCATTTTGCACTAGACCCTAATTCATATTGCCGCCATGTTCCGGGCTGTTCCGGAACCCTTCGATAGGGGCGAACCATGGCCGCACGTAACCAAACCGCATCAAACGAGAAAG
>CAJBYR010000335.1 GCA_903959855.1 uncultured beta proteobacterium
CGCGCTTGAAGGCAGCGTCTTCATCGGCGGCGCGGTGGTGCAATGGCTGCGCGACGGCCTGCAGGCCATCGAAGCCAGCACTGCTGTGCAAAGCCTTGCCGAAAGTGTTCCGGACAGCGGCGGCGTGATCTTCGTGCCGGCATTCACCGGTCTCGGCGCACCCTATTGGCGGCCGGATGCACGCGGCGCCATTCTCGGGCTCACGCGTGGCAGCAGCGTCGCCCATATCGCTCGCGCCGCGCTGGAAAGCATCGCCTTCCAAAGCGCCGCGCTGTTGCAGGCCATGAGCCGCGATCTCGGCGACGGCAAAGGCGTAACCGAATTGCGTGTTGATGGCGGCGCCTGTGTGAATAACCTGCTGATGCAGTTTCAGGCCGATCTGCTGGGCATGCCCGTGGTGCGGCCCAGGGTCATCGAAACCACGGCGCTCGGCGCGGCTTACCTGGCCGGACTCGCCTGCGGCGTGTATTCAGGCACTGAGGAACTGGCGGATCACTGGCAGGCCGAGCGCACCTTCTATCCGACGCTATCGCGCGATCGCGCCGCCGAACTGATGCAGGCCTGGGAGCACGCGGTGGCGCAAACGACGCTGAAAACGCCGTAGTACCGGCGCCGACTTCCGGGCTTGCCCTCAAGCGCCGCTGCGCCGGGCTTCCTTGAGCGTTTTCAAGTCCGGCAGTTGCAGGCGCCTGCGATCAGGCTCGGCCACCGTCAAGGCTTCGACTTCCTGCAGCGTGCCATGGCAGCGGCGGACGAGGTCGTGATAGACACCGGTGCCCTCGATCTTCCAGTTCATTTCCAGTTCGGTCAGCTCACGCATCACCTTGGCCGGGACGCCGCCCGCCAACATGCGCGGCGGGATTTCCAAACCAGCCTTGACGAAGCTTTGCGCCGCAACGATGGCCGATTCGCCCACCACCGCGTTGTCCATCACCACCGCATTCATGCCGACCATGCCGTTGCGACGCACAATGCAGCCGTGCAGTATGGCGCCGTGGCCGATATGGCCGTCCTCCTCGACGATCGTATCGCTGCCGGGAAAGCCATGCATCACGCAGCAGTCCTGTACGTTGGCCCCGGCGCCGATGAACAGGCGCCCGAAATCGCCACGCAGGCTGGCGCAGGGACCAATGTAGGCGCCCGGCCCGATGTGTACATCACCGATCAGAACCGCCGAGGGATGGACATACGCGGCCGGATCGACAACCGGCACAATGCCGTCGATGGCAAAGACTTTCATGCGTCAGGACCGTAGGAAATGATACATTTTCATTCTAAACTGATCCGCCTTCCCGTGTCGCTATTGACCCGCCGCAGGCGTGCGAAGCAACCAACGACGACGACCCGACCCCACCATGAGCCTCCAGCACATCCTTTTTTCGCTTGATGCCGGCATCGCCCGCATCACGCTGAACCGCCCCGATCGCCTCAACAGCTTCAACGTCGACATGCACATGGAACTGCGTGAGGCCATCGCCCGCACGCGTGACGGCGGCGCCCGTGTGCTGCTGCTGACCGGCGCCGGCCGTGGCTTCTGCGCCGGGCAGGACCTGGCCGACCGCAATGTCTCGGCCGATGCCGCCCCGGTTGACCTCGGCCATACCATCGAAACCTACTACCGGCCGCTGATCCTGAGCCTGCGCGCGCTGGAAATGCCGGTCATCTGTGCCGTGAACGGCGTCGCCGCCGGCGCCGGTGCCAGCATTGCCCTGGCCTGCGACATTGTCATCGCCGCGCGCTCGGCTTCTTTCATTCAGGCCTTTTGCAAGCTCGGCCTGGTACCCGATGCCGGTGGCACCTGGGCGCTGCCGCGCCTGGTCGGCAATGCCCGCGCCATGGGGCTCGCCATGCTCGGCGACAAACTTTCCGCCGAGCAGGCCGAAAGCTGGGGCCTGATCTGGAAGTGCCTCGACGACGACAAGCTGATGGCGGAGGCCGAGAAGCTGGCAGTGCATTTCAGTACAGCGCCGACCAAGGGCCTGGCCCGTACCAAACAGGCCATCTACGCCAGCGGCGGCAACACGCTGGAGCAGCAACTCGACCTCGAACGCGACTGCCAGCGCGAGCTGGGCTTCGGCCCCGACTACCGCGAAGGGGTCGCCGCTTTCATGGCCAAGCGCAGCCCTTCGTTTACCGGAAAATAATCCAATGGCACTGCCCCCCCAGCAAGTCGCCGAGCGCTGCACCGCCATCATGTGGCCCGACGACCACGCCGCCCAGGGCCTGGGCATCGTCATCACCAGCACCACCCCGGGCGGTGCCACGGTGACCATGAGGGTGCGCCAGGACATGGTCAATGGCCACGGCAACTGCCACGGCGGCTTCATCTTTGCACTGGCCGACACCAATTTCGCCTACGCCTGCAACAGCTTCAACCACAGGGCGGTCGCTGCCGGCGTGGACATCAATTTCATCGCGCCGGCGCATCTCGGCGATACACTCACGGCGGTCGGAAGAGCCCGCCACCAGGGCGGCCGCAGCGGCATCTACGACATCGAGGTCACAAACCAGGACGGCAAAATCATTGCCATATTCCGTGGCCGCTCCACCCGCATCAAGGGCCATTTCTTCGACGAAAGCACCGAACCATGAGCAACCATGCCTTTATCTGCGACGCCGTGCGCACCCCGATCGGCCGCTACGGCGGTGCGCTCGCCGGCATCCGCACGGACGACCTCGCCGCGCTGCCGATAAAGGCATTGATGGCGCGCAATCCGGGCGTCATTTGGGAACAGGTCGAAGACGTGATCTACGGCTGCGCCAACCAGGCCGGTGAGGACAACCGCAACGTCGCGCGCATGGCGGCATTGCTGGCCGGACTGCCGGTGGCAGTGCCCGGCTCCACCATCAACCGCCTGTGTGGATCGGGCATGGATGCGGTCGGCACGGCGGCACGCGCGATCAAGGCCGGTGAAACGGCGCTGATGATCGCCGGCGGCGTCGAGAGCATGAGCCGCGCTCCCTTCGTCATGCCCAAGGCCGAGAGTGCCTTTTCGCGCAGCAATGCCGTTTACGACACGACCATCGGCTGGCGCTTCATCAACAAATTGATGAAGGCCCAGTACGGCGTCGACTCGATGCCCGAGACCGCCGACAACGTCGCTGCCGAATTCAAGATCGAGCGCGCCGCCCAGGATGCCTTCGCCCTGCGCTCGCAGCAGCGCTGGGGTGCAGCGAATGCTTCCGGCTTCTTCAAGGCTGAGATCGCCCCGGTCGAGATCGCACAAAAGAAGGGCGACCCGAAGATATTCGATACCGACGAGCATCCGCGCACCGACACCACGCTCGAACAACTGGCCAAACTCAAAGGCATCAACGGTCCCGAACTGACGGTCACTGCAGGCAACGCCTCGGGCGTCAATGACGGCGCCTGCGCACTGTTGCTGGCCTCCGAAGCCGCTGCCAAGGCCCATGATTTGACGCCGAAGGCACGCGTCGTCGCCATGGCCACGGCCGGCGTGGCGCCGCGCATCATGGGCTTCGGCCCGGCACCGGCGGTGAAGAAGCTGCTGGCGCAAACCGGCCTCACCCTGGCCCAGATGGACGTCATCGAACTCAACGAAGCATTCGCCGCACAGGGCCTCGCCGTCACCCGCGACCTCGGCATGGCCGACGACGACGCCCGGGTCAACCCGAACGGCGGCGCCATCGCGCTGGGCCACCCCTTGGGCATGAGCGGCGCGCGCCTGGTCACCACCACCACTTATCAATTGCACCGCACGGGTGGTCGCTATGCGCTGTGCACCATGTGCATCGGCGTCGGCCAGGGTATCGCGATGATCATCGAAAGGGTCTGAGGCTCTGGCCGCGGACCATTTTTCCGGCCACGCTGCGGATTACGCCAAGGCCCGACCGTCCTATCCGCCCGAACTTTTCGCCTGGCTGGCGCGGCAGTGCGCGGCGCAGGATCTGGCCTGGGACTGCGGCACCGGCAACGGCCAGGCCGCGCGGGCACTGGCCGAGCATTTCCGATATGTTCATGCCACCGACCTGTCTGCCGAACAACTCGGCCAGGCTGAGCCCGATCCGCGCATCGATTACCTCGCGGCGCCAGCCGAAGTCAGTGGCCTGCCGGACCGATGCTGCGACCTCGTCACCGTGGCGCAGGCCCTGCACTGGTTCTGCGGCGAGGCCTTCTACGCCGAAGTCCATCGCGTGCTCAAGCCTGGCGGAACATTCGCCGCCTGGACCTACACCCTGCTGCGCGGCGAGGCGGAACTCAACGCCATCGTCGAGGACTTTTACCGCAACACCATCGGCCCATGGTGGCCGCCGGAACGGCGCTGGGTCGATCTGGCGTATCGCGACATGCCTTTCCCTTTCACGGAACTCGCCGCGCCGGAATTCGAGATCCTGCTGGAATGGAACCTGGATGACCTGCTGGCCTATTTGCGCACCTGGTCGGCAACGCAGCGCTACATCAGGGAACGCGGCAGCGATCCCTGTGTCGAACTCGGGCATCGCCTGCGGGATGTCTGGCCGGATCCGCAGGCGAGAAAGCCCATCATCTGGCCCATTGCACTTCGCTGCGGGAGAGTGAAATGACTACTGAAATCGCAACCTCGGTTGCCACATTGGGCGGCGGCTGTTTCTGGTGCACGGAAGCGGCCTTGCTGCAACTGAAAGGCGTCGCCTCGATCGTCTCCGGCTATGCCGGCGGTGCCATGGAGAATCCCGACTACCACAGCATATGCACCGGTCGCACTGGTCACGCCGAGGTCGTCGAAGTTCGCTTCGATCCCGCGGAGATCGACTACCGCACGCTTTTGCTGGCCTTCTTCGCCATTCACGATCCGACTACGTTGAACCGCCAGGGCAACGACGTCGGCACCCAGTACCGTTCGGTGATCTTCACCCACGATGACGGCCAGGAAAGGATCGCCCACGATCTGATCGCCGAACTGTCGGCGTCCAAAACCTGGCCTGATCCCGTCGTAACCGCCGTACTGCCAGCGCCGACTTTCTGGCGCGCCGAGGATTACCACCAGAACTACTACGCCAACAACCCGATGCAGGGCTATTGCCAAGCCGTCGTGGCGCCCAAGGCGGCCAAGTTGCGCAAGGTTTTCGCCGGCCGCCTGAAGGGCGGCTGAGCGTTTCTATTCAGCGTCAGGCTGTTGCGCCGGTACCGAACTGGCGAAGGCCGGAACCGTCAGGCAGTGTTGGTGGATGCGCATCACCGTCGGCACGTGGTCGAGGCGGCAGTTGAAACGTTGCGCGTTGAAGATCTGCGGCACCAGCAGCACATCCGCCAGTGTCGGCGCATTGCCGTGGCAATACGCTCCCGTGCGCGCATCACCGGCAAGCATGGCCTCCACGGTTTCCAGGCCGGTTTCAACCCAATGCCGGTACCAGGCATTCTTCTGGTCCTCGGTGACGCCCAGGGTCTTGGTCAGGTAAGCCAAGACACGCAGGTTGTTCAGCGGATGGATCTCGCAGGCAATTGACAGGGCCAGCGCGCGGACGCGCGCCCGGCCCACCGGATCCGCCGGCAGCAAGGACGGATCCGGCCGGGTTTCCTCAAGGTATTCGATGATCGCGAGGGATTGAGTAAGCACACTGCCGTCATCGTCCTGCAGGACCGGCACCAGGGCAGCGGGATTCATGGCCTTGTACTCGGCGGAAAACTGCTCCCCGCCACCCTTCACCAGATGCACCGGTATGTAGTC
>CAJBYR010000336.1 GCA_903959855.1 uncultured beta proteobacterium
CACTGCAGCGCGCGGCGCGGGCGCCGTGGATGATGCTGGCGTGATTCAGCGCATCGCTGAATATCGCCGTCGCATTTGCCGTGTTGCCAGCGCCGACTCTCCCGGCCAGGCGCGTCAATGCCGGAATCACCGTGGCATTGGTCTGGAAGCCGCTGGAAAACAGCAGCGCTGCTTCGCGGCCCTTGAATGCGGCGAGCTTTTCTTCCACCGCCAGCGTGATGTCGCGCGTGCCGGCCACCAGGCGCGACGCCGGCGCGCCGGCCCCTTGGCGCAGGGCCCAGTCGGCGGCACGTTGCCTGACCAGCGGATGTTGCGAGAGGCCCAGATAGTCGTTGGACGAAACGTCGGTCAACGGACGTCCGTTCATGTCGCGCAGGTTCCCATCGCCGTAACCGACAGCACGCAGGCGGCGGCGCCGCGAACCGGCATCGAGTGCCGCCAGTTCCTGTTGCAGCAGCGCGTCGAACGATTTCTTCATGCCAGCGCGGCGGCGCGCTCGGTCAGGACCCGGCGCACCGCGCCAGTCAGGAGGGAAAGGTCGTCGGCATCGATGACGAAGGGCGGCATCAGGTACACCACCTTGGCGAAAGGCCGCACCCAGACGCCGAGTTCGGCGAAGCGCCGGCGCAGGCCATCGAGATCGATCGTTCCGCCGGGTTGGCAACTGAGCTCCACGGCGCCGATTGCACCTTTGGTGCGCACGTCGGCGACGCCGGCCAGTGCGCGGCAGGGCGCGAGTTCGGTCGCCAGTTGTGCTTCAATGTCCGCCACCTGTTCGAGTCGTGGTTCGCGTTCGAAGAGGTCGAGCGAGGCATTGGCCGCCGCGCAGGCCAGGGCATTGGCCATGTAGGTCGGGCCGTGCATCAGCGCGGCGGCCGGGTCGGCGGACAGAAAGGCCTCGAACACATGGCGCCGCGCCACGGTGGCGGCGAGCGGCAGCGTGCCGCCGGTCAGTGCCTTCGACAGGCAGATGATGTCGGGTACAACGCTCGCCTCCTCGCAGGCGAACAGGCGGCCGGTACGGCCGAACCCGGTCATGATCTCGTCGGCGATCAGCAGCACGTTGTGGCGGCGGCAGGCATCGGCGACGAAGGCCAGCGTCGCCGCATCGTGCATCTGCATGCCGCCGGCGCCTTGCACCAGCGGCTCGACAATCACCGCGGCGACACGCTCGCCGTGGGTTTCCAGCAGCAGGTCGAAGGCGCGGCGCATGGTGTCGTCGGTCGGCAATTCGGCCATGATCTGATCCGGCATGCTGCCCGCGAACAGGGTGTGCATGCCTTCCTCGGGGTCGCACAGCGCCATGGTGGCAAAAGTGTCGCCGTGGTAGCCGTGACGGAAATAGACGATGCGCTGCTTCCCGGCGTGGCCCAGGTTGCGCCAGTATTGAATCGCCATTTTCAGCGCCACTTCCACGGCCACGGAGCCTGACTCGGTAAAGAAGACGCGATCCAGGTCGCCCGGCAGCAGCTTGGCCAGGCGCTGGGCGAGGCGTGCCGCCGGTTCGTGCACCAGGCCGGCGAACATTACGTGCGGCAGGGTCGCCAGCTGGGCCTCGACGGCCGCCCGGATGTGGGGATGGCTGTAGCCGTGGCAGGCGGTCCACCACGATGAGATACCGTCGATCAGTTCGCGCCCGTCAGCCAGCCTCAGGCGCACTCCGGCGCTGGATGCCACCGGCAGTGGCGCCGGTGCGGTTTTCATCTGCGTGTAGGGTAGCCAGAGATGGGCCAGCCCAGGGTTCAGCCAGTCGGACATGTCAGGCGAGGATGCCGCGCCGCTACAATGCTGCGGCGGAGGAAGAGTGGGCGCAAATTTTATCACCGGCACCGGCACTGACATCGGCAAGACCTGGCTCGCCTGCGCCCTGCTGCGCCACTGGCGGGCACAGGGTTTGTCGCCCGCGGCGTTCAAGCCGGTGCTGTCCGGCTTCGATCCGGCCAATTCCGAGACCAGCGACGCCGGAGCCTTACTGGCGGCGTTGGGCCGCGAAGTGAGCGCTACCGAACTTGATGCCGTCGCGCCCTGGCGCTTCGCCGCGCCCTTGTCGCCGGACATGTCGGCGGCGCGCGAAGGCAGGCGAATTGATTTCGACGAATTGATAGCCTTCACGCGCCGTAGCGCCAGCGCCGACTCTCGCCAAATCCTGGTCGAAGGCGTCGGCGGCGTCATGGTGCCGCTCGACGACAGCCATACCGTGCGCGACTGGATTGTTGCCAGCGGCCTGCCCTGCGTGCTGGTGACCGGCTCCTACCTGGGCAGCCTGAGCCATACCCTGACGGCGCTGGAAGCCCTCGCAAGAGTCGGCGCTGGCGTCACGGCAATCGCCATCAATGAAACCGCCGGCTCGACGGTTGCGCTGGCGGCTACCCTGCAAAGCTTGGCGCGACACGCTGGGGGCGTGCCGCTGGTAGCCATCGAACGGAGCAGTCCGCAAGCCGGCATCGACCGTCTAGCCGGACTACTGTGCTAAACCCGCGCAAGCCGTATACTGCCGCCCCTTGATCCCTTCAATTCTGGATGACCCATGAGCATCAAGTCTGACAAGTGGATCCGCCGCATGGCGGAGCAGCACAAGATGATCGAGCCCTTCGAGCCCGGCCAGGTGCGCGAGGCCAACGGCCAGAAGATCGTCTCCTACGGCACCTCGAGCTACGGCTACGACATCCGCTGCTCGCGCGAATTCAAGCTGTTCACCAACATCAACAGCACCATCGTCGACCCGAAGAATTTCGACCCGAACTCCTTCGTCGAGGTGAATGCCGACTTCTGCATCATCCCGCCGAATTCCTTCGCCCTGGCGCGCACCGTCGAGTACTTCCGCATCCCGCGCAACGTGCTCACCATCTGCCTCGGCAAGAGCACCTACGCCCGCTGCGGCATCATCGTCAATGTAACCCCCTTCGAGCCGGAATGGGAAGGCTTCGTGACGCTGGAGTTTTCCAACACGACGCCGCTGCCGGCCAAGATCTACGCCGGCGAGGGCTGCGCCCAGGTACTGTTCTTCGAATCCGACGAGGTCTGCGAGACCTCCTACAAGGACAGGGGCGGCAAGTACCAGGGGCAGACCGGCGTCACGCTGCCCAAGATCTGACACCTAACGGTAACCGAGCCCATCCATACTGCGACCCGCCCGTCGGCGGGTCTTTGCTTTTCAGGAGCAGCCATGCGTTTTCACTTCCCCATCATCTTCATCGACGAGGACTTCCGTTCCGAGAACGCCTCGGGCCTCGGCATCCGCGCCCTGGCCGACGCCATCGAAAAGGAAGGCATGGACGTGCTGGGGGTCACCAGCTACGGCGACCTTTCCTCCTTCGCCCAGCAGCAGAGCCGCGCCTCGGCCTTCATCCTGTCGATCGACGACGAGGAATTCACGCCCGGGCCGGAGCTCGACCCGGCGGTGCTCAACCTGCGCAAGTTCGTCGAGGAAATCCGCTACAAGAACGCCGAGATCCCGATCTTCCTGCACGGCGAAACGCGCACCTCCCGCCACCTGCCCAACGACATCCTGAGAGAACTCCACGGCTTCATCCACATGTACGAGGACACGCCGGAGTTCATCGCGCGCCACGTCGTGCGCGAGGCCAAGACCTATATGGATTCGCTGCCGCCGCCCTTCTTCCGCGCCCTGGTGCATTACGCGGCGGACGGTTCCTACTCCTGGCACTGCCCCGGCCACTCGGGCGGCGTCGCCTTCCTCAAGAGCCCGGTGGGCCAGATGTTCCACCAGTTCTTCGGCGAGAACATGCTGCGCGCCGACGTCTGCAACGCCGTCGAAGAACTCGGCCAACTGCTCGACCACACCGGCCCGGTGGCGGCTTCCGAGCGCAACGCGGCGCGCATTTTCAACGCCGACCACCTGTTCTTCGTCACCAACGGCACCTCGACCTCGAACAAGATCGTCTGGCATTCGAC
>CAJBYR010000337.1 GCA_903959855.1 uncultured beta proteobacterium
CCCGACGGCCAAGCCGTCCAAATTCCATCTGTCCTGCGGTACACTTTGGCATCGGCGGAACCCCGTTAATAATTGGCTTAGACACCTGTATTAACGCGCCTCACGGCTGTTCCGCCGACCTGCTTTCGTGAAATATTCGGGTTAGAATTCCACCGGTCCGCCCCGACCACTTTGCAGCAACCAAAACATGGTCCCGGGCGCCTTCAAATGTGCCCACGGAGACCCGTTCGGTGTTCCACGTCGTACTCGTCGCACCGGAGATCCCGCCCAATACGGGCAACGTCATCCGCCTTTGCGCCAACACCGGCTGCCGCCTGCACCTGGTCGAACCGCTGGGCTTCAACTTGTCCGATGCGCAGTTGCGCCGCGCGGGACTCGATTACGCCGACATGACCTGTGTCACCGTACATCGGGATTGGGCGGCATGTCGCGCTGCACTCGCTGACGCGCGGATATTTGCGCTGACGACGAAGGGAAAGCGCCATCACGCCAGCGCCAGTGCTCTGCAACCCTTCGGCAACTTTCGACCCGGGGACGCATTCGTGTTCGGGTCGGAATCGCGCGGACTGCCGGGCGAACTGCTGGCCGCGATCGACGAAAGTTTCCGCCTGCGCTTGCCGCTGATCCCGGGCAACCGCAGCCTGAACCTGTCGAACGCGGTGGCCGTGATGGTCTACGAGGCCTGGCGGCAACAGGACTATGCCGGCGGCAGCTAAACCCTATTCGTGCCGGGCTTCGCGCGCCATCAGTTGTTCAACCGCTGCGCGCGGGGTAATGCGACCATCCAGCACGGCTGTCACGGCCCGAGTGATGGGCATATCCACCCCCAGCGCCGCGGCCCGTCGCGCCACTTCGCGCGCCGCGGGAACGCCTTCGGCAACGTGACCCAGTTCGCGGACAACGTCCGCCAGGGCCCGGCCCTCGGCCAACAGCAGGCCGACGCGGCGGTTGCGCGATAACTCGCCGGTGCAGGTCAGCAGCAGGTCGCCCATCCCCGCCAGGCCCATGAAGGTTTCCCGCTTTGCCCCCAGTGCCTCGCCGAAGCGGGTGATTTCCACCAGACCGCGCGTAATCAGCGCCGCGCGGGCATTGTTGCCCAAGCCCAGGCCGTCGCAGATACCGGTGGCAATCGCCAGTACGTTCTTTACCGCGCCGCCGACTTCGGCGCCGACGAGGTCCTCGTTGGCGTAGATGCGCAGATTGCCGCCGTGCAGGGCCTGGGCCGTGGCCGTAGCAAACTCTGCGTCGGCGGCGGCAAGCGTTATCGCCGTCGGCAAGCCGCGGGCGACTTCGAGCGCAAAACTCGGTCCGGTCAGCACACCACAGCGCGACTGGCCCCCGACCTCGCCCGCCACCTGGTGCGGCAGCAGGCCGCTGCCGGCTTCGAGGCCCTTGCAGACCCACAGGAACGGTATCGTCGGTGCAAGTGCCTTGAGTTGCTCGGCCAGGCCGCGCAGTCCGGCCAAAGGGCCGGCAAGGATGGCCAGCCCGGCACCTTCCAGCGCCGCAGAAAAATCTGCCGTCACCTGCAAGCGCGGCGGAAACGGACAATCCGGCAGATAACGGGAGTTGGTTCGCTGGCGCGACATTGCGTCCACCTGCGCCGCATCGCGCGCCCACAGGGCAACATCGTGCCTGGCAGCAAAGGCTATCGCCAATGCCGTACCCCAGGCCCCCGCTCCGAGCACCGCTATGCGCATCGCCGCCTCCCCGTCACCGCGTCCGCCGTTAGGCGTTGCTTACATTCCCCAAACCTGCTGCGTCTTGAGAAACCCGCTCTGGCCGTCGCGATGCCTGACCTTGACCCAACCGGCGGGTGCCGCTTCGAGCAATTCCAGCACCACATCCCGCTCGGCCTCGAAGACCAGGGCCGCTTTGCCATCCCCGGTAGCGCGGACTTGCGCGCGATCGACACGCACGATCACGGTGCGCTTGTCGGCGAGGTGCTTTTTTTCCATCCAGACCAGGTCGCCCTTGCTGTCGCGGACCTTGGACCAGCCTTCGAGGCTGACCACCAGCTCCACCGGGGTTCCAGGTTGCACCACGAACATCGGCTTGGCCTTGGCTGACGGTGCATCGAAGGCCGGTGCGACCTCGCTGACACTGCGATAGTCGAGCGCCCATGCGGTTTCCGTCGCCAGCAGTGCAGCGCAAAGCAGGCCGGCAGTTGAAGCCCGCCGCAGTATCGTCAGTGCCAGCCCCTGGGTTCGTGGCATCGCCGACTATTGCAGCTGGATGCGGCTTTCGTTTTGCTGCTGCTCCATCAGGCGCTGCTGGTAGAGTGACTCGAAGTTCACCGGGGCAAGAATCACCGGCGGGAATCCCGCGCGATTGACCGCGTCGGAAATCGTTTCGCGGGCGTAAGGGAAGAGGATATTCGGGCACGCCACCGCCAGGATCGGATCCATGTCCGCTTCGGGCACGTTGCGGATCTGAAAAATTCCGGCCTTGACCACTTCAACCAGGAAGAAAGCTTTTTCGCCCTCCTTGGCATTGACGGTGATCGTCAGCGCCACCTCGAACAGCCCGTCGCCGACGGCTTGCGCGGCGCTCTGGATCTGCACTTCGATGCCGGGTGTTTCGCGCTCCAGAAATATCTGCGGGGCATTCGGCACCTCGATGGACAAATCCTTGACGTAAATCTTTTCGATGCTGAATACCGGTTGCTCGTCGCTCATGATGGATGGGTCGTAGTAAGTAGGTGGAAAACTGCCGGCAGCGGGAATCAGGCCGCGAGCAGCGAGTCGAGCTTGCCCTGGTGCTCAAGTTCGTAGAGATCGTCGCAACCGCCGACATGGGTGTCGCCGATGTAGATTTGCGGCACGCTGCGACGTCCGGTCTTCTGCATCATTTCCTCGCGCCGCGCGGGCTCGAGATCGACGCGCACCTTTTCGATGTCGGTCACGCCCTTTTTGGTCAATAACTGTTCGGCGCGAACGCAATAGGGGCAAACGGCGGTGGAATACATCAGGACTTTGGCCATGGCAGGCTCCGTATCAGTTCTTGGTAGTCAGGGGCAGGTTTGCTTCGCGCCAGGCGCCAACTCCGCCACCCAGGCTGAAGACCTTGCCGAAGCCATGTTTTTTGAGGTTGCCGCAGGCCGAGGAGGAACGGTTACCGGTCGCGCAGACGACGATGATCGGTCGCTCCTTGAATTTCTCCAGTTCGGAGAGCCGGCTCTCCAGCTGCCCCAGTGTGATGTGGCGCGCGCCACCGATATGGCCGCTGCCCCACTCGCCGGTTTCACGCACGTCGAGCACGATCGCATCCTCGCGATTCATCATCAGCGTGGCCTCGGCCGGCGACAGGCTGGCCACGTTGCCCCCGGCAATCAGCGGCCACAGCAGCATGCCGCCACTGACCGCGGCAAGTCCGACCCAAATCATGTTTTGCTGCACAAAATCCATTGTCGTTCAATCCTTGAGTGTCGGCACGCCACAGAACACTTCGCGCATCAGGGCGATGAGTTGCAGGGTGCGTTGGTCGGCAATGCGGTAAAAAACCCGGTTGGCGTCCTTGCGGGTTTGCAGGACGCCCTTGTCGCGCAGTATCGCGAGGTGCTGCGAGATGTTGCTCTGCGAAGTACCGACTGCGTCTACGATGTCCTGCACGCAGATTTCGTCGCCACCGATGACGCACAGTATTTTAAGCCGCAGGGGATGTGAAATCGCCTTCAGCGCGCGCGCAGCCGTCTCGATGTGTTCCTGCTTGCCGATCAGGTCGTCAATTGCATGCATGCCTTGCTACCCCGTATGGCCGGTGGTCCGGCGCGAAGAGTTGATATTATAGAATACCGGTATTGACCTGCACCAAGGCTTCGATCATGTACAAAATTGTTCTGCTTCGCCACGGCGAATCCACCTGGAACCAGGAAAACCGCTTTACCGGCTGGACCGATGTCGGTCTGACCGAGAAGGGCATGGCCGAGGCAATTGCCGCGGGACAGCTCCTGAAAAAGGAAGGCTACGAGTTCGATCTCGCCTACACCTCGGTGCTGCGCCGGGCCATCAAGACGCTATGGACGGTGCTGGAGCAGATGGACCGGATGTGGGTCCCGGTGCAACACTCCTGGCGCCTCAACGAACGCCACTACGGGGCGCTGCAAGGCCTCAACAAGGCCGAAACCGCCACCAAGTTCGGCGACGAGCAGGTGCTGGTCTGGCGCCGTGCCTACGACACCCCGCCACCGCCGCTGGAGGAAAGTGATCCCCGATACGAGATCAACGATCCGCGCTATGCCGGCCTGAAGCCCGGCGAATGTCCGCGCACCGAGTGCCTCAAGGACACCGTTGCCCGCGTCCTGCCCTTCTGGAACGAAACCATCGCGCCGGCCATCAAATCCGGCAAGCGCATCGTCATCGCCGCGCACGGCAACAGCATCCGGGCAATGATCAAGTATCTCGACAACGTCTCCGATGCCGACATCGTCGGCCTCAACATCCCGACCGCGCAACCGCTGGTCTACGAGCTCGACGCCAACCTCAAGCCGATTCGCAACTACTACCTCGGCGACCAGGATGCCATCAAGGCGGCAATGCAGGCAGTCGCCAATCAGGGCAAGGCAAAAGCCTGAGCTTGCATACCCGAAAGTGAACCCGAGGCCGCCGGGCTCGCCAAAACTTCAGGTTTCCCGCTTCATCCTCGGGTTCGGCATCGCCCTGACGCTTTGCGCCACGCCGGCGCTTGGCGCTGCCGTCGATCGTAAAAAAGAGGAGTTGCACGACCTCAAGGGCCGCATCGAGGCGCTGCGCCGCGAGATGGCTTCCGCAGAAGAGTCCAAGGCCTCCGCTTCCGACCAATTGCGCGAAGCCGAATCGGCCATATCCACGGTCAATCGCCGCCTGCATGAGCTCGGACTGGAAAGCGCACGACTGAGAGCCGACCTGGCCGAACTCGATGTACAGGGCAAGCGCCTGGACCGGCAGGGCGGCGCCCAGCAAGCCCAGTTGTCACAGGTACTCAACCGCCAGTTCGTCGGTGGCGATGCGGATGCCATGAAGCTGCTGCTATCCGGGCACGATCCCAACCAGGCCGCGCGCGACAGGTATTTCCTGACCCTGCTTTCGCGCGCCAAAGCCGACCTGATCCAGCGCCTGCGTGTCGCCGCCGAGGAGAAAAGGCAGTTGGCCGAGACGGTGCGTGAGCGACAGGCTCAGCTCGCGGCGATCGAACGCCAGCAGCAGGAGAGCCGCGCGCAGTTGCTGGAGCGCAAAAAGCAACGGCAGACGCAGCTGGCAGCAATTGCCGACCGGCTCAAGGCGCAGCGTCGCGAGATCACCACGCTGAAGCGCGACGAACAGCGCCTGGCGCGCCTGATCGATGGACTGATCCGCATCGCCAGCAAAAAAAAGCCCAGGAGCGGTGGCGCGGCCAAAAACAAAGCGGCACCGGGCACCAAACTGAAAAACCATGACCCGGGCAATGTAGGCGGCGCGTTTGCCACGCTGCGCGGGCGCCTGCGCCTGCCGGTCAAGGGCGCGATCGCCGGGCGATTCGGTACCCCGCGACCGGAGGGTGGAGCGCTTTGGAAGGGGCTGTTCATCCGTGCCGCGGAAGGTGCCGAGGTCAAGGCCGTGGCGGAAGGCACCGTGGTTTTCTCTGACTGGTTGCGCGGATTCGGCAACCTGCTGGTGATCGACCATGGTGATGACTTCCTCTCGGTCTATGGCAACAACGAGTCCTTGTTGGCGGCGGTGGGTGCCGGGGTCAGGAACGGGGAGGCTGTGGCCACCGTGGGAAACAGCGGTGGCAACCCGGAGTCGGGTTTATACTTTGAACTCAGGCATCGGGGCCTGGCCTTCGATCCCATGAAGTGGTCGGCAGGTCCCTGAGGCTGACTAAACCCTACCGTCAGGCAATTGGAGTCTCTATGAGCAGCAAGCTGCAACAATTCGGTCTCGTGGCTACCGGCCTGGTGGCAGGCGTCTTCCTGAGCCTCAATTTTTCCGCCAGTGCCAACAAGGATGCCGCGTCCGCGCTGCCGATCGAGGAACTGCGCAGCTTCGCCGACGTGTACAGCGCGATCAAGCAAGGTTACGTCGAGCAGGTCGACGACAAGAAGCTGATCACCCATGCCATCAGCGGCATGCTGGCCAACCTCGACCCCCACTCCGCCTATCTCGATGCCGATTCCTTCAAGGATCTTCAGGTCAGCACCCAGGGCGAGTTCGGTGGCCTCGGCATCGAGGTCGGCATGGAAGACGGCTTCGTCAAGGTGGTCTCGCCGATCGAGGACACCCCGGCATTTCGCGCCGGCCTCAAGCCTGGCGACCTCATCATCAAGATCGACGACACACCGGTGAAGGGCCTCACGCTCAATGACGCCGTCAAGAAGATGCGCGGCAAGCCGAAGACCCAGATCCGGCTCACGATCGTACGCAAGTCAGAATCGCGGTCCTTCGATGTCTCCCTGACCCGCGAAAAAATCAAGGTGCAGAGTGTCAAATCGAAGCTTCTCGACGGTGGCTATGGTTACCTCCGAGTCACCCAGTTCCAGGAAGAGACCACACCCGACGTGGTAAAGCATCTTGAGAGACTGGCCAAGGCTGACAAGGACGCCAAGGGTGAGGGTGTCAAAGGCCTGGTGCTTGACCTGCGCAACGACCCGGGCGGTCTGCTCAGTGGCGCCGTCGGCGTTTCGGCAGCCTTCCTGCCACCGCAGATTCTCGTAACCTCGACCGATGGTCGCACCGAGGATGCCAAGCGCCGCTACATGGCCAGCCCCGAGGACTATCAGCGTGGAGCGAAGGACGACTTCATGAAGACCCTGCCGGCCTGGGCCAAGACCGTGCCGATGATCGTGCTGGTCAACGGTGGTTCGGCCTCGGCGTCAGAGATTGTCGCCGGTGCCTTGCAGGACCACAAACGGGCAATCGTCATGGGTACCCAGACCTTCGGCAAGGGCTCGGTGCAAACCGTGCTGCCGCTGTCGAACAATGCCGCCATCAAGCTGACCACGGCGCGCTATTTCACCCCCTCCGGCCGCTCCATCCAGGCCAAGGGCATTACCCCTGACATCGTGGTCGAGGAAACCGCCAACGGTGGCAGTTCGCGCTCGCGCGTGCGCGAAGCGGATCTTGAGCGACACCTCACCGGCGAGGGCGAGAAGGCCGAGCCGGCCCCCGCCAAGACCACCACCAAGCCCGCCGACAAAAAGGACAAGGACAAAGGCAAGGCGGACGATGCGGAGGACTCGCCGCATGCCCCCATCGAATTCGCCTCGCCCAAGGATTACCAGCTTGGCCAGGCCGTGAATCTGCTCAAGGCCTGGCAGATCATCAAGCGCTGAACGGACAACCGCCGTGAGCCGCATGAACCCGGAAAAGGCCCGCGAGCTGCGCGACGAGCAGCGCGACGGAAAAACGCGCCAGCGGCCGGCGGCCTTTGTGCCGCAGCCGGGAACGCGCAAGCATCGCGAGCTGCGTTTCGATCATCGCCATCCGGAGCATGTGGACGAAGCACGCAAGCTGCTGGCCGGCCTTGAAGGCATGGAGATCGACGACGGCATCGCGCCCTACAGCCTGTCGATCTGGTACGAGATCAGCGATTACTCGCTCGAAGGACTAGAAGCCGCCCTGGTACGCCAGGGCTTCAACCTCGACAACAGCATGTACAGCAAGCTGATGCGCACCGTGGTGTATTTCTGCGAGGAAACCCAGATGCGCAACATGCGGGTGCCTGAACGCCTGATCAAGAAATCCCACGAGGTCTATTCGAAGGCCTGGGAGCATCACCCTCACGGCGACCACGACGAAACGCCGCCGGAATTAAGACAGGAAAGATAGGCGCTGCGGTGACCGACGAGCAGCTGCTGCGCTACAGTCGCCATATCCTGCTGCCGCAGATCGGCATCGAGGGTCAGGAAAACATCGTCAACGCCAGGGCTCTGGTGATCGGCGCCGGTGGCCTCGGGTCTCCCGCCGCCTGTTACCTCGCTTCGGCCGGCATCGGCACTCTGGTGCTCGCCGACGGTGACACGGTGGACCTGACCAATCTGCAACGCCAGATCCTGCACCGCACTGATGCCGTGGGAATGGCCAAGGTCGAGTCAGGCAAACGCACGCTGGGTGAGATCAATCCCGAGTGCAAAGTCGTTGCCCTGCAGGAGCGCCTGGCTGGTGACCGGCTCGATGAGGAGGTTGCGCTGGCCGACATCGTGCTTGACTGCTGCGACAATTTCGCCACGCGCCATGCCGTCAATCGTTCCTGCGTGAAGCACCGCACGCCGCTGGTATCAGGCGCCGCGATCCGCTTTGACGGGCAGGTGGCCGTCTTCGATTCGCGCCAGGCCCAATCCCCCTGCTATCACTGCCTGTTTCCCGAAGGTCAGGACGTCGAGGAGGTCCGCTGCGCGGTGATGGGCGTGTTTGCGCCGTTGACCGGCATTATCGGCGCGATTCAGGCCGCCGAGGCGCTGAAACTGCTCATCGGCTGCGGCACCAGCCTCGCCGGGCGCCTGTTGCTGCTCGACGGCCTGGGCATGGAGTGGCGCGAGATCAAGGTGCCGCGCGACCCCGCCTGCCAGGTCTGTGGCGAGGCAAGCCCGGCCTAATACAGCTGCCGGTGGCGGATACGCCCCGGCGCGTGGCTCAAGGCCACCGAAAACGCCAGCAGGAACCAGAACAGGGGCTGACGGCCGGGCTCCCAGGCCATCATCAGGCCGACCAGCGTGATCTTGAGCACGGTGCCGATACCCTTCGCCTGCCGGAAGTAGAGCGGATTGGCCCAGGCATCCAGAGCGATGATGCCGATCCCGGACGCCAGCATCACCCCACCCCACTCCCGCAAGTTGCCCCCGCCGGCTAGCACCGCCGCCGACAAACCTGCGAGTCCGGCGATATGAATGACCCGCAGGAGATTGATCAGCAGGCTACGGCCGCGAAAATCGCGCCGTCCCTCCTCATCGTCGCGTTCGCGCCTAGACAAGCCTGGCTCGAATGCGAAAGTCGGCGCCCACGCTACGGCGTTCGAAGATATCCAGTCGGCGGGCACCGGCCAAATCGGTAAGTTCGCCAAGGCCAAACATGCCCCGCGCGGCATCACCAATCAGCAGCGGCGCCTGATAGATCAGGAGTTCGTCGACGCAGCCTTCGCGCAGCAGCGAGCCGTTGAGCCGCGTTCCCGCCTCAGCCAGGACTTCGTTGATTCCGCGCCGTCCAAGTTCCTTGAGGAGTTCGGCCAGTTCCACCTTGCCGTCGGGGTTGGGCAGCACGACGATCTCGGCGCCACGTGCGCGCAACGCCGCCGCCCGAGCCGCATCTTCCGTCGCGGCGGCGATCAGCACATTGCCACCTTCGAGGATCGCCGCATCGGGCGGCGTTTCAAGCCGGCTATCGATCACTACGCGCAAGGGTTGGCGCGTCGTCGGCACCTCACGCACCGTAAGACGGGGATTGTCGTCCTTGACGGTGCCGATGCCGGTAAGCACGGCGCAGGAGCGCGCGCGCCAGGCATGGGCATCGCGCCGCGCCGCCGGCCCGGTAATCCATTGCGAAACGCCGTTGTTGAGCGCGGTCTTGCCATCGAGGCTGGCGGCAACCTTGAGTCGCAACCAGGGCCGGCCCCGCGTCATCCGCGAAACGAAACCGATGTTGAGTTCGTTTGCTTCGGCCTCCAGCAAACCCGTCTCCACGGCGATGCCGGCTTCCGCCAGCCTGGCCATGCCTTGCCCGGCAACCAAGGGGTTCGGGTCGCGCATCGCCGCAACCACGCGCACGACACCGGCTGCAATCAAGGCATCGGCACACGGCGGGGTACGGCCGAAATGGCTGCAGGGCTCCAGCGTGACATAAGCTGTCGCGCCCGTCGCCGTCGCGCCAGCGCCGTCCGAGTGGATACCGCTTCGCATAACTATGGCTTTTAACGCAGCGGCCTCGGCATGCGGTCCGCCGGCCCTCTGGTGCCAGCCTTCGGCAATGACACGGGCGTCACGAACCAGGACGCAGCCGACGCGCGGATTCGGCGTGGTGGTGTTGAGGCCGCGCCGCGCCAGGCGCAGGGCGCGCGCCATGAAGGCATGGTCGTGGGCAGAAAAGTTCATGCGGCACGCACCGGCCGCGACCGCTCAGACCTTGGCCCGCGGCTGACGCGGCTTCTTGATTTCGCGGATCGCCTCGGAGAACTCGTCGACGTCCTCGAAGTTGCGATACACCGAGGCGAAGCGGATGTAGGCCACCTTGTCGAGCTTTTTCAGTTCGCGCATCACCAGTTCGCCGATGCGGTCGGACGCGACTTCGCGCAAGGCCAGTTGCACCAGTTTTTCCTCGATGCGATCCAGCGCCAGGTCGATGCTCTCGGTGGTGACCGGGCGCTTCCTCATCGCCAGCATCATGCTGGCCTTGAGCTTGTCGCGGTCGTAGTCCGTGCGGCTGCCATTCTTCTTCACCACCTGCGGCAACTGCAGTTCGACGCGCTCGTAGGTGGTGAAGCGCTTGTCGCAGGCAAGACAGCGCCGACGACGGCGAACGGTGTCGCCATCCTCGTTCTCACGCGTGTCCACAACCTGCGTGTTCGGCTCTGCACAATATGGACACTTCATGATCGGCTCCGCTATCGGCTCTCAGCCATACACCGGAAACTTCCTGCACATCGCCGATACCTCGCCGCGCACGCGGGTCAGCACCGCTTCGTCCTGCGGTGCATCGAGCACGTCGGCGATCAGGTTGGCGACCTGCTCCGCCTCGATCTCGGTGAAGCCGCGCGTGGTCATGGCGGGGGTGCCGATGCGCACGCCGCTAGTAACAAAGGGCTTCTGCGGATCGTTGGGAATGGCATTCTTGTTGACCGTGATGTGTGCTTTGCCCAGCGCCGCCTCGGCATCCTTGCCGGTAATGTTCTTGGCCTGCAGATCGACCAGGAAGACATGCGACTCGGTGCGCCCGGAGACGATGCGCAGGCCGCGGCTCTTGAGCACCTTGGCCATCACCTGGGCGTTGTCGATCACCTGCTCCTGGTAATTCTTGAACTCGGGGGTCATCGCTTCCTTGAAGGCGGCTGCCTTGGCGGCGATCACGTGCATCAGCGGTCCGCCCTGCAAACCGGGGAAGATGGCGGAATTGATCGCCTTCTCGTGCTCGGCCTTCATCAGGATCAGGCCGCCGCGCGGCCCGCGCAGAGTCTTGTGCGTGGTCGAGGTGACGACGTCGGCATGCGGCACCGGATTGGGATAGTAGCCGGCGGCGACCAGGCCGGCATAGTGCGCCATGTCCACCATGAAGATGGCGCCGACGGCCTTGGCCACCTTGGCGAAACGCTCGAAATCGATCTTCAGGGCATAGGCCGAGGCGCCGGCGATGATCAGCTTGGGCTTGTGCTCGTGCGCCAGCTTTTCCATTGCGTCGTAGTCGATCTCCTCGTTTTCGTCGAGGCCGTAGGGCACCACGTTGAACCACTTGCCCGACATGTTCAGCGCCATGCCGTGCGTCAGGTGGCCGCCCGCGGCGAGATTCATGCCGAGGATGGTGTCGCCGGGCTTCAGGAAAGCCAGGAACACGGCCTGGTTGGCCTGCGAGCCGGAGTTGGGTTGAACGTTGGCGGCATCGGCGCCGAACAGCTTCTTGGCGCGATCGATCGCCAGTTGCTCGGCCTTGTCAACGTATTCGCAACCGCCGTAGTAACGCTTGCCCGGATAGCCCTCGGCATACTTGTTCGTCAGCTGCGAGCCCTGAGCCTCCATGACCGGCCAGGAAACGTAGTTCTCCGAGGCGATCAACTCGATGTGGTCTTCCTGGCGACGGTTCTCCTCCTGAATGGCGGAAAACAGTTCGGGATCGGTCTTGGCGAGGGAGCTTTGTTTGGAAAACATTCTCTGGCTTTCGAAAAATGCACTTCGGGAGGATTCGGGCGCATGCGCCTGCCGCAAGCCAATGCGCACATGAGCCGGCACTGGCGGGAGCGGCGGATTTTAGCACCCGCTCGCGGCCGGCCGGGAGCGGCTCAGCCGGGAAGTTCGTCCAGCGCCGCCCGCAGGTGGCGGCAATCGGCCCAGGCGATCAGCTGCCAGCGCCCGCCGCTGTAGTCCAGCCAATTGAGCGCCGCATTGCCCAGCGTGAAATCGCGCGGCACGTCGATCGCACGGCCCGTCGCAGCGCGGTACACCACGTCGAGCACCCCGCCGTGGGTAAACGCCAGCACGGATGCGCCGGCATGCCGCTGCGCCAGTGTCGCCAAGCCCGTCAGCACCCGGTCGGCAAACCGGTTCAGCGACTCGCCGGTTTCATAGTCGAAGTCCGGGTTGCGCTCCCGGTGCAAGCGGTAGGCGGCAGGGTTGGCCATGCCGGCCTCGGCCGCGGTCAGGCCCTGGAGGACACCGAAATGGCGCTCGCGAAGAGTCGGCGCTGGCGACACGGCGATTTTCCGGGCTTGCACGGCAATGCAGGCCGTGCGCCAGGCGCGCGCCAGATCGCTGCTGTAGACGGCGGCAAATTCATGCTCGTGCAGGGCGTCGGCAAGTGCACGCGCCTGTGCTTCCCCGGTCGCATTCAAGCCGATGTCGATCTGTCCCTGGACGCGCTTCTCCGCATTCCAATCCGTTTCGCCGTGCCGAACGAGGCAGAACCGTGTGTTCATGCCCCCGATTTTAATGCCAGGCGGGCATCGCTTCGCAGCATGCGCGTCAGGTTCTGGCGCACGTAGCCGATATGGTTGGCGGCGGCGGCCAGCGCCTGCTCGGCATCACCCTGCTCGATGGCGTGCCACACCGCGCGGTGCTGCTCCAGCAGTTGCTCCTTGGCAGCCGGCACCTGCATTAGCTCGGAGAGATTGCGCCGCAGGTTGTCGCGCATCAGGCGCAGCAGGCTCGCCGTTAAATGGCCAACGATCACGTTATGCGAGGCCTCGGCGATCGCCTGATGGAAAGCGAGATCGCTGTCCACCTGGAGATCCAGGTCCTGGCCGCCGAATGAGTCCTCGAGTGCTGCGAGGCACAGCCGCACGCGCTCGCGATCCGCCGCTGTAGCCCGCATAGCCGCGCATTCGGCGGCGCGGGCTTCGAGCATGTGGCGGAACTCCAGCATGTCTTCATGCACGGCCGGGTGGTCGCGCAGGATTTCCTCCCAGGGATTGCCGAAACTCGAATCCAGGCGATCGGTGACGAAGGTTCCTCCGCCTTGCCTGCTGTCGAGCAGGCCGCGCGCCGCGAGCTTCTGTATCGCCTCGCGCAGCGAGGCGCGCGAAACACCCAGCTGCACCGACAAGTCGCGCTCGGACGGCAGACGGTCGCCCGGTTTCAGGCGACCTTCGAGCACGCGCTGTTCGATCTCTCGCGCAACAACGTCGGCGAGCTTGGGAGCAATCATCTTTACATCCATTGTTTGAATATATCACTGGTCTTACCAAATTATCAACACCACCGATCAGAGCAGGAAAGATTCACCATACCCCTTGACAGCCTTTATCTGCACCACTATCATTTCGCATCTTTTGGTCTTACCATTGACCCACAATACAAGAACACTGACCAATCCGTAGCTGAGGACCTGTTCGGCGCCTGCATTCCGAACTCCGGAAGAGAAGGAGAAGCTCTTGAATCAACAAATGTTGAAGGCTCGGGTTAAGATGCTGCGCAAATACTTTCGCGCCAATCAAGGCCCTGCCTGGTGTTTTCTGCGCGACCACAAAACAGTCCTGGAGGTTCGCGCATGAATGCCATGCTGAAAATGTCGCAATTGATCGACGGCCTTAACGAGCGCGTCGGCCGCAGCCTGATGTGGCTGGTGCTCTTCGCCGTGGTCATTTCGGCGGTCAATGCCGTGGTGCGCAAGGCCTTCGACATGAGCTCGAATGCCTTCCTCGAAATCCAGTGGTACCTGTTCGCCGCCGTGGTCATGCTCGGCTCCGCCTACACCATGCTGCGTCAGGGCCACGTCAAGATCGACGTCATCGTCGGGCGTTTCTCCAAACGGACCCAGATCATCGTCGAATGCGTCGGCATCGTTTTTTTCCTGTTCCCCTTTGTCTACAAGGTCAACGAGCTGGTCTGGCCGCTGGTGATCCAGGCCTACCACAGCGGCGAGATGTCGCAGAACGCCGGCGGCCTGATCCGCTGGCCGGTCTACGCCCTGGTGCCGGCCGGCTTCATCCTGCTGGGACTGCAGGGCCTGTCCGAACTGATCAAGCGCATCGGCTTCCTGCAAGGCGTTTGCGTCGATCCGACGGCGCCGGTGCAGACCAAGACCGCCGAGGAGGAACTGGCCGAGGAAATCCTCAAACACCAGGTCGCCCCCGAAGTTATCAACCGTGTCGAAGACGCGATGGACATGGTGAAGGATCAGAAAAGAAACGACGGGAGCGTGAAATGATCGAATTTCTCCAACACAACATGGCGCCGATCATGTTCGGCGGCCTGATTATCTTCCTCCTGATGGGCTACTCGGTGGCCTTCTCCCTGGCCGCCTGCGGCCTGGCCTTCGGCTGGCTCGGCGTTGAACTCGGCCTGCTGCCGCATTCGCTGCTGCAGGCATTGCC
>CAJBYR010000338.1 GCA_903959855.1 uncultured beta proteobacterium
GACTGCAGCCAGATCGTTCCCGGCCCGCGCAGCACGGCGAAGAAAAGTCCTTCGCCACCGAAGAGTGCCGTCTTGATGCCGCCTACAAACTGAATGTCGAAATCCACGTCGGGGGTATAGGCCACAACGCAGCCGGTATCGACACGCAACACTTCGCCGGCAGCCAGCGTGCGCTCGATGACGGTCCCGCCCGAATGCGCAAAAGCCATGCCATCACCTTCGAGCTTCTGCATGATGAAACCCTCGCCACCGAAAAAGCCGGTGCCGAGTTTTTTCTGGAAGGCGATGCCCAGTGACACCCCCTTGGCGGCGCAGAGGAAGGCATCCTTCTGACAGATCATCGTGCCGCCGTGCTTCCTCAGATCAAAGGCAATGATCTTGCCGGTGTAAGGCGCCGCAAAGGCCACCCGCTTCTTGCCCTGGCCCTGATGGGTGTAGACCGTGGTGAACAGCGACTCGCCGGTAATCAAGCGTTTGCCCGCACCCACCAGTTTGCCGAAGAGGCCCGACTGCTGCGCGGATGCGTCACCGAACACGGTGTCCATGGTAATGCCGTCCTCCATGTACATCATGCTGCCGGCTTCGCCGATGGCGGCCTCGCCTGGATCAAGTTCGATCTCGACAAACTGCATGTCGTCGCCGTGTATGAAGTAATCGATGACATCCATCGCCATATCAGGCACTCCTCAAAAATGATCCGTGTCGGCGGAATCTCAGGCGGCGGCCAGGGCGCGTTCGATGCGCGTGTCCGCTTCCTTGGCCAAATCGGTAAGTTGCTGGTCACCAAGAATGCGCATCATCCCCGAGGGGGCGGCGAATTCCAGCGAGATCGTTCCCGGAGCGGTCTCACGCACTACGGCATTGCAGGGCAGCAGACTCGCAACATCCGGGTTCGCGGTATAGGCCTCGTAGGCCAGGTTGGGATTGCAGGCGCCAAGAATGACCGTGGGCACGATGTCCTTGCCGGTCTTTTCCTTGATCTTGTGATGCATGTCGATGCGCGTCAGGATGCCGAAGCCTTCGGCCGCGAGAGCCTTGGTCGCGCGATCGATGGCACCGTCCATGTTGTCCGCAATTTCGCGTTTGAAGTTGATTCCGCTCATGATGTGTCCTCGTAAGTGAAGTTGAAAAATCGGGAGAGACGCCGAGTGTAACCGACTGGCAAAATATGCCAGTCGCTGCGGCAAATACGGATTGCCGGGACCATCGCCCGGAGCGACACTGATGTTTACGGTGGCAAGAGTCCGGAAGAAAGTGGACCGCACCAGCACCGGATGGGAGGAAATATGTTCGAATCGCCAATGGAGCATTGCCCGGTGTGTGGCGAGTACGTCACACTCGTCCAGACACAGCATGAATGTGCCTGCCGCCAGCAATGCGGTCAGGATACAAACTGCCCGTTGCAGAAAGCCTTTGCCGCGACTGATTTCTATCGCTCGACGGAAGGTGCCGCCGCTCCACCGCGCCCCGCTGGTTGATCAGCGCGTGACGGGTACCGTTGTCAGGCCCAGGCTTTTCCAGTCCTGCATGCCGCCCCGGTACCACTTCAGTTTGTGCGCCGGATAGCCCAGCGCCAGCAACTGCTTGATATTCGTTGGCGACTGGCCGCACCACGGCCCGTTGCAGTAGAACACCAGCGTCTTTGCATTCTCGAAGTTCCACAGCAGGCCGGTGCGGCTGGCGCCAAACTGCAGGGTGAGTATCTCCGCAATCGCCTCCGGCTCGGCCTGTGACGGATGCAGGCGCGTCCAGGGGATGTGAAGGGCACCGGGGATGATGCCCGAGCGCGCCAGCCAGTCGGCATCGCGCGAATCGATGACCAGCACGGCGTCATCCCGTAGTGCCGTGCGCCGCAAATAGTCGATCACTTCAAGCTCGCCGAGGGTCTCGACCCCGGGCCCCAACTGCATGGGCTGTACGCAGTATGGCGGGCACGGTCGTGAGGTCAGGGCGAAATCGGGATCGATCTGATTCAGGTTGTCCGGATCACGCTGAATCCGCACCGGTCGGCCGTCGTGAATGACATCCAGCGCGGGCAGCGCAGCGGTGATGCCCACCGGCTGCTCGGCCTTCCCCGAGCCAAGGCACAGCAGATAGCAAAGGATGGCAACACCGGCTCGCACGCTCATGGGCAGACACCTCCCTTGATCAACATACCTGAAGTGTAGCGCCGTATTGCCAGCGCCGACTTGCCGGTGAGGCACCCTATGCGCTCACCCGCTTGACCTGACTTTAGTGGGCACCGATACTGCGTGCCGTGCGAACGTCATTTTCACATCCACCATCAGTTGGCTTCAGCACGTAACCGGGATCCCCGAAATGGCGAATGCGCGCAGTGAGCTTGCCGAGAATATCAAGGTCACCCCGCAGGGGTCACATCTTGAAATCGTGTGGGAATGGTCCGATCTAAACCTCTTCACACTGGCCATCGCTGCGGGGGTACTCGGATGGATCGTTTTCGAGAACCTGTCGACCTACAATCTGTCGATACCGCATCTGTGGCGGATCTACGTCAGCAGTTTGACGCAAGAACCATCTCTGGGACCGTTCTTCGCCCTGGTCATTGCACTGGGCGTCTGCGCAGTGATGTATTCGATCATCGGCAAATTCGTCAACCGCACCCGGATTTCCATCGGCGGCGGCCGTATCGTGATACGACACGGACCGCTGCCCTGGCCGGGCAACAAGACCGTCGCTACGAAGGGTATCAAGAAGATCTTCATTCGTCATGATCCGAGTCGCAACAAGCGCAGTTCGCCGACATTGATGAATATCTTTTTCGATGTTCTC
This sequence comes from uncultured beta proteobacterium, assembly GCA_903959855.1. Classification (GTDB taxonomy): domain Bacteria; phylum Pseudomonadota; class Gammaproteobacteria; order Burkholderiales; family Rhodocyclaceae; genus Sulfuritalea. The sequence continues at coordinate 2,791 of CAJBYR010000338.1, forward strand.
GCGATTGCCGATAACGGCGACACGGTGACGCTCCTGAGCCGTCTGGGACTGCCCAAGGCACAGGCGACCTGCATCGCCGAGTTGATCGAAGATCGGCTCGGGCTGCGCGCAGCGACACCGGTTACACCAGCGCGTTCGGTCAAACCTGCCGCGACCGACGGCGCCCGGCCGGGCAGATCGGGAACCCCGGCGACGACGGGCGCGCTTAAGGAAAAGAACCCGGGAGTGGCGCGCCTGATGGCCGGCTTTCTCGGCATCCTCGCGATCATCGGCGGCGTCACGCTGATAGCGCCGGTCGTCGAACTGCATCAGGCAGGCGCCAACTACATGAGCCAGGTGATCAGGGTCCTGTTCGGGGCGTGGCCGATGGTTATCGGCATTCTGTTTCTCGGCGGCGCGATGCGCTTGCTGAGCGACCGCGTGGTGATGTTCCTGTATGGCGCCGCGTTCATGATCCCCGGCATCGCGTTTCCGCTGCTGGCCTACTTCGGCATGGATGGTGGCACCGGAACCGTATATGTCACCCAGCAGAATATCGAGGCGGCAAAGGAGAAGCGTGCACTTGCCGGCAGACAGGTGACTCCCGTGGTTGCCGGCAGGGTATTCAAGGACTGCGACGATTGCCCCGACATGGTGGAAATTCCGCCAGGAAGCTTTGTCATGGGATCCGATCAGATTCAACAAGCGACTCCGGCGCACCAGGTAAGCTTTGCCAAGCCCTTTGCTCTGGCCAGGACGGAAATCACGCAGGGCCAATGGCGTGCCGTGATGGGTGGCAACCCGAGCTATTTTGTGGGCTGTGGTGACAACTGCCCCGTGGAACGGGTGAGTTGGACGGACGCGCAGAAATTTGTGCGCAAACTAAGCGAAAAGACCGGACAGGTCTACCGCCTACCCAGTGAAGCCGAATGGGAGTACGCCTGTCGTGCGGGAGGCAGCTTCGCCTACTGCGGCAGCGACAATGAGGACAGCATCGCCCATCGCCGGGCCGGCCACGGCAACAAGACGCATCCGGTGGCCGGCAAACAGGCCAATGCCTTCGGCCTCTACGACATGAGTGGCAGTGTCTGGGAGTGGATGGAGGATTGCTGGCACGACAACTACAAAGGCGCGCCGAGCGA
>CAJBYR010000339.1 GCA_903959855.1 uncultured beta proteobacterium
GGCTCGGGGATCAGGTAGAGCAAGCCTTCCTTGATCGCCGTTTCCATCATGATGACCTTGTGGCCATTGATGGTCTTGAAACCCTTGCCGCCCTTGACCATCTCGGCAGCCTTCTTCCAGTTGACGACGTGCAGGTAGTCGGTGTCCTTGGCGGAGCAGCCGGCTTCGTACGGCGGACGGCCCTTCTCGATGCCGCCGACGTAGCGCTCGGAGCAGAAGGAGTTGGTGAAGGACCAGCCTTCCGAGGCCAGCTTGCCGGCGTCCGACAGATCCTGCCAGTAGGGCGGCAGCTCAAACGAGAAGGACTCGTTCGGCAGGATGCGGCCTTCCTTGCGATCGAACTTCCAGTAAGTGACGCCGCCGCGGTACTTCTCGTTCATTTCCTCGAGCGGGTAGAACTTCTTGTTCTCCAGCGGCGTCGGATACTGCGCCGCTTCGATCACGTACTCGGTATTGGTGGTGACGAAGGCGCCGCCGTGCTCGGACTTGAAGATCGGGTTGACCACGATCTGTTTGGTCTCGAAGTCGCGCAGGTCGATCACCGCCAGGCGCGGATTGGCCTTGTCGTTGATGAACAGGAACTGTCCGTCATACTCGCCGTTGGTCTCAGAAACCGCCGGGTGGTGGGTATCGCCCCAGGTGATGTCCTTGCCGTCGATGCGGCCCTGGGCCAGCACCTTCTTCGAGCTCTCGTCGAAGCCATAGCCCTGCCAGGGTTCCGGCGTGAACACGCCGATGTACTTCAGGATGCGCATCGACGGAATGCCGTAGACGATGACCTGGCCGGACTGGCCGCCCGAGCTGAAGGTGACGAATTCGTCACGCTTGCCGGTCGGTACGTAGGTTTTGGCCGCCGCCAGCAGATCCTGCTGGCTCAGGCCGCGCGCTTTCAGCACGTCCTGCAGGCTGTCGGCCGACCAGGCGGTCGCCGCCATGCCCATCCCCGCCGCCAACAGCAGCGCGGTGGCTTGCTTGCTAAACTGTTTCATGTTTGTCGCTCCCATTCCGGTTGATACTTCGAATCGTTGCTTGTCAGCCATTCAACTTTGGTACGCCGCCGCAGCACCAAGCTCTGCGGCAATTTGTCGCACTATGCGACAGCAGTGCCGTTCGTGACCTTGATATGAATCAAGTTGGCGAACAAGTTGGCCGGCAAGCCCCATGCCGCAAGCCTTTACGCCGATGTCAATACTGATGAAATTCGACACATCCACGGCAACCACAGCGGCGATGCTCGCCCTTCTGCTCGGCTTCGCCGGCGCCGGCCATTACTTTTCGCCACTGCTATTGCCCAAGGCGGACGTCAAGGCAGTGCCCAGCCCCGGCTGTAACCTGCAGGCTCAGGCGTGTGCGGCACTGCTGCCGGATGGGACGCGCATCGAGCTGTCGATCACGCCACGCCCGATTCCCATCCTCACGCCCTTGCGCGTTGAAGTCACCCTGAGCGGAATCAAGGCGAACAGGGTCGAGATCGATTTCGCCGGCGAGGCCATGAATATGGGCTACAACCGGGCCGAACTTGTGGCAGGCGAAGGCCGCCACACAGGTGAGACGTCGCTGCCCGTCTGTGTGTCGGGGGAAATGAACTGGGTCGCGACGGTGCTGATCGAGACCGACCGGCAACGAATCGCGGCGCCCTTCCGCTTCGCGGTCGGCTACTGAGTTTCTATTGCCTGGCCGGATCGGGGAACAGGCATCGGCGGATTTCCCGACACAGATCAAGGAAACGCGCACCCGCCTGCTGCGACAATGACTCGCATCAAATTTTCATGGCGCCCATGTAATGACCTTACGCCTTGCATTCGTACTGACTCTGCTGAGTTTCGCCGGCCCCGGACATGCCCAGAACCTCGACAAGGGCAAGGAGATCAACGCCGTCTGCGCCGGCTGCCACGGCGAATTCGGCCAGGGTGGCTCGCGCGGCGAATACCCGCGCATCGCCGGCCAGCGTGGCGGCTACCTGATCGACCAGCTCAATTCATTCCGCGCCCGAAAGCGGGTGAACATCCCGATGTATCCCTATACCCAGGAGCGCGAGTTGCCCGACGAAGACATCAGGGACGTCGCCGCCTACCTTGCCTCGATCAAACTGCCCACCACGTGGCCGGTTTTCAAGGATAGCGACGATGCCCTGACCCGCCTGACCCTGACCGAACGCGTCATGATCATTCCGCGCGTTGCCGGCAACCTTGCCAACGGCGAAGCCGTGTATCAGAAGAAGTGTGCCGCCTGCCACGCCAGAAACGGCAAAGGCCAGGGCACGTACCCGATGCTGGTCGGGCAATACACCAGCTATCTGAAGCGGCAGATCGAAAAGTACCTGAACAACGAGCGCCCGCACGACGACGCGGTTGCGGGCGGCATCCTCACTACCTTGACGGAGCATGACGTGCAGGACGTGCTGGCCTATCTGACCTCAATTCAGGATTAGCCCCGAACCTCAGTCTGCGATGGCAATGGCCGGGTTGCGCCAGCGGCACACCCGGCCCCTTGCTGCTAGTCCTCCTCCTCCGTGCCCGGCTTCTTGAAGCCCTTGGGCAGGCGGTGCGCGATGCCCTGGTGGCAGTCGATGCAGGTCTTGCCGGCGGCCTTCGCTTCCATGTGCTTCTTGTAAGGCGTCTTCTTCTGCAGTTCCGGGCTCATCGCGTCAAAGCTGTGGCAGTTGCGGCACTCGATCGAGTCACGCGCCTTCATGCGGGTCCACTCCCGCTCCGCCATCGCCAGGCGGTTGGCCTCGAACTTCTCCTTGGTGTCGATCTTGCCGGTAAGCTTGCCCCAGACCTCGTAGCTCGCCTTGACCTTGCGGATCATCTTGTGCGTCCAGTCCTTCGGCACATGGCAGTCAGAACATACGGCGCGCACGCCGGTGCGGTTGCTGTAGTGGATGGTGGTCTTGTATTCCTCGTAGACGTTGTCCTTCATCTCGTGGCAGCCGATGCAGAACTCCATGGTGTTGGTGGCCTCCATGCCGGTGTTGAAGCCACCCCAGAAGATGATGCCACTGGCAAATCCGGCCACCAGCAAGCCGAGCAGCGAGTACTTCGCGCTCGGCCGCTTGAGGATCGACCACCACCCCTTCATCCCGTTCTGCTCGCTGGTCATGATCGTTCGGCCTACTTGGGCTGGATCGAGAGAACGTACTCGGCCAGGTTCTTCAACTGTGCCTTGTCGTTGGCCGGCATGGTCTTGGCGATCTTGTGCTTCTCGCTGGTGCCGTCGGCCAGTTTCACGTCTTTGCCCAATGTCATGTGCTTGATGACTTCATCGACGGCGCCCGCCTTGCCCTTGTACTTCTCGGCGGTCTTCATGAACGAGGGGCCATCCTTGTCCTTGCGCAGGCTATGGCACTGCATGCAGTTGTTCTGTTCGGCGAGGCCCTTGGCGGCCTCGACATCGAGTGCATAGACAGCGGTGGAAAAGGCGGTGGCGGAAAGCGCCAGAACAGCGGTGGAAGCAAATGCGGCGAGTGATTTCATGAGAACGATCTCCGATGGACGTGGGATGAATTACTTGGTGACGCCGACGAACCGGCTGTCGACCAGCTCCTTGGCGTCGACTTGCGGCACATGGCAGGAGTCGCACTGGAAGCGGGTCATCTCCAGCGCCGGCTTGCCGGCCTTGGTCTTCAGGGTCTTCGAGAAATGGCTTTCGCCGATCTGCGGAATCTTCTGGCCGCGGATTTCCTCGGTCTGGTGGCATTCCATGCAGGCGTTTTCTTCCAGGGTCATCGGCACATACTTCTCGATGCTGTGCGGCACCATCGGCGGCTGGCCGACAAAGGTGCGCGCAATCAGGTTGGGCTGGCCGACGCCAGGCATCTTTTCCGAATACAACTTGAGGTCCGGCGCCCGGTCGGGAGCGGAGACGTCGGCCCCGCGCATGGGTGCCGGCGCCATGGTCGTCGCACAACCGATCACGGAAGCCACGAGGGTCGCAAGAACGATGCTGACAATCTTTTTCATGATGAACTCCTCCCAGAGGGAAAAAAGTGGATTACGGGATCATTTAGGTACCGCCTGCGCGGTACCGCCAACAATGGATTGAGCGGAAACAGGAATCGTGAAGCGTGGTCCGAAGGCAAACACATCCTTCGAACAGACATCGATGCAGCGGCCGCAGTTCGTGCATTGCGCGTCGAAGATGAGGGCCGGCGCACCGTTGATGGCCTTGAGCGCGGGCCGGATCACCTGCGGCTCGGGACAGACGGCGAAGCAGTCCATGCAGTCGTTGCAGGCGGCCCTCCCGGGCAACTGCACGCGCAGCACGGAGACCCTGCCGATCAGGCTGTAGAAGGCGCCGACCGGACAGAGATGGCCGCACCAGCCGCTGCGCATCACGAACAGGTCGAACAGGAAGACGGCGACGATCACCATCCAGGCGAAGCCCATACCGAAAATCAGACCGCGATGCAGCATCGAGACCGGGTTGAACATCTCCCAGGCGATGGTGCCGGTCAGAAGTGAAACCACCAGGGTCATGCCCAGCATCCAGAAGCGCGTCGACCGCGACAGGTGGGCGCCGCCCTTGAGGCCGAAGCGCCGGCGCAAGGCGCTGGAGATGTCGGTCACCAGGTTCACCGGACAGGTCCACGCGCAGTAGCTGCGTCCGCCGACCAGCAGGTAGAACAGGATGATGATGGCCGCGCCGACCAGGGCCAGCGTCTCCGGCAGCTTGAAGGTAAGCAAGGACTGCAGAAGCAGGTAGGGATCGGTCAGCGGCAACACGCCCAGCGTGTAGCTGTAGTTGAGGTTGCCCTTGACGATCCACAGGCCGAACCACGGCCCGACCAGGAACAGCAGCAGGATGCCGACCTGGCTCGAGCGGCGCAGGATCAGCCACTTGTGGGCAAGCAGCCAGCCTTTCCCGGCGACCGCCTCGGCACCCGGCTTGAGGGGGACGGAGCTCATAGCTTGTTCCCCTGCAATGCCTTGAAAGTCGGCGCTGGCGGCACGGCGCCCGGCGCTGCCGCCTCGCCCGGCGGCACGACGGAGAGCCCCTTGCCATGTTCGTACTTCATGCCCTCCGGCATGTTGTACCGGTGCTCGATCTCCGGAGCGACCAGGCTACCGCCGGCCTTTTCCTTTTCCACCCAGCCCAGGCGGTAGTGCGAACTCAGCTGGCCCTTGGCCATGTAGAGCGGAAACACCTTGATCGCGGCGACTTCGGTCGGGCAGGCCTTCTCGCACTTGCCGCAACCCGTGCAGTGTTCGGAATGCACCACGGGGATGAACAAGGTGTGACGGCCGGTGCGGACATTGGTTTGCGGATCGAGGGTGATGGCCTTGTCGATCACCGGACAGACGCGGTAGCAGATGTCGCAGCGCAAGCCGAGGAAGTTGAGACAGGTCTCATGGTCGACCACCACTGCCAGGCCCATCTTCGCCTTGTTGATCTCTTTCAGCGAATGGTCGAGCGCCGTCGTCGGACAGGCCTTGACGCAGGGAATGTCCTCGCACATTTCGCAGGGCGCCTGGCGTGCGATGAAATACGGCGTTCCGGTCGACATCGGCTCCTCCGGCCTGGCCAGATGGAGGATGTCGTAGGGACAGTCACGCACACACATGCCGCAGCGGATGCAGGCGGACGAAAAGCGGTCCTCCGGCAGCGCACCGGGAGGACGGATCGCGGCGGGGGGAAGCGCCGTGGCGTGCCGCGCATACAGGCCCAGCCCGAGGCCGAGCAAGCCGACACCGCAGGCCATGCGCGATGTGTCGGCGATGAACTGCCGGCGGGCCGTATTGCCGACCGGGGCTTTGGATTGCGTAACGGTTGTCATTTTCCCGGAGCGGGAAGCACTCCCCCGGAGGCTTCCCGCATCGTCTCTCGGTGAGCGATCAGACCTTGACCACTTTGGCGGCACACTTCTTGAAGTCCGTCTCTTTCGAAATCGGACAGGTGGCATCCAGGGTCAGCTTGTTGACCAGGCGATGCTCGTCGAAGAAGGGAACGAAGATCAGTCCTTCCGGCATCTTGTTGCGGCCCTTGGTATCGACCCGCAATTCGATCTCGCCGCGCCGCGTCGATACCTTGACCACGTCGTTGCGCTTGAGACCGCGCTTCTCGGCATCCTTCGGGTGCATCCAGACCACGGCATCGGGAAAGGCCTTGTAGAGTTCCGGCACGCGCCGTGTCATCGAACCGCTGTGCCAGTGCTCCAGCACACGGCCGGTGCACAGCCAGAGGTCAAAATCCTTGTCCGGCATTTCCGCCGCCGGCTGGTAGGGCAGCGCAAAGATTTTCGCCTTGCCGTCGGGATAGCCGTAGAACCTCACGCCCTCGCCCTTCTTGACGTAGCTGTCATAGCCTTCGCGGAAGCGCCACAGGGTTTCCTTGCCATCCACCACCGGCCAGCGCAAGCCGCGCACCTTGTGGTAGGTGTCGAAGGGCGCCAGGTCGTGGGCGTGGCCGCGACCGAAACCGGCATATTCCTCGAACAGGCCCTTCTGCACGTAGAAGCCGAAAGCCTCCGACTCATCGTTGGTGTAGCCGGCCCAGGCGTGGGCATTGACCTTGGCCGCTTCTTCCTTCGGGAACTTGTTCACCTGGCCGTTGGCATACAGCACCTCGTACAGTGTCTTGCCTTTCAGCTCGGGCGCCTTGGCCAGCAGATCGGCCGGCCAGACGTCCTCGACCTTGAAGCGCTTGGAGAACTCCATGTACTGCCAGAGGTCGGAACGCGACTCGCCCGGCGCCTTGACCTGCTGGCGCCACATCTGGCCGCGACGCTCGGCATTGCCGAACATGCCTTCCTTTTCCATCCACATCGCACAGGGCAGGATCAGGTCTGCCGACATCGCGGATACCGTCGGGTAGACGTCGGAGACCACCACGAAGGCCTTCGGGTTGCGCCAGCCGGGATAGATTTCGCCATTGACGTTGGGCCCGGCCTGCATGTTGTTGGTGGTCGAAGTCCAGTAGAAGCCGATCTTGCCGTCCTTCAGCATGCGCGACTGCAGCACGGCGTGATAGCCCGGCGTCGGCGGAATCGTGCCGGCAGGAAGCTTCCAGGCCTTCTCGGTGAACTCGCGGTGCTTGGGATTCATCACCACCATGTCGGCCGGCAGGCGATGCGAGAAGGTGCCGACTTCGCGCGCCGTGCCGCAAGCCGAGGGCTGGCCGGTCAGCGAGAACGGGCTGTTGCCCGGCTCGGAGATCTTGCCCGTCAGCAGGTGCACGTTGTAGATCATGTTATTGACCCAGGTGCCGCGCGTATGCTGGTTGAAGCCCATGGTCCAGTAGGAGGTGACCTTCACCTTCGGATCGGCATAGGCCTTGGCCAGGGCTTCCAGCTTGTCTTTCGGCACGCCGGAAATCTCGTGCGCCTTGTCGAGCGTGTATTCGGAAACGAACTTGGCGAAGTCATCGAACGTGATCGGCGTGTGCTTGTTCGGGTCGCCCTTGGGCTTGCCGTCGGCGCCGGGATAGCCGTTGTTGCCTGCCACCTGCTCCAGCGGATGGTTGGGCCGCAGACCGTAGCCGATATCGGTGACGCCCTGGAAGAAGCCGACGTTCTTCTTGACGAACTCCTGATTGACCGCCTTGTTCTGGATGATGTAGTTGCAGATGTAATTGAGGATCGCCAGATCCGACTGCGGTTTGAAGATCAGTTCGTTGTCGGCCAGTTCGCAGGAACGGTGCGAGAAGGTGGACAGCACATGGATCTTGACGTGGTTGGCAGTGAGGCGGCGGTTGGTGATGCGCGACCAGAGGATCGGGTGCATCTCGGCCATGTTCGCGCCCCACAGGGCGAAGACGTCGGCATGCTCGGCATCGTCATAACAGCCCATCGGCTCGTCGATGCCGAAGGTGCGCATGAAGCCGGCCACGGCCGAAGCCATGCAGTGGCGCGCATTCGGATCGATGCTGTTGGAGCGGAAACCGGCCTTCATCAGCTTGACGGCGGCATAGCCTTCCCACACCGTCCATTGGCCGGAGCCGAACATGGCAACACCGTATGGGCCTTGCGTGGGCTCCTTCATGGTGGCCTTGACCTTCTCGGCCATGATGTCGAAGGCGGCATCCCAGGAGATCGGGGCGAATTCGCCGTTCTTGTCGAACTTGCCGTCCTTCATGCGCAGCAGGGGCTTGGTCAGGCGATCCTGGCCATACATGATCTTGGCGAGGAAGTAGCCCTTGACGCAGTTGAGTCCCTTGTTGACCGGCGCATCGGGGTCGCCCTGGGTGGCCACGACCTTGCCATCCTTGGTGCCGACCAGCACACCGCAGCCGGTGCCGCAGTAGCGGCATACGCCTTTGTCCCAGCGCACGCCATCGCCGCCGCGGGCCTGCGCCATGACGGCGCCCGGCACGCTCATGCCGGCCGTCACTGCAGCCGCCGCCACGGCATTGGTCTTGATGAATTCACGTCGTGTCAGTGTAAATACAGACATTGCTTTCTCCTTGTCGTTACGGCCTCGCCGGGCGGCTACGCCTCTACTGAGATCTCAACTTCGGGTTCGTCTTCTTTGTGGTGGTAGACCATCGACGCCGACATCACGCCATCCATGAGGCTGATGCCCTCGTACATCGCGACGGTTTCGCCATCGCCTTCGGTTTCCAGGGTGACGATGATCTTGCCCTCGGGTGAAACGGCAGCCACGTCGACACCTTCGATCTGCCGGAGGCCTTCGGTCACCGCCGCCACCCGCTCCGGCCTCGGTATGACGATCACACTGGATATGTTCATTTTTTTCTTCTCCGCTGGGCCGGTCCGCGGCACGTCCGCGAACAAGAATCTGCATTCATCCTAGGCCTTGCACTGCAACACTCAAGAGCCCGGAGGCGCCCCGGATCGCACGGCTCTACCTACAAAGCGGTAGAGCCTCTTGCGGCAACCTTTCGTAGAATCAAGAACCTGCGAAAATGCCCTGCGACCCGGATCCGGCTGCCGGCTACCACCAAAGCGATCACACCTCGTCCGAAATACCCATGAAACGCATCTTCCCTTCGCTGGCAAGTACGCTCCGCAACTCGGTGCTGGTGCGCCTGGGCGCGGTCATGAGCGTGCTGGCATTGCTGTCGCTGGTTTCCATCGTCATCTCGACGGTCATCGCCGACGACATCAGCGGTCGCGCCAATGCCGTCAATGTCTCGGGCTCATTGCGCTTTCTGAGCTATCGGACTCTGTCGGAAGTCCAGCAGCCGGCCAAGCGGACGCAAGCGCTGGAGACCATGAAACTGTTCGAGCGACGTCTGCTCGGCCTGGAACGCTTCATCGTCGCCAAGTCAGCGCCGACGTCCGCCTCGGTAATCGCCGTGCATAGCGTGCTGCAACGCTGGAATGCGCATATCCGCGGCCTGGAAACCGACGCCGCCAACGGCGATCCCGCCGCCATCCTGCAGATGGCGAACGAGATCCCGCTGTTCGTCGACCAGATCGACCACGTCGTGCGCCTGATCGAAGAGGAACTCGAAGGCAAGGCGCGCTGGCTGCGCATTTTCCAGCTGGTGCTGCTCGCCAGCGTCGTCCTGATCAGCATGCTCACCATCTGGCTCCTCAACTGGCAGCTGGTACAACCCCTGGCGCGGCTGCTGGAAGCCGCCAAGACGGTCTCGCAGGGCGCCTTCACGGCGCGCGTGCAGCACGTCGGCAATGATGAGCTCGGGCAGCTCGGACGGGCCTTCAACACCATGGTGGAAGAGATCGCCTCGATGTACGCCCACCTCGAGGAAAAGGTCGAAGAGAAGACCCAGGAACTGACTCGCACCAACGAATCCCTGGAGCTGCTCTACCGCATCAGCCAGAAGCTTTCCGCCAGCGACCTGACGCTGGACACGCTGCAGGAAACCTTGCGCGAGGTCGAACAGGCGCTGGATCTCGGCCACAGCATGATCTGCGTCAGCGAGAACGGGCAGTACCCCGCGCACAAGGTCACCGGGGACCTGACACCGGACGAAGCGCATGCGCTCTGCGGCCGCAGTGACTGCCAGCAATGTTTCCTGCGCGCCAACCATGGCTCGCCGTCATCGCCGGGGGGCGGGACGGTAACGCTGCCGCTCGGCGACGGCGACCGGGTGCGTGCCGTGATGCCCATCCTGTTGAAGGACGACAAGCCGCTCGCCCATGAAAAGGCGCGCATCGTGGAAACGGTCGGCCACCATGTGTCCAACGCCCTGCTGAACATGCGCCGCGTCGAAGAGCGACACCGCATGGCCGTGCTGGAAGAACGTTCGGTCATCGCCCGCGAGCTGCATGACTCTATCGCCCAGTCGCTCTCCTACCTGAAGATCCAGGTGACACGGCTCGAAAAATGCCTGGACCAGGGTCGCGATGCGCGGGAGATTGCGGACGAACTCAAGCAGGGGCTCACCGGCGCTTACCGCGAACTGCGCGAGTTGATCGTCACCTTCCGCCTGCGCATCGATGAGCGCGGTTTCAACGTTGCGCTGCAGGAAACCATCCGGGAGTTTTCCGCGAAGATGGGGTTCCCGGTGCAACTGAGCAATGCGCTATCCGGGCTGGTGCTCCTGGGCAACGAGGAGATGCATGTAATCCGCATCATCCGCGAGGCCCTGTCCAACATCGAGCGCCATGCGCAGGCCAGCCACGCCAGCGTCTCCATTGCTGTCGATGCCCTGCAGGGGATCACCGTGCGCATCGTGGATGACGGTCGCGGCTTCGATCCGCGCCACACGCCTACCAGCCACTTCGGAGTTAACATCATGCACGACCGCTCGCAGATCCTCGAGGGCGAACTCACGATCGAATCCGCGCTTGGCGCGGGAACCTCGATCACGCTTCGCTTCCTGCCGCACAAGGTCCGCCACGCGATTCCGGAAATCGACTGAACCAAGGCCCGCCATCATGACCGACAAAGCCATCGCCGCCACGCGCGTGCTGATCATCGACGACCACCCGCTGTTTCGCCGTGGCGTGCGCCAGTTGCTGGCACTGGAAGACAGCTTCGATGTGGTGGGCGAGGCCGCCGGCGGCCAGGAGGGCATCGAGCAGGCCAGGCTGCTCGACCCGGACCTGATCCTGCTCGACCTCAACATGAAGGGCATCGATGGCCTGGAGACGCTGCGCACCATGCGCGACCTGGGCATCGACGCGCGCATCATCCTGCTCACCGTATCGAATTCGCCCGACGACCTCATTGCTGCGATCCGCGCAGGGTCGGACGGCTACATCCTCAAGGACAACGACCCGGAGGAGATCCTGCGCATGATCGCCGGTGCCATGGAAGGCAAGAACCCGATCAGCCCTGAACTCGCCGGCCTGCTGGCCACCGCCTTGCGCGAAGAGTCCGTCGCCGATCAGCGGACGCAAACGAATCTCACCGACCGTGAAACGGCCATCCTGAAGTGCCTCGCCGCGGGCATGTCCAACAAGCTGATCGGCCGCGAGCTCGACATCATGGAAAGCACCGTCAAAGTACATATCCGCAACCTGCTGAAGAAGCTGCACTTCCGCTCGCGGGTCGAGGCCGCCGTGTGGGCGGTAGGCCATAACATGGCCTGATCGAGACATCATGCCGAAGCGGCGTCAGCGTTTGAAACCTACTTGACCGCGCTGCAGCAGCAACCTTAGTATCGGCGCCAGGAAAACTACCACTTACGGAATATTGCCATGCCCGCGATCGACCCGCGTCTGCTTTACCTGAACATCCCTGAAATGGATGCCGACCACGAACGCCTGGTCGCGCTTACGAACAAAATCTCGGCCATCGTGGAGCAGCCTGAATTCCGCCAGAAGGACTTCAGCACGGAGCTGAGGGCGCTCAAGGAGTACACCCTCCAGCATTTCTCGCGCGAAGAGGCCTACATGGCGAAGATCGGCTATCCCGGGCTCGCCGAGCACAAGATCCAGCATGGGAGAATCATCGAGGCGCTGGCCAAACTCGCCGCCGACGGCAGCACCAAGGGCGCCAAGATTGCCCTGAGCCTGCGGTTGTTCACCCAGGTATGGCTGTTCGAGCACATCAGCGGCCAGGACGGCGAGTATGCCAAGTTCGTGAAGGGCAAATCCTAGCAAGGCACTACATATCCCAGGCGACCCGCGCCTTTCCCACCGAGGTCTTTGCTTGCCTCGGTGACGCCAGAGACTGGCTCGACGTCGGGGCGCAACTGCCCCTGGCAGATGCCGGCCTCACCCTGAGATACGCAGGCCGGACCTCTTGAGTATCGCTGTACTGTAACCGCGACAGGCCTCACCCGGCAGGATGGCGGCTCGGTGACGCGGCGGCGAACGGCAACGCCCTTGTCATAGGATGGATTTGCTATACTTGCGGCTGTTCGTGGTGCCCGCGCACGGTCGTCGTGGCGGGTGAAACGGGAAGCCGGTGAGTGCGCAAGCACGATTCCGGCGCTGCCCCCGCAACGGTAAGGAAGTGCGGGTTCGTCACATGGCCACTGGGTAATACCGGGAAGGCGACGAACCAAGACTTCCAAGCCCGGAGACCGGCCAGGGACAAGGTTGAATGCGCTGCGGGGTGGCAGTGTGCGTCGGCCGCCGGCTTGCCGGCCGCTTCCGTCCCTACTCCCTGCCACACATTCGTTCAGGCACCCAATCTGGCCTGCGGGGACGCTGGCCGCCAGGAGCACCCATGCCCAGCATTTCCACGCCGGTCGCCCGTGCGTCGCGCCTGGCCTTCGCACTGTCACTGCTTCATGGCGGCGGTGCCGGCGCCGCCGACGCGGCCATCGACCTTGCGGCGGTGATCGTCACCGCCACCCGCCAGGCGACCCGCGCCAACGAAGTGATCGCCGACGTCACGGTGATCGACCGCGCCGCCATCGAACAGGCCGGCCCGACCACGCTGCCGACCCTGCTCTCCCGCCAACCCGGGCTGCATGTAACCGACACCGGCGGCATCGGCAAGGCCGCCAGCGTATTCATGCGCGGCACCAGCGCCGGACACACCCTGTTGCTGATCGATGGCATCCCCTTCGGCTCGGGTACCACAGGCACTCCGTCGCTGCACAACCTGCCGCTGTCGCAGATCGAGCGCATCGAAATCCTGCGCGGGCCGGCCTCCAGCCTGTACGGCTCGGATGCGATCGGCGGCGTGATCCAGATCTTTACCCGCCGCGGCGAAGGCCCCCTGCGCGCCGAAGCCTATGCCGGCATCGGCTCGCGGCGCACCATCGAAGCGCAGGGCGGGGTATCCGGAAGCGACGGACCCTGGTCTTACAGCGTCGCCGCCAGCGCCTATCGCACCGGCGGATTCAACGTCGCCGCCGACCCGGTACGCTATCGCATCGCCAATGGCGCGGTGCCGCGTGACGATGCCGACGGCTACCGCAACAACGCCATGAGCGGCCGCATCGCGTACCAGTTTGCGCCCGGCCATGAATTCCAGGTCAATGCGCTGGAAGCCAGCAGCACCAATTCCATCGATCTCGGCGGCGCCACCGTCGATGCCTACAACCGTGACAAGAGCCGCGTGCTTGGCCTGCAGTTGCGCAATCGCCTCGGCGAGGGCTGGAACTCGACAGTGCGCCTCGGACTCGGCGAAGACAACAGCAGCAGCTTCTCGCCGGCGCGCAGCCAGTTCGCCACCCTCCAGAAGCAGCTCACCTGGCAGCATGACATCCGGCTGAGCATCGGCAGCCTAATGCTGGCCATCGAGAACCTTGACCAGAGCATCACCAGCACCACCAACTATGCGATCCGCGATCGCACCGTACGCTCGCTGATCGCCGGCTACCAGGGCAGCAAGGGCAGGCACAGCTGGCAGATGGCATTGCGCCACGACGACAACTCGCAGTTCGGCGGCCACAGCACCGGCTCGCTGGCCTATGGCTACCGCTTTGCCGAGGGCTGGCAAGCCCGCCTCGCCGAAGGCACGGCCTTCAAGGCGCCCAGCTTCAACCAGCTGTACTTCCCAGGCTTCGGCAACGCCGGCCTGAAGCCGGAAAAGGCCCGCAACCGCGAAGCGGCCCTGGTATGGGACGGTGGTACGCGCAGCGCCTCGCTGACGCATTTCGACAACCGCATCGACAACCTGATCGCCGGCAACCCGGCGGTCAACATCGGCAAGGCGCGCATCACCGGCACCAGCCTTGCCGGCAGCATGACGGCGGGCGCCTGGAATGCCGACGCCGGACTCGACCTGATGAAGCCGGTCGATGCCGGCAACGGCAACCGCCTGCAGCGGCGGCCTGCCGAGATGCTCAAGCTCGCCATTGCCTACGCCCCCGGCGGCTGGCGCCTCGGCGGCGAAATGACGGCCATCGGCCGGCGCTACGACACCACCACCCAGGGCCGGATCATGGGCGGCTATGCCGTGGCCAACCTGCATGCAGCGCGCGAGATCGACCACGGCTGGTCGCTCGAAGCGCGACTCAACAACCTGTTCGACCGGGTCTATGAAAACGCCTGGTCCTACGCCGTGCCCGGCCGCGAACTATTCGTCGGCTTGCGCTACGCGCCGAAATAGGCGAGCGTCCCGCTTCCCATGCCCACCCGCCGCCGCGCCCTCCTCGTCATTGCCGTTCTGCTGGTCGCGGTAGTGCTGAGCCTGGCGGGCGCATTGCTGGTCGGCTCCTATTCGATATCGCCAGGCGAGGTCTGGGCGCGGATTCTCGGCAACAGCACCGGCGGCGAGGGCAGCGCGGGCAGCGACATCGTGCTCGGCCTGCGCCTGCCGCGCGCGCTGGCCGCCTTCGCCTGCGGCGGCCTTCTGGCGCTGGCCGGGGCGCTGATGCAGGTGCTGTTGCGCAACCCGCTGGCCGACCCTTACGTACTCGGCGTTTCCGGCGGCGCCGCGGTCGGCGCGCTTTCGGCGATGCTCTTCGGCCTGCCGCTGATCGTAATCCACGGCGGCTCTTTCGTTGGGGCACTGGCGGCCATGCTGACGGTTTTCGGCCTGGCGCGGGGTGACGGCAGCTGGACCCAGAGCCGCCTGCTGCTGACCGGCGTGATCGTCGCCGCCGGCTGCGGTGCCGGCGTCGCACTGATCCTCTCGGTAGCGCCGGAACAGAAGCTGCACAGCATGCTGTTCTGGCTGATGGGCGACCTCTCCCACGCCGGCTCGCCCTGGCCGGCGCTGGCCGTGCTGGCCATCGGGCTGGCGCTGGTGGTGCCCCTGGCACGCGACCTCAACCTGCTCTCGCGCGGCGATCTGGTGGCCCACACGCTCGGCGTCAAAGTACGCAGCCTGCGCGCCGCCGTGTACGCGCTGGGTTCCCTGCTGACCGCCGTGGCGGTGACCACCACCGGCAGCGTCGGCTTCATCGGCCTGGTGGTGCCGCACCTGGTGCGCCTGACCATAGGCAATGACCAGCGCGTCCTGCTGCCCGCCACCGCCCTGGCCGGCGGCGCCCTGCTGGTAGTCGCCGACACCCTGGCGCGCACCGTGATCGCCCCGCAGCAACTGCCGGTCGGCGTGCTCACCGCCTTGCTCGGCGTGCCGGTGTTCCTCTACCTGCTTTCGCGCCAACCAAAGGGGGGGCGCGAATGAGCACCCCGCACGGCCGCCCGAAGGGGTGCAAGCCAACAGATGGAGCCGCGCAGCGGCGAACCATGGTCACCCCCTTCCCCGGGGAGGGGGCTGGGGGGAGTGTGCATCAATGAGCGAAGTTCTGCTGGAAGCGCGCGACCTCGCTGCCGCCATCGGCGGTCGCACCCTCGTCAGCTGCCTCGACCTGCACCTCAATGCCGGCGAACGCCTGGCGATACTCGGCCGCAACGGTGCCGGAAAGACCACGCTGCTGCACACCCTGGCCGGATTGCGCGCGCCGCTGGCCGGCGACATCCGCCTCTGCGGCGAAGCCATGTCGGCGCTGGCGCCACGGCGCGTGGCGCAGCTGCGCGGAGTGCTGCTGCAACAGCAGATCGATGCCTTCCCCGCCAGCGTGCTGGAAACCGCACTGATCGGGCGTCACCCATGGATGGAACGCTGGGCCTGGGAAAGCGCGGCCGACGCACGGGCAGCACGCCAGGCGCTGGCTGCCGTGGGCCTCGCAGAACTCGAACAACGTGACGTGCATACCCTCTCCGGCGGCGAACGCCAGCGACTCGCGCTGGCCACGCTGCTGACCCAGGCACCACGCCTGGCGTTACTCGACGAGCCGCTCTCGCACCTCGACCTCAACCACCAGATCGCGGTGCTGAAACTGCTGGCCGGCCGCGCCCGCGAATCCGGCATGGGCATGATCATGGTGATGCACGACGTCAATCTCGCGCGCCGCTATGCCGACCGCGCCCTGCTGCTGTTCGGCGACGGCAGCGCACTGTGCGGACCGGTGGCGGAGGTGCTCGATGCGCCCACCCTGTCGCGCCTGTACGGCCATCCGCTGCGCCGCATCGATGCCGGCGGCAGCGACTATTTCATCCCGGAGTGATCATGACCATGGACTCATCAGGCAAGGAAGAGCGCCACGTCGCGCGCATGCAGCGCAAGAAGGAGATCGTCGACCAGAAGGTCGCCGCCGCCGACCAGGAGCGCGGCGTACTGCTGGTCAATACCGGCAACGGCAAGGGCAAATCCTCGGCCGCCTTCGGCGTCGCCGCGCGCGCGCTGGGCCACGGCCTGCAGGTGGCGGTGGTGCAGTTCGTCAAGAGCCGCACCGACACCGGCGAAGAGGCCGTGCTCGGGCGCGTGCCGGGCGTCCGCTGGCATGTGATGGGCGAAGGCTTCACCTGGGAAACCCAGGACCCGGGGCGCGACGCCGCCGCCGCGCGCGCCGCCTGGGAAGTCGCTGCCGGTTATCTGCGCGATCCGGCCATTGGCCTGGTGGTGCTCGACGAAATGACCTACGCCTTCAAGTACCAGTGGCTGCCGCTGGCCGAAGTCCTGCAGGCGTTCGCCGCCCGCCCGCCGATGCAGCACGTGATCGTCACCGGCCGCGCCGCACCCGATGACCTGATCGCCGCCGCCGACACGGTGACTGAAATGGCCATGGTCAAGCACGCCTTCAAGGCCGGCGTGAAGGCGATGCCAGGGATGGAGTTCTGAGCATGGCCACCTGTCCGGCACTATTAGTTGCCGCACCTGCCTCCGGCCAGGGCAAAACCACCGTGGTCGCGGCGCTGGCCCGGCTGCACACCCGCCAGGGCCGGCGCGTTCGCGTCTTCAAATGCGGGCCGGATTTCCTTGATCCGCAGGTCCATGAAATGGCCAGCGGTGCGCCCTGCGAGAACATCGACTTCCGCATGTGCGGCGAGGCCGACGCGCATTGGCGCTTGGCCCGCGCAGCCGAAAACGCCGACCTGATACTGGTCGAAGGCGTGATGGGCCTGCACGACGGCGAGCCCTCGGCGGCGGCACTGGCGCGCCGGCTCGGCCTGCCGGTGCTGCTGGTGCTCGATGCCAGCGCCATGGCCGGCAGCTTCGGTGCCGTGGCCTGGGGCCTCAAGCATTTCCGCGAAGACGAAGGCGGCGGCGCGCCGATCACTGCGGTGCTGGCCAACCGCATCGGCAGCGAGTATCACGCGCAACTCTGCCGCGACACCCTGCCCGCCGACATCGCCTGGTATGGCGCCTTGCCGCGCGACGCCGACGCCGCGATGCCGGAGCGCCACCTCGGCCTGCTGCCGGCCGCCGAGATCGCCGACCTCGCCCAGCGCATCGATCGCATGGCCGACGCGCTGGCCACGACGCCGGCCGCCGCACTGCCGCCGGCCGTTGAATTCGCCGTAGCGTCAGCGCCGACTCTTGAACCGCTGCTCGCGGGCCAGACCATCGCCGTGGCGCGCGATGCCGCTTTCTGCTTTCACTACCCGGCGAACCTGGAATGCCTGCGTGACCTGGGCGCCACGCTCGCGTTTTTCTCCCCCTTAGCGGATGCCAGGCTTCCCGAATGCAATGCCGTCTGGCTACCCGGCGGCTACCCGGAGCTGCACGGGCCGGCGCTGGCGGCGAACACCGGCATGGCGGCGGCACTCGGCGCACACGTCGCGGCGGGAAAGCCCCTGCTCGCCGAGTGCGGTGGCATGATGGCCTGCTTCGACAGCCTGCACACGACCGACGGTGCGAACCATGCCGGCTTCGGCCTCTTGCCCGGCAGCTCGCACATGCAGAAGAAGCTGGCGGGCCTCGGCATGGTCGCCGTCGAGCTGCCCGAAGGCCGCATCGCCGGCCACACCTTTCACTACTCGCGCAGCGAGACGCCGCTGCCCCCCCTGTGTCATGCAACGCGGCCCGACGGCCGCGAGAGCGAAGCCGTGTATCGCCAGCGGCGGCTTACCGCCACCTACATGCATTTCTACTTCCCGTCGAACCCGCAGGCGACGGTGGCGCTGTTTCAACCTTGCGTGCGCTGTGGCATGCCTGGATCGACGGCGCAATGACGAATGCCTCATGCATTTAAAATCCCAGCTGCCGGCCGAGATTCGCCCGAAACAATTTGGGCGACATTCAGGCGGGGTTCGGGTTCAGGCCATTTCCGGTCGGTCGAGGTAGCCATCCAATTTCAATAGTGATGACGTACCCTGACCCGATCGAACGGCAGGTATTCGGCGAGCAAGTTCATGTTGGCTCTGCCTCAACCCGGCCAATAGGAATCCCTCGGGTTTTGAAGTTCAACGGCGGGTATGCAAAAAGCGCCCCGGCGCGCGGGCCACCGCTGTGGTGGGCGGCAGCGGGGGAGCGAGCGGAGAACGATCCTCAGTGGGATCAAGCCGCCCGGCCCGGACCGGAGGTCGAGTTCGATCAGCGCATCGCCTGCGAAATGGCGGTGATCATTCGATTTATGCAACAACGCTAATGAAATCCGTGCAATTCCAGCGGAATTGTCGCGGCAAATCCCGATCTACAGTGCGATACTGGGCATCGGTTGCTTGGCGCATCCAAGTGACTGACGAATTTCCACATTGGTCATGGGTGCTCGGCATATGGTCGCCACATCGCGGCTGGTTTTGTTCGGCCTGCTGCTGATTTCCATCGGGTGGGGGGCGCTGGCCGGCAATTCGCCGTCGCCGGTAGAGAAGCCTGCGACGCTGCCCATGCTCACCGCTGAGGAACGCGCCTATCTTGCGCACAAAGGGCCCCTTAGATTCTGCGTGCAGCCCGACTGGCTGCCGTTTCAACGAATTAACGAGCTGGGCAAACACGAAGGTATCGCCGAGGACATGCTGCAACTCATGTCCAACCGCTTGGGGTTGACGTTTGAATTGCTCCCCACCAAAGACTGGGCCGAGTCCGTCGCGGCAATTCGCGCACGTCGGTGCGACATTCTTCCCCTGGGAATGGATGTACCGAGTCGCCATGATTTGCTCAATTTCACTCGGCCCTACGTTTCTGAACCTCTCGGAGTGGCCACCCTCTCCAGTGAGCCTGACCTGCAACAGGCGGTTGACATTGGTAACCGCAGACTGGGACTGATCAAGGGGTTCGCGCCAAAGAAGATTCTTCAAGAGATGTATCCGTTCATGAAGATCGTGGACGTCGAAAGTACCCTGGAAGGCCTGCGCAAGGTGCAAAGTGGCGAAAATTACGGTTACATCGACAATCTTCTATCCCTGAGCTACACAGTGCAGAAGATGGGCATGTTGGATCTCAAAACGTCCTACACATTGAACTTCACGCACGACCTGGGTGTTGTTTCGCGCAATGATGAACCGCTGCTGGGAAGCATCATGCAAAAAGCCACGGACTCCATCACGTACAAGGAAAACCGCGCGATTGTCGGCCGCTGGGTTTCTGTCAAGATTGAATCAAAATTCAATTACTCGCTGTTTTGGAAAATTGGTATCGCCGCCACGTTGGCGCTAGTGGTAGTGATAGCGTGGAACCGGCATTTAGCGACCTTGAACCGCAAGCTGGATCTTGCCTACAAGGAAGTGGAGCGACTGTCCGTTACGGACCCCCTGACCGGACTGTTGAATCGCTTGCACCTCGATGCTGCGCTGGATCAGGAACTGGCGCGCTGCGAGCGACAGCAGCGCTGCTTCTCGCTGATCCTGCTCGACATCGACAAGTTCAAGAATGTCAACGACAGGTTTGGCCATCTGGTTGGCGACAGTGTCCTGGTCGAGGTCGCTCGTGTGCTGACCAACAACATGCGCAGAATCGATCTGCTGGCGCGTTGGGGTGGCGAAGAATTTCTGGTGGTGTGCACCGATACCAATGCAGAAGAAGCCGCCGTGGTGGCCGAGAAACTCCGAGCAGCGATCGCGGCAAACGATATTGCCGTGGCAGGAGCGCAAACCGCAAGTTTCGGTGTAACAAGCTATCAGCCAAATGACACAATCAAGGTGATGATGGGTCGCGCCGATGCCGCATTGTACAAAGCCAAAGAGGCAGGGCGAAATCGGTTTGTGATCGCTTAGGGTTTGCTGTTGACACTGCCCGTTGCGGAAATTGTCACAAGGCCGGCAACGACACGTTTGACACGCTCAAGCCAGATTGTCGGCCACGCAAGGAAGCATACCCGATGGCGCCTGAGGCCGAACTGCCGACCGAGGCTGATTGTAGGGAACGGCCGCTTCCAGGAAGCGAAATTCCACTGGCTGCATTCCGGCGATGAGTCTTGGACGGCGACAGTCGCATCGGTGCCCATTGCCGACGGTGGAGGAGATCGGAAGCCGCCGTTCGCAGTAAGTACCAGAATATGGGAAGCGGCCATTCGTTATGCGTGGGCAATATTCTGTTCTTAAGGCTGCTGTGCCGCGACAAGAAACCAACATTGCTGTTTTGGGGAGCATGATCTCGGACTGACGCTCAATGGGAATTTCGACGCCGCTATCCGAGATGATCTATCAAATACCGCCACCAACCGGTAAGGTGATAGCCAAAATTCGCTTGCCGAGGCGCCGGAAGGCCAGGGTTTGCCTCTCATGCCTGAACCCCGGGCAGTTCCTGTCACTGCAAACTTCGTTCTGGCTATAGCCAGCGACTTCATCTTGAAAGCGGTGTTGCCCCAGTCCTGTGCAGGACGTGTTCCTATTGGAGGTCAGGACAACGCTGCGACTGCTTCTGTACGCCCCGGGTAGATCGAAAACAAGGCCATAAAGCCGCTGATATCGAACACCAACCGCACTTCCGGCGCCAATCCGCACAAAGCAAGGCGATGGCCGCTGGCCTTGCACTTCTTCGCCGCAACCAAGAGGACTCGCAAGCCGGCACTGCTTACGAAATTCATGTCCGCCATATCGAGAACAACAGACTTCTCGTTAGCGACGACCTTGATCAATCCCACTTCCAGGGTCGGCGCCGAGATGCTATCCAATCGCCCAATGGCGTGCAGAATCGTGACGCCCTGCACACGCTCCGTTCGTACTTCCATGAATTCACCTCCGTTGTTGTTCAACTGTCTCGAACGGTCGGCGCGCGTTCGGAACTAACCAGCTAGCGCATTAATCCTGACCAAGCGTTACAGCTTCCTGTCATAGACATGCCTGTAGATAAGTGTAGCGCATTCTCCGGACCCGAATCTTCCTGACGATTCGCTGTTACTGGGTGGTTGCTTCGTCGCCGTTGGGTGAGGAAACCCGCGCGGAACAAGGCCCGAATCCAAAAAAATGACTCGCGGGCGAATGGCATAAATTTGGCACGATATACGACTAAAATGCTGCGGCATTTCCTCTTATCCTGACGAGGCCTGTTTTTGTTCTACCTGAGAGTCGCAGATTACGATAATGGGCGCGACCTCAGGAGCTATCCGCCGTCCGTGGCCGATGAACAATCGTCCCGACGCCGATCCACATTCGGGATGAGGAATTTGTAGTGGACCAGCATGTCAGTCATCATTGGAGCCAGTTCATCCGCCGGAAAGACCGGCGCAAACTGCTGCCGCAGGGTTTGCCCCCCATGGGTGCGGAGAACGTCGCTATTGAGCGAAGGCGCAAATCCCGTAGGGAAACCACGCTGGGCGAACTGATCCCCCTGTTTCGCGGAGTCACGGATGCACTTATCTACTCAGCCTTGAATTCATGCTTGGTGGCCGAGTACAACAAACGGACCATTCTGCTGCAACCGGGTCAAGTCAACCGTCACATTTACATTTTGCTATCCGGTGGCATGACGGCCGAGATCGGAAGTGCAGACGCACCTCATGCAATACGGTTTCGGCCAGGCGAATCAGTCGGTGAAATGTCTATCGCGGATGGCAGTGCCGTATCTGCTCAGGTAACCGCGGAACCGGGTAGTCGCATCCTGACGATCGACGCGCAGACGTTCTGGAGCAAGGTGATTGTCTTGCAACCGGTTGCAAGGAATATCCTGACCATCCAGGCAGAGCGGCAACGACGCAGCAATACCGAGATCATCGAGAAGGTTCGCGCCGAGATGCTCTATGCGCAAATCAAGCAAGACCTGGCGATGGCCGCCGAAATCCAGCTCAACATGCTTCCGCGCAACTTTCCTCTATATCCGGACTACACGGAGTTTGATGTTTATGCCTCCATGGTTCCGGCCAAGGACGTTGGAGGTGACTTCTATGATGCCTTCATGATCGATCGGGAACACCTGTTCTTTGTAATCGGGGATGTATCCGGCAAGGGTGTCGCGGCGGCACTTTTCATGGTCAAGGCAATGACCCTGTTGCGCACCGAGGCTTCGCACAAACTGCCGCCGCATGAAGTGCTGCACCGGGTGAATGGCCAACTGGCCTTGAACAATGATCGATGCATGTTCGTGACGGTGATTTGCGGCATTCTCGAAATCGGGACCGGCAAAGTGCAGTACTCCAATGCCGGACATACCGAACCGCTGATCGGCGGTCCGGGTGGTTTTCGGCAAATCGACATCCCTTTTGGGACGGCAGTCGGGCTGATCGAAGACTGCAGCTATACAACAGCCGAGATCAGGCTTTGGCCCGGGGAGATGTTGTTGCTGTATACGGACGGAGTTACCGATGCGGTTGATGGCGGCAATTGTCAGTTCTCCGAGCCCCGACTGCTTGCAGAGCTGACCAGGATTGGTGCCGCCAACGCAAACCAGACCGTCAGCCGGTTGTGCGACGCCATCGATGCTTTTACCCGCGGCGTACAGCAGTTCGACGACATCACGATACTCGCGATCAAGTACCGTTCGAAGTCCGCGTCGGTCACACCGTGGGACGAACGCTGGAATCTCGGTGTCTTTGAACTCGACCTGCAACACAGGCATTTGCTCGACCTCCTCAATCAGCTGGCCGACCTACTCCAGACCGACGTAGACGGAGATCTCCCGGATCGCTTGATGAACGATTTCATGCAGTATTACAAATTGCATACCGCCAGCGAGGAGCGCCACATGCTGACATCGGGCAACGACGGGTTTGCCCAGCATCGCAAGGCCCACTCGAAATTCGACGCATCCCTTGCAAGACTGGTTGCGGAGCCCTTGCTATCTTCCGGTCGGGAGCATGGGACGAGGTTGGTGGACGAGTTGCGTCGCCTCTGGATTCACCACGTCGAACATCAGGATGCGGGCTTGCGCAAGTGACGCACCTGCAAGGCATGGCGGACGTTGCTGCACACTGCGCTGGCTCATTGCTGTGAAGCGACGCATACGTCGCTGTGTGCATTCAATGCAATCGTGTTTGGACTCGAAATAAAGCGGTCGGAGGATAGTGCATGAAGAAGCTGAAAGCGCTGATGCAGGCGAGTTCCGTGGCGGTCATCGGGGCATCGACAAAACCTGGAGCACTCGGCCATCGGGTGGTGGCCAATCTGCACCATGCGGGATTCTCGGGGCCGGTGCTGCCCGTACATCCGAAACACGCATCGGTGCAACGGATCCATTGTTATCGATCTGTTCAGGACATGCCATTCGTGCCGGAACTGGCCATTGTCTGTACGCCAGCAGCGCAGATTGCAGACCAGATGATAAAACTGGGCGAAAAGGGCACGCGCGCTGCTATCGTCTGCGCCCATGATCCGGATGGCGAACTCGAAGGAACGCCGCTCAAGCAGGCTATCGAGGCTGCGGCAGCGCGATATGGGATGCGCTGGATTGGTCCGCGGTCGGCCGGGCTGCAACTGCCACGGACAGGCCTCAACGCAAGCTGGATGGAATTCATGCCGCCAGCTGGCAAACTGGCACTTGTTTCGCAGTCGTCATCCTTGGCGGCCAGTGTTGTGGCCTGGGCGGTCAAGCGTGAAATCGGATTTTCTTCAGTGGTTACGCTGGGTGATGGCGGCAACGTCGACGCATCCGATCTGCTCGACTATCTCGCGGCCGATGGTCGTACCCAGGCAATCCTGCTCTGCCTTCGGACAATCGGCGACGGTCGCAAGTTCATCGCTTCGGCGCGGGCCGTTGCGCGACAGAAGCCTGTTGTAGTGCTATGGGCCGATTCACCCGCCCAGCAGGATGCGGGCGACGAGCCGACGGTTGATCACAATTACGTTTGCAAAGCAGCATTCCGACGTTCGGGCCTGCTGCGGGTCGATGAACTTGGCGAATGGTTCGATGCAGTGGAGATGCTGGGTTATGGCCGGCGCCATATCGGGGATAAGTTGGCCATTGTCAGCAACGGTATCGGACCCGCGCTCCTGGCGCAGGCCATGCTTTCGCAACGTCATTCCCTGGCCGAACTCGACGCAACGGCGACAGCGGCGCTTGCGCCCCTGTTACCCGGGGGCATTGCTGCGGCCAATCCGCTCAATCTGGGCGTAGACGCCGGAGCATCTCGCTATGAGGCGGCGATGTCGGCTTTGCTCACCAGCGGAGCTGCCGATGCCTTGCTTGCAATTGTGACCCCATGCAAGTCCAATGCCGGCGTGGAGATCGCACATGCAATCGCGAAGGTTGCCAGAAGCAGTGGCCGCACCGTCATGGTTTGCTGGCTTGGCGGCAGTATCGATGCGAAGATCCATGCGATTCTGGCGGCCGCCGAGGTATCACTTTTCGACACGCCAGAGCTGGCGGCGAATGCCTATCTGCACATGGTTCGCTTCCGTCGCGGTCAGGAATCGCTCAAGCAACTCCCTGAACCCTGCTCCTTCAAGTCCTCGTCGGCCGCGCATGATCTAAACTTGAGCGATGATGCCGAAAGCGCCGAGTATTTGCGTGCCTATGGTGCGATTTCTGAAGCAATACTTAACGATGAAGCCGTCGTCACAGGTTCACAGGCTGTAGCCGTAGTTGCAGCGGTCGGATTGCGGGGCGGGGTATCGCCCATAGAGAGGGCGCAGTCCGGTGCTGACGCCCTGATCCCGCTGCGAATCACTGTCGGGACCGATGCGGCGTTCGGCCGGGCGATCGAGGCGGCCGTCGGCAGTCAAAAATGGACTCTGCTACCCGCCCTGAATACGGATCTGACTTCCGGTCCCGCCCGATCGTTGCGGAATGAATTGAACCTTCTGGGCATGGTCGAATTCTCCTCGGCGATTCTCGCCAGGGTTCTTTTCCAGATTGCTGATCTGCTGGTGGGCTTCCCGGAAATAACCGGAATGAAGATACCTGGCTTTGAATGGGATGGTACGGATCTGAAACCGCGCGATACGCGGATCTGGGTACGTACGTTCGAACGCGGTCAGGCACATCTGGCGATTCATCCCTATCCGCGTGAAACCGAGGAACAAATTGTCCTGCGCGATGGTCGCAGCGCGTTGCTGCGCCCGGTAAGGCCTGCAGAAGACATTCCGTTACTGGATGAGCTGCTGGCGAACGTGGTCGATGATGACAAATATCTTAGATTCTGCAAGGTGGTCAAGGGCGTCCCGCCTGACCTGCTGGCCAAGTTGGCGCGTGTCGATTACGACCGGGAAATGGTTTTCATCGCCCTTTCCGCGAATTCCGCAGGCAACCCGGTTGCCCTGGGCGTGGTCGACGCCTTTGTATCGCCGGATCACAGCGAGGCAGAATACTCGATCCTCTTACGCTCCGACATGAAAGGTACCGGCTTGGGCAAAGCGCTGATGCAAAAGATCATTGCCTACTGCAAGGGGCGCGAAATCCATTCAATCATAGGGCTCGTGCTCAAGGAGAATGCCGGTATGCGGGGCCTCGCAAAGCATTTGGGATTTTCAACCCGAAGCGATCCCGACGACGACATGGTCACTATGACGCTAGATCTCAAAAGCAAGGAAGCTGCAGCCTGAGAATTCGGACAGAAGCAACCCTGCGGCTCGCCGGAACAAAAATCCTGGTGCAACAGACCGGCGGACACAATCGCCAAGTACGCAGTGACGGCCGACCGCTTCCAGGAAGCGGAATTCCACTGGCCGCTTTTCGGCAACGAATCTTGGAAGGCGACGGTCTCTTGCGTGCCCAATGCCGACGGTGGATGAACCCGGAAGCCGCTGTTCGTCAGAAACATCGAAAATGAGGGAGCCGCCATTCGCTATGCGTTGGTGATATTCTTGCCCTGAAGGCTCCTGTGCAGTGTTCGATCAGGTGGCGCTCACAGCAGAGCGGAGCATCAGCGTCGCGCCCGAAAACTCAGTCAAACGCAGTTTCCGGCGAGTTCCCGGCTGCAGTAAGCAAGAGGATTCCGAACTGGCCGGTTTTTCCGGGCAGGCAGGGTTCCCGCCCAACCAGGGCATGTCGATATTGGGTGGCGGCTACTATCTGGGGGATGCAATTTTCGTCTACGGCACTGCCGGGGTGCCCAAGGCCCAGCCGAAGTGCAATTACTATTACCCGAAGGATTTCGGCACCGCGACC
>CAJBYR010000340.1 GCA_903959855.1 uncultured beta proteobacterium
AGGTGAACAGGAACTTGGCGATGGTGTCGGGCGTGATGGCGGCAAACGCGGCCTTCACCGCCGTGTCATCAGCGCCAACTTTCTCTATCTCGGCAAAGGGCCGCGTCCCGGTCTGGGGCACACTGCGGCTGCCGGCGACGATAACGCCATCATGGAGCCCGGCGATGGCATTGATCGCCGGCATGAAGCGTTCGATGCTGTCGGCGAAGATCACGCCGGGGCGCAGCAGTTCGACGTTGGCCTTGAGCTTGAGGAAATCTTTCGAGAGCAACGAGTTGCCCGGCGAGACCGGGCTGATCGGCACGCCGACATGCAGGCAGGCCAGCATCAGCATTGCGTGTTCGATGCCGTTGTCGGAGAGCACCAGCACCGGCCGCTCGGGCGAGAGATTCTGCCCGAGCAGCCAGGTGGCGATGCGATAGACGCGCAGGAGCGCTTGCCCGTAAGTCACCTTGACCCATTCGCCATCCGCACCGCGCTCGGCGATCAGGATGGCATCCGGGGTCTCGGCTGCCCAGCGCTCCAGCCATTCGCCGGAACAGCGGGCAAAGCCCGGAAGTTCCAGCTTGGAACGGAACAGCCGGCTACCGTCCGGCCGGGCTTCGAGGATGACGGCCGGATCGACAAACAATTCGGCCGGCTTGCGGGCAAGGGTGCTCATGCGACGTCCTTTGGCGTAAAAACAGCGCTTACTTGGAAATGAGTTTGTATGCGCCGTTCTGCACCTGCACCAGTGTGCGGGCGCGTCCGTCGTGACCGTAGTGATCGGTCGGGCTCATGTTGAACACGCCATGTACGCCAATGACATTCTTCTCGCCCTCGATGGCATCACGCAAGGCCGCGCGGAATTCCGCCGTGCCCGGTTTGGCCTTCTTCAAGGCCTGCGGAATCGCCTTCGAAGCTAGAGTCCATGCGTCCCAAACGTGACCTCCGAAGGAAGACAGCGTGCCAGCGCCGTACTTGCCCTCATAAAGCTTGGCGTACTCACCCCCGGGCTTCTTCGACGGGTGCGAGTCCGGCAACTGGTCCCATATGAACAGCGGGCCGCTAACCAGGATGCCCCCTTCGACGTTCTTGCCGCCGATCTTCAGCAAGGCTGGCGAAATAGCGCCGTGAGTCTGATAGATCTGTCCCTTATAGCCGCGCTCGTTGAGCGTGCTATGGGGCATCGCAGCGGGCGCGCCGGACGCGACGACGATGATGGCGTCAGGCTTGGCGGCAAGCAGTTTGATCACTTGACCGGTCACGGAAGTATCAGTGCGCTGGAAGCGCTCTGTTGGGCCTAGGGTTACTCCATACTTTGCAGCACCCGCGTTTATGGCCTTGATCCAGTCCTCTCCGTAGGAATCGGCGTAGCCGATGAAGCCCAGGGTCTTTTGGTTGTTGGCCTTCATGTGCTCAAGAATACTTTCGGCCATCAGGGCGAAATGCTGAGGCGGGGTAAAGGTCCACTTCAGCTTCTCGCCGTCGGCCGGGTTCGGGGCAAGCGCAAACAGCGGCGTCTTCGATTCGGCAGCGGCACTGGCGGCTGCCATCGCAGTTGGCGTAATGCTTCCAGCGATCAGCAAGTCGACCTTGTTTTCATTGACGAGCTTGGACATGTTCTTCGCCGCAGCGGTCGGGTCGGTGGCCTCATCGAGAATTATCCAGTTGATCTTCTCGCCCGCGAAGCTGGTGGGCAAAAGTTCGGCAGTATTTTTTTCCGGGCCGCCGAGAACCGCTGCCGGGCCGGTGGCGGAAACGCTGACGCCGATATTGATGTCGGCCAGCGCGGCCGTGGCCCCGAACAGGGACAGGGCGATCGCCAGCGGCTTGATGGACAGTTTGATTTTCATACGTTCTCCTCGTGTTGTTGGTCTGGGACTGTGTTGCGATTGACGTGCGGATACGGCGGCGAATAAATCAAGCGGCGACGGAATGGCTGCCGCCAAGACCGAGATAGCTCTCGATCACGCGCGGATCGTGGAGCAAAGCCTTGGCATCGTTTTCCACCGCCACGCTGCCATTCTCCAACACATAGCCGTAATCGGCCACTTGCAGTGCAGCACGGGCATTCTGTTCCACCAGCAGAATGGAAACGCCCATGCCCTTCAGCTGCACCACGATGCGCAGGATCTCCTTGACGATCAGCGGCGCCAGGCCGAGGCTGGGCTCGTCCAGCATCAGCAGTGTCGGCTTGGCCATCAAGGCGCGGCCCATGGCCAGCATCTGGCGCTCGCCGCCCGAGAGCGTGCCCGCCTCCTGCTTGCGACGCTCGGCGAGGCGCGGAAAGATGGCAAACACCTCGTCCATGGTTTTCGTGTGATCGCGATCGCCACGCCGGTGGCGGGCAAAGGCGCCGAGCAGCAGGTTGTCGGCCACCGACATGCTGCCGAACAGTTCGCGTTTTTCCGGTACCAGCACCATTCCCTTGGCGACCAGGGCGTCAACCGACATCTTGCCCAGCGTCGGCTGGCCCTGGTACTTCACCTCGCCACGTGCCGGCAAGAGGCCCATCAGGGCGGAGAGCAGCGTGGTCTTGCCGGCGCCGTTGGGACCGATGACCGTGACGATTTCGCCTTCGCGGATGCGCAGGTCGACCTTGTGGATGGCCTCGACGCGTCCGTAGTTCACGCACAGACCGCTGGTTTCCATGATCACGGGTTTCATTCGTCCATGCCTCCCAGGTAAGCCTCCAGAACCTTGGGATTGGTCTGGATTTCCTGCGGCAGGCCTTCGGCCAGGTACTCGCCGAACTCCATGACCAGCACGCGATCGGCCAGGCCCATGACGAAATCCATGTCGTGTTCGACCAGCAGGATGGCCATGCCCTCTCCGCGCAGTTTGGCCAGCAGATCGGCCAGCGCGCGCTTTTCGAGGTGGCGCAGGCCGGCGGCCGGCTCATCGAGCAACAGCAGGGTCGGATCGCTGGACAAGGCGCGCGCAATCTCGACGATGCGCTGCTTGCCCAGCGGCAGGCTGCCGCAGGTGTCGAACAGGTGCTCGCCGAGGCCGCAGCGCTGCAACTGGTGGGCCGCCTCCCACAGCAGGCGGCGCTCCTCTTCGCGGTCCAGGCGCCATGCCGATTGCACAAAGTTCTTGCGCCCGCGCAGGTGGGCGCCGATGGCGGCGTTCTCCAGCACCGTCATGTCCTGATTCAGGCGCACATGCTGGAAGCTGCGGCTCATGCCCAGTTTGGCGATCGCGCGCGAACCGAGATGTTCGATGCGCTGACCCATGAAGCGGATCTCGCCCTCGGTCGCCGGGTTGACGCCGGAAATGCAGTTGAACAGGGTGCTCTTGCCGGCGCCATTGGGACCGATCAGCGCCATCACTTCACCGGCGCGCACTGTCAGGTTCATCTTGTTGTTGGCCACCAGGCCGCCGAAGCGCTTGGTGACATTGAGCACCTGCAGCACATCGCTGCCGCACTCCGGCACGTCGCGACGCGGCAGCGCCAGGGCGGGCTCGACGGTTCTGGTCAGTTCGCGCTGCGGGATGAAGCGCATGAGGATCGGCCACATGCCATCGCGGGCGCGATGCAGCACGATGATGGTGAGCAGGCCGAACACCACCATCTCGAAGTTGCCGGTGGCGCCCAGCAGCTTCGGCAACCAGTCCTGCAACCACTCCTTGAGGAAGCTGACCGCCGTGGCGCCGAACACCGCGCCCCAGACAGCGGAAGCGCCGCCCAGCACGGCCATGAACAGGTACTCGATGCCCTGCCCGAGCGAGAAGGGCGTCGGATTCACAAAGCGCTGCAGGTGAGCATACAGCCAGCCGGACACGCAGGCGAACTGCGCCGCAATCATGAACAGCACCATGCGGTAGCGCAGGGTATTGATGCCCATCGCCTCGGTCATGGTCATCGCCCGCAGGCAGCGCATGGCACGGCCCTCGCGCGAATCGAGCATGTTCTGGGTGGTGATGATGGCCGCCAGCAGGGTGACCCAGATGACATAGAAGAAGGCGCGGCTCGAACCCAGTTCAAGGCCGAAAAGCTCCACTGGCGGAATCCCGTCGATGCCGCCATGGCCGCCCAGGGCCTGCACGTTGCCGAAAATGAAATACAGTGAAATGCCCCAGGCGATGGTGCCCAGCGGCAGGAAGTGGCCCGACAGGCGCAGGGTGATGAAGCCCAGCGCCAGCGACACCGCCGTGGTGATCACCATGCCGACGATCAGCGTGCCCCAGGGCGACATGCCGTGGCGCGTGGTGAGGTAGGCGGTGGCGTAGGCGCCGAGGCCGACGAAGGCCGCCTGGCCGAAGGAGGTCAGCCCGCCGATGCCGGTGAGCAATACCAGGCCGAGGGCCACCAGCGCATACAGGCCGATGTAATTGACGATCGTCACCGTGAACTGCGCAGCAAACAGCGGCAGCGCGGCCAACCCGAGGAGAAAGGCAATCAGGATGCGATTGGGTGTCAGCAAGGCGGCCATGTCAGTGGTCCTCCTCGTCGTCGATGTGCTTCGTAGTCAGCGACTGGTAGAGCAGCACCGGAATGATCAGGGTGAAGACGATGACTTCCTTGTAGGCCGAGGCGTAGAAGGAGGAATAGGATTCGAGCAGACCGACCAGGACCGCGCCCGCCGCTGCCAGCGGATAGGACGCAAGACCGCCGATGATGGCGCCGACAAAGCCCTTGAGGCCGATCAGGAAGCCGGTGTCGTAGTAGATCGTGGTGATCGGCGCGATGAGGATGCCGGAGAAGGCGCCGACCAGCGCCGAGAGCGTGAAGCAGAGCTTCCCGGCGAGGTCGGCCGAGATGCCCATCAGGCGCGCTCCGGTGCGATTGATGGCGGTGGCGCGCAAGGCCTTGCCGTAGATCGAATGCTCGAAGAACAGGGCCAGGCCGGCGATCAACAGCGCAGCGATGCCGACGATCCAGATCGTTTGATATTGGACGTAGGCCGGCCCCAGTGTCACGCCGCCTTCGGTGAATGGCGGGATGCGCCCGCCCTCGGCGCCGAAGAAATACAGGCCCATGCCGACCATCACGAAATGCACGGCGACGGCAACGATCAGCAACAGCAGCACGCTGGCTTCCGCCACCGGCTGGAAGGCCAGGCGGTAGATCTGCGGCCCGAGCGGGACCACGAAGCCCAGCGCGATCAGCACCTGCACCGGATAGGCAAGATCCTTGAGCGGCAGATAGCGCACCACGATCACCGCCAGGA
Organism: uncultured beta proteobacterium; assembly: GCA_903959855.1. Lineage (GTDB taxonomy): Bacteria > Pseudomonadota > Gammaproteobacteria > Burkholderiales > Rhodocyclaceae > Sulfuritalea. The sequence goes on from CAJBYR010000340.1 coordinate 5,157, forward strand.
TGGGCAGCACGGCGTTCTTGATGATGATCAGCGGCAGGCGCGCCTTGGCGCCCTCGCGGATCGCGGCCACGCTATCGACGATGGCCACGGCCAGGCCCAGCGTGACCACCAGCCACATCGTCGGCGGCAGCAAACCGGCGTTGACCGCGGCCATCGACAGCGCGCCGTAAGCGACGAATTCCCCCTGGGGAATGTAGATCACGCGGGTAACGGCAAAGACCAGCACCAGCGCCAGCGAGAGCAGCGCGTAAATGGCACCGTTGGTGACGCCATCCTGGGCCAGCAACAGGGCGACGGCAGCATCCACGCCGCTTACCCCATGCGCGACCGCACTGCGGTCGTCGACTTGATTGACATGCTCATCCCCTCCTAGGGCTTGCTGTTGTTCCCTGAAGCCAGTCCCATGACCTCTTTTCGTGTCTGACGGGCTTCCGGTGAGCTGCGGATTTTCCCGACATGGCGTGTCGAAGTCAACCTGTTTTATATCGAACTATTAAAAATTCACGAAAATTACCATTCTCTAATGTATTGGTTTACTTACAATTTTGTGCGGCGCAGCAAGTCGTCCGCGCATTCTGAAAACTTGTTCGATATAAAATTAGATGGCAAACTATTCCAAGAAAACCTGTTTTCCATACCATGCCCGCGAGCCGCAAACCACCCACCATCGGATGCCTCAGCAACCACGTCGGCTTCCACCTGCGCCTGGCGCAGCTGGCGGTCTTCGAGCATTTCGGCAGCAAGCTGAACGAGATCGACGTCACGCCGGCGATCTTTTCCGTGCTGGAAGTCCTGCAGCAGAACGACGGCATCACGCAATCGAAACTGGCCGCCGCGGTGCGACTGGAGCGCTCATCCATGGTGCCGATGCTGGACAAGCTCTCGCGCCGCGGCCTGGTCGAGCGCCGCGCCTCCACCACCGACCGCCGCCACAATCACCTGCATCTGACCGATGCCGGGCGCGAATTGCTGGCCGAAGCCATAAGCCGCGCCGCGCAGCACGAGAAGGAAATCTGCAAGCCCTTCACCATCGCGGAAAAGAAGCTCCTGCTGGAACTCCTCGGGCGCTTTCGCGCACCGAAAAAGTCCGACGCCGCCTAGGACCAGATCAGGGCGCGTCGGACAACAGCCGCGACACCAGCCGGCGCAACCAGCGGTTGCCCTCGTCGTGGTGGTAGCGTTCATGCCAGTGCTGCTTGACTTCGTATTCCGGCAGCGGAAACGGCACCGGCAGGAAGCGGAATGCGCCGCGCCCCTGCAGCACATCGCCCAGACGTCGCGGCACCGTCAGCAGCAGGTCGGTGTGTTCGATGACGAAGGCCGCACCGAGGAAGCTGGGGATTTTCAGCGCGATGCGGCGCTTGATGCCCAGGCGGGTGATCTCCCGCTCCAGGATGTTCGGCGCCGCACCGGAGGAACTGATCACCGCGTGGTCCTCGGCCTCGAACCGGGCCAGGCTCAGGCTGTCGGCAATGCGCGGGTGGTCCCGGCTGACCATGCAGACGAAGCTCTGCACGAACAGCGACTGCTGGTGGAAGCCGGCCTCGAGTTGCGGCACAAAGCCCACCGCCAGGTCGGCTTCGCCGCTTTCCAGCAGGCGCGCCGTGTCGCTGGTCATCGGGATGATCTCGATGCGCACCCCGGGCGCGGTTTCACGCAGTGATTCCCACAAGCGCGGCAGCAGCACCAGCTGGCTGATATCGG
>CAJBYR010000341.1 GCA_903959855.1 uncultured beta proteobacterium
CCGTCCATCGTCGCCTACGCGGAAGACGGCGAAATCCTCTGCGGCGCCTCGGCCAAGCGCCAGGCGGTGACCAACGCCAGGAACACCCTGTTCGCCGTCAAGCGCCTGATCGGCCGTCGCTTCGAAGAGAAGGAAGTGCAGAAGGACATCAACATGATGCCCTTCAAGATCGTCAAGGCCGACAACGGCGATGCCTGGGTCGAAGCGCGCGGCAACAAGATGGCGCCGCCACAGGTTTCCGCCGAAGTCCTGCGCAAGATGAAGAAAACCGCGGAAGACTACCTCGGCGAGGAAGTCACCGAGGCCGTGATCACCGTGCCCGCCTACTTCAACGACAGCCAGCGTCAGGCCACCAAGGACGCCGGCCGCATCGCCGGCCTGGATGTGAAGCGCATCATCAACGAGCCGACCGCCGCCGCGCTGGCCTTCGGCATGGACAAGCAGGAAGGCGACCGCAAGATCGCGGTCTATGACCTCGGCGGCGGCACCTTCGACATTTCCATCATCGAAATCGCCGAGCTTGACGGCGAGCACCAGTTCGAAGTCTTGTCCACCAACGGTGACACCTTCCTCGGTGGCGAAGACTTCGACCAGCGCCTGATCGACTATGTCGTCACCGAGTTCAAGAAGGAACAGGGCGTCGACCTGAAGAACGACGTGCTGGCCCTGCAACGCCTCAAGGAAGCCGCGGAAAAGGCCAAGATCGAACTCTCGTCCAGCCAGCAGACCGAATTCAACCTGCCCTACATCACGGCTGACGCGTCCGGGCCGAAGCACCTGGCGATGAAACTGACCCGCGCCAAGTATGAAGCGCTGGTCGAGGACCTGATCGAGCGCACCATCGCGCCGTGCCGCATCGCCATCAAGGATGCCGGGGTCAAGACCTCCGACCTCACCGACGTGATCCTGGTCGGCGGCATGACGCGCATGCCGAAGGTTCAGGACAAGGTCAAGGAGTTCTTCGGCAAGGAACCGCGCCGCGACGTGAACCCCGACGAAGCCGTGGCCGTTGGCGCCTCGATCCAGGGCGGCGTGCTGCAAGGTGAAGTCAAGGACGTGCTGCTGCTCGATGTCACCCCGCTCAGCCTGGGCATCGAAACCCTGGGTGGCGTCATGACCAAGCTGATCCAGAAGAACACCACCATCCCGACCAAGGCGGCGCAGACCTTCTCCACCGCCGACGACAACCAGAGCGCGGTGACCATCCACGTGCTGCAGGGTGAGCGCGAAATGTCCAGCGGCAACAAGAGCCTGGGCCAGTTCAACCTGTCCGACATCCCGCCCTCGCCGCGCGGCATGCCGCAGATCGAGGTCACCTTTGACATCGATGCAAACGGCATCCTGCATGTCTCTGCCAAGGACAAGGGCACCGGCAAGGAAAACAAGATCACCATCAAGGCCAACTCGGGGCTTTCCGAAGCCGAAATCCAGGCCATGGTGCAAGACGCCGCGGCCCACGCCGAGGACGACAAGAAGGCCCGCGAACTGGTCGACTCACGCAACCAGTGCGACGCCATGGTGCATTCGATCAAGAAGGCCCTGACCGAGCACGGCGACAAGCTCGGCGCCGATGAAAAATCTGCCATCGAAGCCGCGATCAAGGACGCCGAAGAGGCGCTGAAGAGCGACGACAAGGCGACCATCGACGGCAAGACCGAAGCCCTGGCCAAAGTCTCGCAAAAACTGGGCGAGAAGATCTATGCGGAAACGCAGGGCGCAGCGGGTGGTGGCGCAGGTGCCGCTTCTGGTGGTGCCGGTGGCGCCGAAGCCAAGAAGGACGACAGCGACGTGGTCGATGCGGAGTTCACCGAGGTCAAGGACAAGAAGGCTTAAGCCGGTCGCTGACGCGCCGTCCTAAGTGGCCGAGTGCAAGCGGACGACCCGGTCGCCGCTTGCCTCGGCCTTTGCACAAGACTGACAGATAGAAAATCATGGCAAAAAAGCGCGACTACTACGAAGTTCTCGGGGTCAACCGCGACGCTGCGGACGACGAAATCAAGAAGGCCTACCGCAAGCTGGCCATGAAGCATCATCCGGACCGCAATCCGGACAACCCCAAGGCGGAAGAGCAGTTCAAGGAAGCCAAGGAGGCCTACGAGATCCTCTCCGATCCGCAGAAGCGCCCCGCCTACGACCAGTACGGCCATGCCGGGGTCGACCCGCAAGCCGGTGCGGGCGGCGCCGGCATGGGTGGCTTCGCCGACGCATTTTCCGACATCTTCGGCGACATCTTCGGCGCTGGCGGGCAACGCGGTGGTGGCGGACGTTCCAATGTCTATCGCGGCGCCGACCTGCGCTACAACCTGGAAGTCACGCTGGAAGACGCAGCGCGCGGCACCGAAACGCGCATCCGCATCCCGACCATGGCCAGTTGCGAAGCCTGCAGCGGCAGCGGCGCCAAGAAAGGTACCGAACCCAAGACCTGCCCCACCTGTGCCGGCCACGGCCAGGTGCGCATGCAACAAGGGTTTTTCTCGATCCAGCAGACTTGTCCAAAATGCCACGGCACCGGTCGCTATGTCGCCGACCCCTGCGGCAGTTGCCATGGCGCCGGGCGCGTCAAGCAGCACAAGACGCTCTCGGTCAAGATTCCCGCCGGCATCGACGAGGGCGACCGGATACGATTGACCGGCGAGGGCGAACCCGGGGTCAATGGCGGCCCGCCGGGCGATCTCTACGTGCAGATCCACCTCAAGGCGCACGCGGTATTCCAGCGCGACCACGACGACCTGCATTGCGAGATGCCGGTGAGCTTCACCGTCGCGGCGCTCGGCGGCGAGATCGAGATCCCGACACTCGACGGCGTGGCCAAGCTCAAGGTGCCGGCCGAAACCCAGACCGGCAAGGTCTTCCGCCTGCGCGGCAAAGGCATCAAGGGCGTGCGCTCGATCGCCCACGGCGACCTGCTCTGCCATGTAGTGCTGGAGACCCCGGTGAGCCTGACCGAGCGACAGAAGGAGCTATTGCAAGAGTTCGAAGAGATCAGCCAGGGCAATGCCTCGCGGCACAACCCCAAGGCGCAAAGCTGGCTGGACCGCGTGCGGGATTTCTTCGGCAGTTAACGCGAAGGCCTGAAAGTTATTCCTCCGGCTGAGCCGGAGGCGATATCCATTGCGGACGGCGCAGGTACCCCGAGGTTAGCGAGGGAGTTGGCAACACGGCGACCAAACGTTGGCATGCCATCGCCCCCTCTCGTCGCTGTTGCTTCCATTTACAACACCCAAGCGTGTTGATAAGATGAGCAACATGAAGGCCGTACCCATCCTCGATGACAGGTACCCCCAAGGCGGCAATGCCTTCGTCGCTATACGGGTGTTCAAGCTCTCGGAATCGCTGCCGGGTAGCCAGCACAAGCTCAAGTACAGCCTCGCTTACGTGGTGGATGGCGTTTGCGTGCTGCGTTTCGACAACGAAACCGGTAAGGGCGACCACATCCACCGGAATGGAAAGGAAGCGCCGTATTCCTTCGCTTCGCTCGACAAACTGTTGGTGGATTTCTGGACTGCCGTCGACAACTGGAGACCGTGACATGACAACCGTAACCATAGGCGTTGCCACCCG
>CAJBYR010000342.1 GCA_903959855.1 uncultured beta proteobacterium
CCGCCGGAAGCCCTGCGGGCAGCACATCGTAAAACCGGCATATTCATGCCTGACATTCAAAAACCAAATTCACTACCGGATCACCGCGCTCCCAACTCGCCGCCGCCAAATCTGTACGGAAATCCGACGCCGTTAACACCGAGTACGAAGACGACGGCAAAACTGTCCCCTAATGGCTGTTGACGCTGCACACCCGCGGTCGAGCCGACAAGATTGCCTTCGACTAACGAACGGCTGCTTTTCGTTTTCTGGGGGCGAGGCGACGGTCCGCTTCCAGCTTCATCCAGCGGCAGGTTTGGGCACGTTGCACTCAGTGGCCCCTTCAAGTTCGGGGCCGGATTGCAGCCGTTGAATTCCGTTACTGCAAGGTAGCTGCCGGTGGTTACTGTGTTACCTGCAAGAGACGCTTGGCACCCTCACGAATAGGACCACGTGCCCTGCCCGTATGGGGTAGTTTAGTTTTCGACTCGATTTGGTTGGAACACCACGTAATCTGACTTGTCCCGTGGCGTGGTGGCACTACCATGTCCCGACGCCGGCATCCTCAAGCAGGGAGTTGATGCGGGCGTCAGAATGGGCGAAGTTCGCTGGCACGGCGTTAAATGAAGTTGGTGCGTTTGTCTCGTTCGTACTGGCACGGTCGCCCGAATTTTCCGCCGGCCCTTCAGTGGCTGTCGAGTTGCTTCAGTCTAGCCAGCAACTCGCGCGGAATCTGCGCCAGGGGGGCAACGGCGTCGAGCGCGCCGATGATCGCCGCTTCGCGCGGCATGCCATAGACCACGCAGGAGGCCTGGTCCTGGCCGATATTCCAGGCGCCGGCATGGCGCATGGCGAGCAGGCCTTGAGCGCCGTCCTTGCCCATGCCGGTGAGGATCATTCCCAGTGCGCGCTTGCCGAGTTGCTCGGCCAGCGAATGAAAGAGTACGTCGGCGGCCGGTCGATGGCGGTTCACCGGCTCGTCCTGTGACAGCTCCAGCACGTAGCCGCCCGCACTCTTGCGCACCCGCATGTGCGAGTGTCCCGGCGCCAGGTAAGCCATGCCGGGCTTGAGGCGTTCGCCGCCGTGGGCCTCGATCACGGTGAGCTTCGACAGGCTGTCGAGCCGGCGCGCGAAGGAGGGCGTGAACGTTTCCGGCATGTGCTGCACCATGAGGATGGGCGGCATGTCTCCGGGCAGGGCGACCAGCACATCCTTGATCGCTTCGGTGCCGCCCGTCGAGGCGCCGATCCCGATCACCATCTCGTTCAGCAGGCGCGGCGAAAAATTGGCGGTGGCCGGGGCAAAAGTCGGCGCCGGCGCTGTGGCGCTGCGTGGCGGAGCCTTTGGTTTCGCGCTGGCGGCGGCGCGGATCTTGTCGCGGATCTCGTCGGCATAGGCTTGCAGCACGGCGAGGTTGCCGGCCTGGGGTTTGGCCAGGTAGTCGACGGCGCCAAGCTCCAGCGCGCGCAGGGTGACTTCCGAACCTGCGGCGGTGAATGAGGAAATCATGATCACCGGCATCGGCCGCAGGCGCATCAGACGGTCGAGGAACTCCAGGCCGTCCATGCGCGGCATTTCGACGTCGAGCGTCAGTACATCGGGATTCAGCGCCTTGATCATCTCGCGCGCGGCGATCGGATCGGGCGCGGAGCCGACGACTTCCAGGTCTTCCGCGCCGTCGATGATTTCAGTCAGCAGCGCCCGCATCAGGGCCGAGTCGTCGACGATGAGTACCTTGATGCCCATGATCAGAACAGTTCGATCTCGCCGCCAATCGGCGTTTCGGTGAGGCGCGCGGCGTATTCGCGTTCGCGCTTGACCAGGGTGTCGTTGTGCATGCGGGTCAGCTTTTTCACCAGCACGCGGCCGGTATTGGGGAAGAAATACACCTTGCGCGGATAGACGTCGAGCAGGTCGCGCGCCGAAACGGGGATGCCCTCGGTGCGCAGGAAGTCGAGCACGAAGCTGCAGTTGCGTTCGCCGACGTTGGAGCTTGACAGCGCGGCCATGACGCGGCCGCCGCCGAAAATTTTGGCTTCCAGGCTGTCGCGCCGGGCGCCGAGCTTGATCAGGTGGTTGATCAGGATTTCCATGGCATACGTGCCGTAGCGTGCCGAAGCCGAGTTGGGGCTGGCCTCGCCGGAATCGGCGAGCATGAAATGGTTCATGCCGCCAATGCCCTTGGCCTTGTCGCGGATGCAGGCCGAAACGCAGGAACCGAGCACGGTCACCAGCAGCATGTCGGTGGTGGTGACGAAGTATTCCCCCGGCAGCACCTTCACCGCCTCCGAGCCGAAGGTCGGATCGAAGTAGCGATTGCCCGCCAGGTGTTCGACGTAACCCGCATCCATCGTCAGATCCTCGCCCGGCGGCCGTGATCGGCGCGTTCATACACGGTGCGGCCGAGCGAGTGGAACAGGTCGGCAGCGTGCAGGAAGCTTTCGGAATGGCCGGCGAACAGCAGGCCTTCCTCGCGCAGCAGGGGCACGAACTTTTGCAGGATCGCGTACTGTGTGGGCTTGTCAAAGTAGATCATCACGTTGCGGCAGAACATCACGTCGAAGGGCCCTTGCAGCGGCAGGCGCGCGTCGAGCAGATTGATGCGCGTGAAGTTGAGCAGCTTTTGCAGCTCGGGGCGGACGCGGGCGTAGCCGGCCTGGGCACCGGTACCCTTGAGGAAGAAGCGACGCAGGCGCTCGCGGCTCAGCTTCTCCACTCGCTCGAGCGGATAGACGCCCTTTTCCGCGGTGGCCAGCACATTGGTGTCGATGTCGCTGGCGACGATGGATACCGGCGGCGTCAGGCTGTCGAAGGCCTCGCAGGCAGTCATGGCCAGGGTGTAGGGCTCTTCGCCGGTCGAGGCGGCCGAGCACCAGACGCGGATCGGCCGGTGGCTTATGGTCTGCAAGTGGCGCAGCAGGATGTCGAAGTGGTGCGCCTCGCGGAAGAAGGAGGTGAGATTCGTGGTCAGCGAATTGACGAAGGTCTCGCGCTCGGTGTCGTCGTTGGCTTCGAGATGGGCGAGGTATTCGCCGAAGCTGGCGATGCCCAGCGCGCGCAGGCGCCGCGCGAGCCGGCTGTACACCATGTCGCGCTTGATCGGCGCCAGCGAAATGCCGGCGTGCTTGTAGATCAGCTTGCGGACGCGCTCGAAGTCCGAATCCGTGAAATGGAACTCGCGTTCGCGTGTTTCTCCTGCTGTTGCCATGTCCTTGCTTGACCCGGGTTTGCGGCGGGCGATGGCGCATGCACCATCGCCGTATCGTCAGTGCCGACTTTCAAAGATTGAAGGATGTGATCAGAACTCTTCCCACTGTTCGTTGGAATCGGCGAGATGGGGAGGAGGAGCCTTGCGGCCGATCGAGGGAGCGGAACGGGGGGCGGGGCGCGCAGTGGAACTGGCCGGCGGCAACTGACGCGGGGTTGCATCGCGCAGCACGCGAGCCGGCAGGTTGCGTCCCGCACTCTCATCGAGCTTGAACATCGAGACCGTCTGCACCAGGCCACGCGCCTGCTCTTCCAGGCTCTCCGCCGCCGCCGCCGCTTGTTCCACCAGCGCCGCGTTCTGCTGCGTCACCTCGTCCATCTGGCCCACCGCCTGGGTGGTCTGCTCGATGCCCGAACTCTGCTCGCGCGAGGCCGACGCAATCTCGGTCACCAGCCCCGCGACC
>CAJBYR010000343.1 GCA_903959855.1 uncultured beta proteobacterium
CGGCTTCCTCGACCGAGAGGCCCATCGGCTTGGCGATGTGTTCCTCGATCGCGGCGCGCGCGGCGGCGGCATCGAGCTTCATCCTGCCACCGGCGAAGAAGCCGGGGTCGAGGTAGCCCAGCACCACGTTGGCGTCGGTGGTGGCCGGCAGCTTGCCGCCCTGGCTGTAACAGGCCGGGCCGGGAGCGGCGCCGGCGCTTTGCGGGCCCATGCGCAGCATGCCGCCTTCGTCGAGCCAGCCGATCGAGCCGCCGCCGGCGCCGATGGTGTGGATGTCGAGCATGGGCAGGGCGATCTTGTGGCGGGCGATCTCGCCGTCGTTCTTGATCATCGGTGCATCGACCGCTACCGAGGCTTCAAAGCTGGTGCCGCCCATGTCGGTGGTGATGCACTTGTTCTGACCGTGCAGTCGCACGTAGAACAGGCCGGCGCCGGGGCCGCCGGCGGGACCGGAGAGCAGCGTCAGGGCAGCCTTTTCGCGCGCCAGTTGGGGCGTGATGACACCGCCGTTGGACTGCATGATCAGGAGCAAATTCTTGAAGCCGATGCCCTTGAGGCGGCCGACCAGCTGATCGAGATAGTGGTTGAGCTTCGGCCCGACGTAGGAATTCAGCGCCGTGGTGCTGACGCGCTCGTAAAAGCGGATCGAGGGCAGCAGGTCGGTCGATACCGAAAGGTAGGCGCCGGGCATTTCCTTCTTCACCAGTTCCGCCGCTGCCTGTTCGTGCGCCGGGTTGGCGAAGGAGTTCATGAAGCAGATCGACACCGCCGAAACATTTTCCTGCTTGAACAGGGCGATGGCCTGTTTGATCTGTTCGAGGTCGAGCGACGTGGTTTCCTTGCCGTCGCGGTCCAGCCGCCCCGTGATGCCGGCGCGCAGATAGCGCGGCACTAGGGGTTTCACGTTGGTATAGCGGTTGTTGTACTGCTCTTCGCGGATGCCGCGGCGCATTTCCAGGGCGTCGCGCACACCCTCGGTGGTCAGCAGGCCGCACTTGGCGCCGGTGCCGGTCAGCGTGGCGTTGGTGGTCACCGTGGTGCCGTGCACGATGGTGTCGATGGTCGGCGCAAAGGCCTCCAGCGACAGCGGCGGATTCATGCTGGCGGCGATGTCCGTCAGGCCGTTGACCACCGCGATCGAAGGATCCGACGGGGTGGACAGCGTCTTGAAAATCGCCGGCTCGGCGTCGTCACGGGTGACGACAAAGTCCGTGAAGGTGCCGCCGACATCGATGCCGATCTTAAGCGCCATGTGTTCTGCTCCGTATATTCATCTGGTTGTCCCGGGTTCAGGCGGTTTGCGCGACCATGTGCCGCACTTCTTCCTTGCGGATCTTGCCAAGCGCGGTCTTGGGCAATGCCTTGACCAGCACGACTTCCTTGGGATGCTTGAAGCGGGCGATGCGTCCTTCGAGCAGCTTCAGCACCTGTTCGCTGCTGATCGTGCTGTTCGCCTTCGGCACCACCACGGCGACCACGATCTCGCCCCAGCGCGGATCGGGTCGGCCGATCACCGAGGCTTCGGCGATCTCCGGCGATTCGATCAGCAGGTTTTCGATCTCGGCCGGGTAGATGTTCTCGCCGCCGGAAATGATCATGTCCTTGCTGCGGCCATCGACATACAGGAAGCCTTCCTCGTCGAGGTGCCCCATGTCGCCGCTGCTAAACCATCCGTCCTTGAGCACCGCGGCCGTGGCCTGCGGCGCCTGCCAGTAGCCGCTCATGACGTTGTTGCCCTTGATCAGGATTTCGCCGGTGACACCCTGGGCGACATCGAGCCCGTCCTTGTCCACCAGGCGCAACTGGCAGTGGCGGCCGACGCGGCCGGTCGAGCCCACCTTGCGCATCGCCTCGTCGGCCTTGAGATATACGGCGATCGGGCAGGTTTCGGTAGCGCCATACACCTGCACCAGGGGCACGCCCTTGTCGTGCACCGCGTGGATGACATGGCGCGGCACGATGCTCGATCCGGTGGTGATCATGCGCAGGCTCGAAAAGTCGGCGCTGGTCCAACGGCGATTCGCCATCATCATGTCGAGCTGGGCGGGCACCAGGACGGTCAGCGTGATGCCTTCGCGTTCCAGGCTATCGAAGGTGGCCTCGGGATCGAACTTGGCATGCAGCACCACGGTGCAGCCGGCCTGCAATGCCGGCGTGGTGAGGTTGTTGAGCCCGCCGACATGGAACAGCGGCAGGGTATTGAGGATCACGTCGTCGCCGCTCAGGTCGTGCATGTGCTCGCTGTTGGCGGCATTGCAGACGATGGCGCGCTGGGAGAGCAGCACGCCCTTGGGCTTGCCGGTGGAGCCCGAGGTGTAGCAGATCAGCAGCGGCGTGTCCTCGTCTGCTATTGCATCGCGCGGTGCCGGTATCGCGTCGTGGCCAAGGAATTCGTCCCATGCCGTCCAGCCGGGCGCGTTCGTGCCAAATGCAACGAGGCGGATGCCGGCCAGCGCATCACCAATGGAGTTGGTCTGGGCAATGAAGTCGGGCTCGACGATCAGCACCTTGGGCGGGCAGTCCCGCAGCATCTGCTTGTGCTCGGGGGCGGCCAGCCGCCAGTTGAGCGGCATGAACAGCGCACCCAGCCTGGCGCAGGCGAAGAACAGCGCCAGCAGCTCCGGGCTGTTGAAGCCGAGGAAGGCGACGCAGTCGCCGCGCTTGATCCCGGATCCCGCCAGCGCTGACGTAATGCGCTCGATCATGGCGGCGAACCCGGCATAGGAAATATCCTGCCCGGAAAAGCGGATGGCGGTCTTGTCCGGAACGCTTCCGGCGTTGTTCGCTATCCAGTCGGCCAGCATGGTCGTGCGCTTACTTGGCGTTGCCGACTTCCAGCACCACCGACATCGCCGTGTCGCCCGCCGCACAGCCGGTGAACAGGCCGAAGCCGCCGCCCTTCATGGCCAGTTCCTCGATCAGCTCGATGATGGCGCGGGTGCCCATCGGCGCCTGCGGGTGGCCCCAGACCAGCGAACAGCCGTAGTTGTTCATGGTGTTGAGGTCGCAGCCCGTCTGCCTGGCGAAATAGAGGTCATTCACCGCGAAGGGGTTGTGGGTCTTGATCGCCTTCATCTCGGAAATCTTCTTGCCGGCCTGGGCCAGGGCGCGCTGCGCCGCCGGCACCGTGGCTTCGGGCATGAAGGCCACCGGCACGCGGGCAAGGCCGAAGCCATGCAGGCGCACGGCGATCTTCGGGTCCTTCGACAACTCGCGGGCCTTCTCGCGGCTGGTGACGATGATCGCGGCATTGCCGTCCGCCGGATGGGTCTGTCCGCCGAAGGTGACGCAGCCGCCGGGCATCACAGGCTTAAGCTTGGCCAGGCCCTCGGCCGTGGAATGCGAAATGCCTTCGTCGCCGGCCATGCTGCCGGCCGACTTCTTGAAGTTGGGGGTCGGAACGTCGAAAGGCAGGGTCATGAAGCGCTTGAGGAAGGCCGAGTCGTTTTCCAGGCACATGCGGTATTGCTCTTCGCGGCGCAGCACCAGCGCGTGCTGTTCGGCGGTGGCGATGCCGTGCTTGGCGGCAACGTTTTCCGCCGTCTGCAGCATGGCGTGGGGGCCGAGCGGGTCGCAGTTGAAGCTGTCCATCACCCAGTTTTCGGAATCCCCGGTACCGCCCGGACCCTTGGGGTTGGGGTAAAACATGTGCGGGCCGTTCGAGGTACGGTCGCAATTGATGGCCAGCGCCACCTCGGACATGCCGACTTCGATTTCCTGTGCCGCCGCGAGCACGGTGCGCACGCCGGTGGCGCAGGCCTGCATCAGCGTCGGGCCGCCGGCCTGGCCGGCACCGATCAGGCCGGTGAGCCAGGGCAGGCCGTAGAAGGAATGCTTCTGCGGCACCGAAAAGCCCAGCACGCCATAGTCGAACAGCTTGGGGTCAATCTTGCGCCTGGCGAGTTCCGCCTTGGCCACATGGGCGGCGAATTCGACACTGTGCAGGTTGGCAAAGCTGCCCTGCCATCGGGCGAAGGGGGTGCTCCAGTAGGCGCCGTAGGGTATTTCTGCTTTGTAGTCCATGGTGCTCCGGAAGCTGGTTAGAGAAATCGTGGTCCGTGGCGCTGCGTGGCGGTGCGGCTAACTGCGTGTGCTGCGCCGGGTGGCCGGTTCGGCCGCCGGGGGCTCGATCGCCGGCAGCGGGTTGGCCTCGGCGGCCTTTTCCTTTTCGATCTGCTCGATGGCCAGCACCAGGTAATGCTTGGCGGTTTCGAGGTGCTTGTGCATCGCTGCAGCGGCGGCTTCGGCATCGCGCTTGCGGAAGGCGGCGTGGATCGCCTTCATGCCGGTCAGCGCGGCCTTGCGCGCGCCCGCGTCGCCCAGCGTCAGCACGCGCAGGAAGCGCACGTGGCCGACATACTGGTCGAGCAGCTTGGACATGCGGCGGTTGGGGACCAGCGCTCGCCAGGCATTGTGGAAACGGCTGTTGGCTTCAAGAAAGGCGCGGAAGTCGCCGTTCTTTTCGGCGGCCACGGCGTCATCCACGGCCGAAGACATGCTGGCCAGATCGGTCGGGCTGCTGACCTCGGCCACGGCAATACTGGCTGCCGCGGGCTCGAGCAGGAAGCGCAGCTGGTAGATCTCTTCGATGTCGGCATCGGTGAGTTCGGGGACGACAAAGCCGCGCCCTTCGACCACGATCATGCCTTCGCTTTCGAGGCGGGCCAGGGCTTCGCGCACGGGGGTGCGGGAGACGCCC
>CAJBYR010000344.1 GCA_903959855.1 uncultured beta proteobacterium
CGTCACGGGCAGCATCGAACTGCCGGCCGGGACGGAGATGGTGATGCCGGGAGACAACGTGCAGATGGTGGTGAGGCTGATTGCCCCGATCGCGATGGAAGAAGGCCTGCGTTTCGCCATCCGTGAAGGCGGTCGTACCGTCGGCGCCGGTGTCGTCGCCAAGGTCATCGAATAACCAAGCGCAGCTTAGGATTTTGGGCGGCACGCCGGGAACGGGGTGTCGCCCTGTAGTCTCTGCCGCAGGGGTATAGCTCAATTGGCAGAGCGGCGGTCTCCAAAACCGCAGGTTGGGGGTTCGATTCCCTCTGCCCCTGCCACTGATTTGAAGCATTTGCGCGAAACAGAAATTTATGGCCGATAAACTGAAGTTCATGCTGGCGTTGTTGTTGGTAGTGGCTGGCGTGGCTGGGTTCTACTTGCTTGGCGACAAGCCGATGATTCTGCGGGTACTGTCCGTGCTCGCGGGTCTGGGTGCGGGTGCTGCCGTTGCATGGTTTACGGCGCCGGGCCAGCGTTTCTTCGATTTCAGCCAGGAAGCCGTGGTCGAAACGAAGAAGGTGGTCTGGCCTTCGCGCAAGGAAACCATGCAATCCACCGGCATCGTGTTCGCTTTCGTGCTTGCAATGGCCATCGTGCTGTGGCTGACAGACAAGACCCTTGAATGGGTTCTCTACGACCTGGTTCTGGGCTGGAAGAAATAATGACAAAACGCTGGTATGTCGTTCACGCCTATTCCGGATTTGAAAAGTCCGTGCAGCGTGCCTTGCTGGAGCGCATCACCCGCGCTGCCATGCAGGACAAGTTCGGCCAGGTGCTGGTTCCGGTCGAAGAAGTGATCGAGATGAAGAACGGCCAGAAGAGCATTTCCGAGCGGAAGTTCTTCCCTGGCTATGTTCTCGTCGAGATGGACATGGACGACGACTCCTGGCATCTGGTCAAGAGTACGCCCAAGGTTACCGGCTTTGTCGGCGGGACCTCGACCAAGCCGACGCCGATCTCCGAGAAGGAGGTCAACAAGATCATGCAACAGGTGCAGGATGGCGTCGAAAAGCCGCGTCCCAAGGTTCTGTTCGAGGTTGGCGAGATGGTTCGGATCAAGGAAGGCCCGTTCACCGATTTCAACGGCAACGTTGAGGAAGTCAATTACGAGAAAAGCCGTCTGCGGGTTTCCGTGACCATCTTTGGTCGCGCTACGCCCGTGGAACTCGAGTTTGCCCAGGTCGAGAAGGCCTAAGGTTTTCGAGGCCGCGCCGCAGCGGCTGGTTCCGGTAGTTCTGCGGCAACGAGGAGCGCAAGTAGCACGTCCGTTCGGGCGCATGAAAGCGCGTTACGACTCACTTTAATCAGGAGCCTTCATGGCAAAGAAGATAATCGGTTACATCAAGCTGCAGGTACCGGCAGGCAAGGCCAATCCCTCGCCCCCGATCGGTCCGGCACTGGGCCAGCGCGGCCTCAACATCATGGAATTCTGCAAGGCCTTCAATGCCCAGACCCAGGGTCTGGAGCCGGGCCTGCCGATTCCCGTGGTGATCACCGCCTTCGCTGACAAGAGCTTCACCTTCATCATGAAGACGCCGCCGGCGACGATCCTGATCAAGAAGGCGGCTGGCATCACCAAGGGTTCGCCCAAGCCCCATACCGACAAGGTCGGCAAGATCACAAAAGCTCAGGCCGAGGAAATCGCCAGGACCAAGATGAAGGATCTGACCGCGGCCGACCTCGAAGCCGCCGTTCGCACCATCGCGGGTTCCGCCCGCAGCATGGGCATCACCGTGGAGGGGCTCTGATCATGGCCAAACAATCCAAGCGCTTGCAGGCCGTTCTGGCCAAGGTTGACCGCAGTAAGGCCTACCCTTTGGCCGATGCCCTCGGCCTTGTCAAGGAAGGCGCCACTGCCAAGTTCGACGAGTCGATTGATGTTTCTGTCAATCTGGGTATCGATGCCAAAAAATCCGATCAGCTGGTGCGCGGCTCCGTCGTATTGCCGGCCGGTACCGGCAAGACCGTGCGGGTCGCCGTGTTCGCCCAGGGTGCCAAGGCCGAAGATGCCAGGGCTGCCGGTGCCGACATTGTCGGATTCGACGATCTGGCCGCCGAAGTCAAGGCCGGCAACATGAATTTCGACATCGTCATTGCCACCCCGGACGCCATGAAGGTCGTCGGCGCGTTGGGCCAGATCCTTGGTCCTCGCGGACTGATGCCGAACCCGAAGGTCGGGACGGTCACCATGGATGTCACCACCGCGGTGAAGAATGCCAAGGCGGGTCAGGTGCAATACCGCACCGACAAGGCCGGCATCATCCACTGCACCATCGGCCGCGCGTCGTTCAGCGTCGACTCGCTGAAGACCAACCTTTCCGCCCTGATCGAGGCCTTGCAAAAGGCCAAGCCGGCGGCGTCGAAGGGCGTGTATCTGAAGAAAGTGTCGCTGTCCAGCACCATGGGCGCCGGCATTCGCGTGGATCAGGCCAGCCTGAGCGCGCAAGCGTAAAGAACTTTGGGCTGTCGCGTTGTTCGCGCGGTTTGGCGAATGGCGCGGCAGGTTATCAAAGACCGCAGGTGTCCGCGAGGACTTAATCGAGGCGACAGAACATCGTTGCAAAGCCGGCGTAGATGGCGTTACCCGATGACGGAATCCAGGTTCCTGAATGAAGGTCGCCGTTTCGCCAGCACCGACTTTTCGGTGCTGGGGTTTAAAAGGAGTTGACCGTGAGTCTCAATCTTGACGACAAGAAGACGGTAGTTGCCGAAGTATCCGCAGAAGTCGCGAATGCCCAGTCGATCATCGTCGCAGAGTACCGTGGTCTCGGAGTGGTCGATCTCACCGCCCTGCGTGCCAACGCACGCAAGTCCGGTGTGTATCTGCGTGTAGTCAAAAATACCCTGGTTCGTCGTGCCATTGCCGGCACGCCGTTCGAAGGTTTGTCTGCGAAGCTGGTGGGCCCCATGATCTATGGAATTTCCAAAGATCCGGTGGCCGCTGCCAAGCTGCTCAACGACTTTGCCAAGGGTAACGACAAGCTCACCATCAAAATCGGCGCAATGCCCAACTACGTCATGGACGCAGCTGGAGTCAAGGCGCTGGCGACGATGCCGAGCCGCGAGGAGTTGCTGTCCAAGCTCCTCGGCACCATGCAGGCACCGATCACACAGTTCGTCCGCACCTTGAACGAAGTCCCGACGAAGTTTGTCCGGGGCCTCGCCGCCGTGCGCGACGCCAAAGAGACTGCGTAATCGTTTTTAATTGAACCAAACATTCATTCAGGAGTTGTAATCATGGCTGTAAGCAAAGCTGAAATTCTCGATGCCATCGCTGGCATGACCGTTCTCGAACTGTCCGAACTGATCAAGGAAATGGAAGTCAAGTTCGGCGTTTCCGCTGCTGCGGCGGCTGTTGCCGTTGCCGCCCCGGCTGCCGCTGCCGCTGCTGTCGAAGAGCAGACCGAATTCACCGTGATGTTGCTGGCTGCGGGCGAAAAGAAGGTTGAAGCGATCAAGGTCGTTCGCGCTGCCACGGGTCTCGGCCTCAAGGAAGCGAAGGATCTGGTGGATGGCGCACCGAAGGCTGTCAAGGAAGGCATCAACAAGGCCGACGCCGAAGCCCTCAAGAAGCAACTCGAGGATGCCGGCGCCAAGGTCGAAATCAAGTAATTGCAACGCGATCGCGGGTTGGCGGCCGTGCCGCCAACCCGCTTTTGTGCTTGCAAAATCACAAGTATCGGGACGATTCCCCTAGCAATGGATGTGAAAGTCAAACGAGAGTGCTGAACCAGTTTGCCCCAGTGCTGTCATTTGACCTTGACGTCTGAATCCTGAACGGAGCCACCATGGCGTATTCCTATACCGAGAAAAAGCGTATTCGCAAAAGCTTTGCCAAGCGGGCCAACGTCCTTGACGTGCCTTTCCTCCTGGCGACGCAAATCGAGTCCTATACGCGCTTCCTGCAAGCTGACGTGCCTCCGGCCCAGCGTCGCAACGAGGGCCTGCAAGCCGCCTTCACCTCGATATTCCCGATCGTCGCCCATTCCGGGAACGCGCGCCTGCATTTTGTCGAGTACATGCTCGGCGAGCCGACTTTCGACGTCAAGGAGTGCCAGCAGCGCGGTCTGACATTCGCCAGCCCGCTGCGTGCAAAGGTCCGCCTCGAACTCCTTGACCGTGAGACAAAGGCAGTCAAGGAAGTCAAGGAAGATCAGCCGCTATACATGGGCGAGATCCCCCTGATGACCACCACGGGTTCCTTCGTCATCAACGGAACCGAACGTGTCATTGTTTCCCAGCTGCACCGTTCTCCCGGCGTGTTTTTCGAGCACGACAAGGGCAAGACCCACAGCTCGGGCAAGCTGCTTTTCTCGGCACGCATCATTCCCTATCGCGGCTCCTGGCTGGACTTCGAGTTTGACCCGAAGGACATTCTCTACTTCCGTATCGACCGACGCCGCAAGATGCCGGTGACCATTCTGCTCAAGTCGATCGGCCTGACGCATGAGCAGATCCTGGCGAATTTCTTCGAGTTCGACACATTCCACTTTGCAAAGAAGGGTACGTCTTTTGAGGTGGTCCCCGAGAGGCTGCGCGGTGAGGTCGCCAAGTTCGACATCGTTGACAAGGCCGGCAAGCTTATCGTCGCCAAGGACAAGCGCATCACCGTCAAGCATATCCGCGAAATGGCCGATGCCGGGATCAAGAAAATTCTGGTGCCGGATGAATTCATCATCGGACGTGTCATCGCCCATAACATCATCAGTCCGGAAACCGGCGAAATCCTTGCCAATGCGAACGACGAGGTGACCGAGGAGCTGTTGACCAAATTGGTAATCGCTGGAGTCGAGCAGGCGCAGACGCTCTACGTCAACGACCTCGACCGCGGCGCGTACATTTCTTCCACCTTGCGCATGGACGAAACCGCTGACCAGTGGGCCGCGCGTGTCGCCATCTACCGCATGATGCGCCCCGGCGAGCCGCCTACCGAAGACGCGGTGGAGAATCTGTTCCACGGCCTGTTCTATTCCGAAGAGCGCTACGACCTTTCGGCTGTCGGACGCATGAAGTTCAACCGCCGCGTCGGCCGCGAGGAAATCGAAGGCTCGGGCACGCTGTCAAACGACGACATCGTCGATGTGGTGCGCATTCTGGTCGAATTGCGCAATGGCCGTGGCGAAGTCGACGACATCGATCACCTCGGCAACCGTCGTGTGCGTTCGGTTGGTGAACTGGCGGAAAACCAGTTCCGCGCCGGTCTGGTTCGCGTCGAGCGTGCCGTCAAGGAGCGCTTGAATCAGGCCGAAAGCGACAACCTGATGCCGCACGACCTGATTAATGCGAAGCCGATTTCGGCGGCGATCAAGGAGTTCTTCGGTTCCAGTCAGCTTTCGCAGTTCATGGACCAAACCAACCCGCTGTCGGAAATCACCCACAAGCGCCGCGTCTCGGCCCTTGGCCCGGGCGGCTTGACGCGCGAGCGCGCCGGCTTTGAAGTGCGCGACGTGCATCCGACCCACTACGGCCGTGTGTGCCCGATCGAAACGCCGGAAGGCCCAAACATCGGCCTGATCAACTCGCTCGCACTCTTTGCCCGCACCAACGAGTACGGCTTCATGGAGACGCCTTATCGCCGGGTGGAGAACAGTTCGGTCACCAACGATATCGAATACCTTTCGGCGATCGAGGAAGGCAAGTACGTCATTGCCCAGGCTAATGCGCAACTCGATAAGAAGGGCAAGCTCAGCGATGCGCTGGTTTCTTGCCGTTTCAAGGGCGAGTTCGAGCTGAAGGAGCCGCCGGAGGTCCAGTACATGGACGTGGCGCCGAGCCAGATCGTTTCTGTTGCGGCATCACTGATTCCCTTCCTTGAGCACGATGACGCGAACCGGGCACTGATGGGCGCCAACATGCAACGCCAGGCCGTACCCTGCCTGCGTCCGGAAAAGGCCCTGGTCGGTACCGGCATCGAGCGCACCGTTGCGGTCGACTCGGGCACGGCCGTGCAGGCCTTGCGTGGCGGCGTGGTCGATTACATCGATGCCAACCGGATCGTGGTTCGCGTCAATGACAACGAGACGGTTCCGGGTGAAGTCGGCGTCGACATCTACAACCTGATCAAATACACGCGGTCGAACCAGAATACCAACATCAATCAGCGCCCCATCGTCAAGGTCGGCGACCTGATCGCCAAGGGCGACGTCGTTGCTGACGGGGCCTCAACCGATCTGGGTGAGTTGGCGCTGGGGCAGAACATGATGGTCGCCTTCATGCCCTGGAACGGCTACAACTTTGAGGATTCGATCCTGATCTCCGAACGGGTTGTCGCCGATGACCGCTTCACCTCGGTGCATATTGAGGAGCTGACCGTCGTTGCCCGCGACACCAAGCTGGGTGCCGAGGAAATTACGCGCGACATCGCAACGCTGGGCGAATCGCAACTCGGTCGTCTCGACGAATCCGGTATCGTCTATATCGGTGCCGAAGTCGAGGCCGGCGACGTGCTGGTCGGCAAGGTCACCCCCAAGGGGGAGACACAGCTGACGCCGGAAGAGAAGCTGCTGCGTGCCATCTTTGGTGAAAAGGCATCTGACGTGAAGGATACGTCGCTGCGCGTGCCGTCCGGCATGATTGGTACCGTGATTGACGTTCAGGTTTTCACCCGAGAAGGTATCGAGCGCGATAAGCGTGCCCAGTCGATCATCGACGACATGCTGCGCGGCTACAAGCAGGATCTCGCTGACCAGATGCGCATCGTCGAGCGCGACACTTTCTCGCGGATTGAAAAGCTGCTAGTGAACAAGCCTGCCGCGAAAGGACCGAAGAAGCTGGTCAAGGGTACCAAGATCACCAAGGACTACCTGGCATCGCTTGAGCACTACCATTGGTTCGACATCTCCCTGGTCGACGAGGAGGCCCAGCAGCAGCTTGAAAGTCTGCGCGACAGCATCGATCAGACGCGCAAGGACTTCGATGTCGCCTTCGAGGCGAAGAGAAAGAAGCTGACGCAGGGTGACGAATTGCCGCCCGGTGTGCAGAAGATGGTCAAGGTCTATCTTGCCGTCAAGCGCCGCCTTCAGCCTGGAGACAAGATGGCGGGCCGTCACGGCAACAAGGGCGTCGTATCCAAGATCGTGCCGATCGAAGACATGCCGCACATGGCTGATGGCACGCCGATGGACATCGTTCTAAATCCTCTGGGCGTCCCTTCGCGGATGAACATCGGGCAGATTCTTGAGACCCACCTTGGCTGGGCTGGCAAGGGCCTGGGGCTGCGAATCGGAGAAATGCTGCGCAAGCAGGTGGCAGCGGCCGAAATTCGCAAGTTCATGAACAAGATTTACAACTCGTCCGGGCGTAGCGAGGATATTGATGGCCTGACCGATAAGGAGGTCTTGGAGCTGGCGGAGAACCTGCAAGGTGGCGTTCCGTTCGCGACCCCGGTGTTCGACGGTGCTCACGAGTCCGAGATCAAGGCCATGCTGGAACTGGCAGGGCTGCCCAACAGCGGTCAGGTCGAGTTGTTCGACGGTCGCACCGGAGAGGCGTTCGAGCGCAAGGTAACCGTTGGTTATATGCATGTGCTCAAGCTTCACCACCTGGTCGACGACAAGATGCACGCCCGCTCCACTGGCCCCTATAGTCTGGTTACCCAGCAACCCTTGGGCGGCAAGGCGCAGTTCGGCGGTCAGCGTTTCGGCGAAATGGAAGTTTGGGCGCTGGAGGCCTACGGCGCATCCTATGTGCTGCAGGAAATGCTCACGGTCAAGTCCGATGACGTCAATGGCCGTACCAAGGTCTATGAAAACATAGTAAAGGGCGAGCACAAGATCGATGCCGGCATGCCGGAATCGTTCAACGTGCTGGTCAAGGAAATCCGCTCACTCGCGATCGATATCGATCTCGAGCGCTACTGATCCGCGGCCCACTGGAGAAAATCATATGAAGAGCCTGTTTGCAGACCTTTTCAAGCAGAACGCGGCGGCGGAGGAAGAGTTCGACGCGATTACCATCGGTCTCGCGTCGCCCGACAAAATCCGCTCGTGGTCCTATGGCGAAGTCAAGAAGCCGGAAACCATCAACTACCGTACCTTCAAGCCCGAGCGCGATGGCCTGTTCTGCGCCAAGATTTTTGGACCGGTCAAGGACTACGAGTGCCTCTGCGGCAAGTACAAGCGCCTCAAGCATCGCGGCGTAATTTGCGAAAAGTGTGGCGTCGAAGTCACCCAATCGAAAGTGCGCCGCGAGCGCATGGGACACATCGAGCTGGCCTCGCCGACGGCCCATATCTGGTTCCTGAAGAGCCTGCCGAGCCGTCTCGGCATGGTGCTGGACATGACTCTGCGCGATATCGAGCGCGTGCTTTACTTCGAAGCCTTCGTGGTGGTCGACCCGGGCATGACGCCGCTCAACCGTGCGCAACTGCTGACGGAAGACGACTACCTGGCCAAGGTCGAAGAGTACGGCGATGACTTCACCGCGGTGATGGGTGCCGAAGGCGTCCGTGAACTGCTGCGCACCCTTGACCTGAATCGCCTGGTGGAAACCCTGCGCCAGGAACTCGATGTCACCGGCTCCGAAGCCAAAAGCAAGAAGATTTCCAAGCGCCTCAAGGTTCTCGAGGGCTTCCAGCAGTCCGGCATCAAGCCCGAATGGATGATTCTTGAAGTGCTGCCGGTTCTGCCGCCGGACCTGCGCCCGCTGGTGCCGCTGGATGGCGGCCGCTTCGCGACCTCTGATCTGAACGACCTGTATCGCCGTGTCATTAATCGCAACAACCGCCTCAAGCGCCTGCTCGAACTGAAGGCACCGGACATCATCGTGCGCAACGAGAAGCGCATGCTGCAGGAAGCCGTCGACTCGCTGCTCGACAATGGTCGCCGCGGCAAGGCAATGACTGGCGCCAACAAACGTCCGCTCAAGTCGCTCGCCGACATGATCAAGGGCAAGGGCGGTCGGTTCCGCCAGAACCTGCTGGGCAAGCGCGTGGACTACTCCGGTCGTTCGGTTATCGTCGTTGGTCCGCAGCTCAAGTTGCACCAGTGCGGCCTGCCGAAGAAGATGGCTCTGGAACTGTTCAAACCCTTCATTTTCGAGCGCCTGGAAAAGATGGGCATTGCCAGTACCATCAAGGCCGCCAAGAAGGAAGTCGAAGCCGAGACCCCGGTGGTCTGGGATATTCTCGAAGAAGTCATTCGCGAGCATCCGGTGATGCTGAACCGCGCCCCGACGCTTCACCGCCTTGGCATACAGGCCTTCGAGCCCACGCTGATCGAGGGCAAGGCAATCCAGTTGCACCCGCTGGTTTGCGTGGCGTTCAACGCGGACTTCGACGGCGACCAGATGGCCGTGCATATTCCGCTGTCGCTCGAAGCGCAGATGGAAGCCCGCACGCTGATGCTCGCGTCGAACAACGTGCTGTCGCCTGCCAACGGCCAGCCGATTATTGTTCCATCGCAAGATGTGGTGCTGGGTCTTTACTATGCGACCCGCGAGAACGTGACGGCGCGCGGCAATGGCATGATCTTCACCGACATTGCCGAGATTACCCGCGCTATCGATTCGCGCCAGATCGACCTGCATGCCCGCATCTCGGTGCGTATTCGCGAGTTCGAACTGGATGCCGATAATCAGTGGCAGCCTAAGATTACCCGTTACTCGACAACCGCCGGTCGCGCATTGCTATCGGAAATCCTGCCGCGGGGCCTGCCGTTCAAGGTCATCGACAAGCCGCTCAAGAAGAAGGAAATCTCCAAGCTGATCGACGAGAGTTTCCGTCGCTGCGGCCTGAAGGAGACGGTAGTCTTTGCCGACCAGTTGATGCAAGCCGGCTTCCGTCTGGCGACGCGTGCCGGCATCTCGATCTGCGTGGATGACATGCTGGTGCCGACCCAGAAGCAGAGCCTGATCGCCGCTGCAGAAGCCGAAGTCAAGGAGATCGAGAAGCAGTACACCTCGGGTCTGGTGACCGTTGGCGAACGCTATAACAAGGTGGTCGATATCTGGGGTCGCGCCGGCGACCAGGTAGCGAAAGCCATGATGGACCAACTTGCGCACCAGACCGTGACCGGGCCGGATGGCAAGCAGGTCAGTCAGGAGTCCTTCAACTCCATCTACATGATGGCCGACTCCGGTGCCCGTGGTTCTGCGGCACAGATTCGCCAGCTGGCAGGGATGCGCGGCCTGATGGCCAAGCCGGACGGCTCGATCATTGAGACTCCGATTACCTCCAACTTCCGTGAGGGACTCAACGTTCTGCAGTACTTCATCTCGACCCACGGCGCGCGTAAGGGCCTCGCAGATACAGCTTTGAAGACCGCCAACTCGGGTTACCTGACCCGCCGGCTGGTTGACGTGACTCAGGACCTAGTGGTGATCGAGGATGATTGCGGTACCCAAAGCGGCTTTGCCATGAAGGCCCTGGTCGAGGGCGGCGAGGTGATCGAACCTTTGCGCGAACGGATCCTCGGCCGGGTGGTGACGAACGATGTCATTCATCCCGAAACTCAGGATGTGCTGTTCGCAGCGGGTGCTCTTCTCGATGAGGACGCGGTAGATGTCATAGAAGCACTTGACATCGACGAGGTTCGCGTACGTAGCCCCTTGTCCTGCGAAACGCGCTACGGCCTCTGCGCCAAGTGCTACGGCCGCGACCTTGGACGCGGTTCGCTGGTTTGTGCAGGTGAAGCGGTGGGTGTGATTGCCGCGCAGTCGATTGGCGAGCCAGGTACCCAGCTGACAATGCGTACCTTCCACGTTGGTGGCGCCGCTTCGCGTTCCGCAGCGCAGAGCAGCATCGAGGCAAAGAGCGGTGGCGTGATCCGTTTCACCGCGACGATGCGCTACGTCACGAACCCGAAGGGCGAGAAGATCGTGATCTCACGTTCGGGCGAAGTCATGGTCACCGACGACAATGGCCGTGAGCGTGAGCGCCACAAGGTTCCTTACGGCGCAACGATGCAGGCTGATGACGGCAGAACAGTCAAGGCCGGAGCCCAATTGGCGACATGGGATCCGCATACCCGCCCGATCGTGACGGAGTATGCCGGCACGGTAAAGTTCGAGAACGTGGAAAAGAACGCCACGGTGGCCGAGCAGATGGACGAGGTGACCGGTTTGTCGACGCTGGTGGTTATCGACCCGAAGCGTGGTGCAAAGGCCTCAAAGGGTGTACGTCCCCAGGTCAAGCTGATTGACGAGAACGGCCAGGAAGTCAAGATTCACGGTACCGACCACGTGGTCACCATCACCTTCCAGGTTGGTTCGCTGATTACTGTTAAGGACGGTCAGACCGTTGCCGTTGGTGACATTCTTGCGCGCATTCCGCAAGAGTCATCAAAGACGCGCGACATTACCGGTGGTTTGCCCCGCGTGGCCGAACTTTTCGAAGCCCGCATCCCCAAGGATGCAGGCGTTCTGGCGGAGGTCACCGGTACCGTTTCGTTCGGCAAGGACACCAAGGGTAAGCAGCGCCTGGTGATTACCGAGCCTGACGGAACCGCTCACGAGTACCTGATCACCAAAGACAAGCACGTCATGGCGCACGACGGGCAGGTGGTGAACAAGGGCGAGGTCATCGTCGATGGTCCTGCGGATCCGCACGACATCCTGCGTCTCAAGGGTGTCGAGGAACTTGCTCGCTACATCATTGACGAGGTGCAGGATGTCTACCGCCTGCAAGGCGTCAAGATCAACGACAAGCACATCGAAGTGATTGTTCGCCAGATGCTGCGCCGTGTCGTTGTTACCAGCCCGGGTGATTCGAACTTCATCAAGGAAGAACAGGTGGAGCGTGCCGCGTTGCTGGACGAGAACGATAGGCTCATCGCCGCCGGAAAGACGCCCGCCAGCTATGAGTTCATGCTGCACGGCATCACCAAGGCCAGCCTGTCGACAGATTCCTTCATCTCGGCCGCGTCTTTCCAGGAAACCACCCGTGTTCTGACGGAAGCGGCGATCATGGGCAAGCGCGACGAGCTACGTGGTTTGAAGGAAAACGTCATCGTCGGACGCCTGATCCCGGCAGGGACCGGCATGGCTTACCATCGTTCGCGTCGGGCACAGTCTGCAGGCGGTTCCGAGGCACAAAGCCTGTTCGATCTGCCGGTTGCCGAAGAGGCACCGTCGGTTGCTGCTGAAGACACCCAGGCTGGTTGACGCTGACCGCCAGTCAATCTATAATCCGGCCTCTTTGCCCCTAGGGGCCGGCTTTTTTTAATTTCATAGCGTTTCGCACCGCATTCAGGAATACGACATGCCCACCATCAATCAGCTAGTGCGCAAGGGACGGCAGGCGCCGATCTCGAAAAGTAAGGTTCCCGCACTGGGTAACAGCCCTGCGCGCCGTGGTGTTTGCACCCGCGTATACACCACGACCCCCAAGAAGCCGAACTCCGCGCTGCGCAAAGTCGCAAAGGTGCGGCTGACCAACGGTTTCGAGGTCATCTCCTACATCGGGGGTGAGGGGCACAACCTGCAGGAGCACTCGGTCGTCCTTATTCGTGGTGGCCGAGTCAAGGATTTGCCTGGTGTTCGTTATCACATCGTGCGCGGCAGCCTTGATACCCAGGGTGTCAAGGATCGCAAGCAGAGCCGCTCGAAGTACGGCGCGAAGCGGCCGAAAGCCGCCTGAGGCCATAAGGAGAAACCATGCCACGTCGTCGTGAAGTACCCAAGCGCGATATCCTGCCGGATCCCAAGTTCGGCAGCGTCGATCTTTCCAAGTTCGTTAATGTGCTGATGGACAGCGGAAAGAAATCCGTTGCCGAGCGCATTATTTACGGTGCCTTCGCTCAGATCCAGACCAAGAGCGGCAAGGATCCTCTGGAGGTGTTCACGTTGGCGGTCAGCAACGTCAAGCCCCTGGTCGAGGTCAAGAGCCGCCGTGTCGGTGGTGCCAACTACCAGGTACCGGTCGAGGTGCGTCCATCGCGGCGCATGGCCCTTTCCATGCGTTGGCTGCGTGAAGCGGCGCGCAAGCGTTCCGAAAAGTCCATGGGTCAGCGTCTTGCCGCAGAATTGCTGGAAGCGTCCGAGGGGCGCGGTGCGGCGATGAAGAAGCGGGAAGAGGTGCACCGGATGGCCGAAGCCAACAAGGCTTTCTCGCATTTCCGCTTCTAAGCAGTAGAGCGTCTCGCTGGTTCCCGGCGAGGCTTTCGTTGTTTTGTCCGCCGCCCTGTCGCTTCGTTTCGCGAGGCGCCTTGGCGGTTTGGTTTAAATAAGGCAGGTAAATCAAGTGGCCCGCAAGACTCCCATCGAGCGCTATCGCAATATCGGCATCTCGGCGCACATTGACGCCGGCAAGACCACCACCACCGAGCGCATCCTGTTCTACACCGGCGTTAACCACAAGATCGGCGAGGTCCATGATGGCGCCGCCACGATGGATTGGATGGAGCAGGAGCAAGAGCGCGGCATTACCATTACCTCGGCGGCCACCACCTGCTTCTGGAAGGGAATGGGCGCGAACTTTCCCGAGCATCGCGTGAACATCATCGATACTCCAGGGCACGTTGACTTCACCATCGAGGTGGAGCGCTCAATGCGTGTGCTGGATGGCGCCTGTATGGTCTACTGTGCTGTGGGTGGCGTCCAGCCCCAGTCCGAGACTGTCTGGCGCCAGGCCAATCGCTACGGCGTGCCGCGCCTGGCTTTTGTGAACAAGATGGACCGTCAGGGTGCCGACTTCTTCAAGGTGCACGACCAGATGCGCATGCGCCTCAAGGCCAATCCGATTCCGCTGCAGATACCGATTGGTGCCGAAGAGAAATTTGAAGGCGTGATCGATCTGGTCAAGATGAAGGCGATCGTTTGGGACGAGGCAAGTCAGGGCGTCAAGTTCGTTTACAGCGATATTCCGGCGGACCTCAAAGCCAAGGCAGACGAGTGGCGCGAGAAGATGCTCGAGGCGGCCGCAGAAGCCTCCGAAGAATTGATGAACAAGTACCTCGAAAGCGGCGATCTCACCGAAGAAGAAATCAAGGTCGGATTGCGCGCACGCACACTGAGCGCCGAAATCGTGCCCATGCTTTGCGGGTCTGCATTCAAGAACAAGGGCGTGCAGGCCATGCTGGATGCCGTCATTGAGTATCTGCCGGCCCCGACAGACATTCCTCCGGTCGATGGCATTCTGGAGAATGAGCAGCCGGGTGAGCGCAAGCCGAACGATACGGACCCGTTTGCGGCTCTGGCTTTCAAAATCATGACCGATCCCTATGTCGGTCAGCTGACTTTCTTCCGTGTTTACTCCGGCACGGTCAAAACGGGCGACACGATTTACAACCCGATCAAGGGGCGCAAGGAGCGCCTCGGGCGGATCCTGCAAATGCACGCCAACCAGCGTGAGGAAATCAAGGAAGTGTTTGCCGGCGATATCGCTGCTGCCGTTGGCCTGAAGGAGGCGACCACGGGCGAGACCCTGTGCGACCCAAGTCACGTCATTACCCTTGAGCGCATGGTTTTTCCGGAGCCGGTGATCCACGTTGCCGTTGAGCCCAAGACCAAGGTAGACCAGGAGAAAATGGGCATCGCCCTGAATCGCCTGGCCCAGGAAGACCCATCTTTCCGCGTACGTACGGATGAAGAGTCAGGCCAGACAATTATTTCCGGCATGGGCGAACTCCACTTGGAAATTCTGGTTGACCGCATGCGCCGCGAATTCGGCGTTGAGGCCAATGTTGGCGCGCCTCAGGTCGCCTATCGTGAAGCCGTACGAAAGTCCGTCGAGCAGGAAGGCAAGTTCGTCAAGCAGTCGGGTGGTCGCGGTCAGTACGGCCACGTCTGGATCAAGCTGGAGCCGAATGAAGCGGGCAAGGGCTTTGAGTTCGTTGACATGATCAAGGGCGGCTCCGTGCCCCGCGAATTTATTCCTGCGGTTGAAAAGGGCCTGCGCGACACTTTGCCGAATGGCGTGTTGGCCGGTTTCCCCGTGGTCGATGTCAAGGTCACGCTCTTTGACGGTTCCTACCACGACGTCGACTCGAACGAAAATGCATTCAAGATGGCTGCTTCGATGGCGTTCAAGGATGCCATGCGCAAGGCCAGCCCGGTGCTGTTGGAGCCAATGATGGCGGTCGAGGTGGAGACGCCGGAAGACTACATGGGTAACGTCATGGGCGACCTCTCCGGCCGTCGTGGCATCGTTCATGGCATGGAAGACCAGGTCGGTGGCATCAAGCTGATCAAGGCTGAAGTGCCGTTGGCCGAAATGTTCGGCTATTCGACGCAGTTGCGCTCCCTGTCGCAGGGCCGTGCTACCTACTCGATGGAATTCAAGCACTACACCGAGGCGCCGAAGAATGTCGCCGAAGCAGTCATCAACAAGAAGTGATAGCCCAGCAATCGTTCATTAAGGAAACTGGAAATGGCAAAAGGCAAGTTTGAGCGTACGAAGCCTCACGTGAACGTGGGGACGATTGGTCACGTTGACCACGGGAAGACGACGTTGACGGCGGCGATCACGACGGTGCTGTCGGCGAAATTTGGTGGTGAGGCGAAAGCCTACGACCAGATTGACGCCGCCCCGGAAGAAAAGGCACGCGGCATCACCATCAACACCGCGCACGTCGAATACGAAACGAAGAACCGTCACTACGCCCACGTTGACTGCCCGGGCCACGCTGACTACGTCAAGAACATGATCACCGGCGCCGCGCAGATGGACGGCGCCATCCTGGTCTGTTCCGCTGCTGACGGCCCCATGCCGCAGACCCGCGAGCACATCCTGCTGGCGCGCCAGGTCGGTGTGCCCTACATGGTCGTGTTCATGAACAAGTGCGACATGGTTGACGACGCCGAACTGCTCGAACTCGTCGAAATGGAACTGCGTGAACTGTTGAGCAAGTATGACTTCCCCGGCGACGACATCCCGATCGTCAAGGGATCGGCCTTGAAAGCCCTCGAAGGCGACAAGGGTGAGCTTGGCGAAATGGCCATCATGGCCCTGGCCGATGCCCTCGACACGTACATCCCCACGCCTGAGCGTGCCATCGACAAGCCCTTCCTGATGCCCATCGAAGACGTGTTCTCGATCTCCGGTCGCGGCACCGTGGTGACGGGCCGTATCGAGCGTGGCGTGGTCAAGGTTGGCGAAGAAATCGAAATCGTCGGCATTCGCCCCACCACCAAGACCACCTGCACCGGCGTTGAAATGTTCAGGAAGCTGCTGGACCAGGGTCAGGCCGGTGACAACGTCGGCGTGCTGCTGCGCGGCACCAAGCGTGAAGAAGTCGAGCGTGGCCAGGTGCTGGCCAAGCCGGGCTCGATCACCCCGCACACGCACTTCACGTCGGAAGTGTACATTCTGTCGAAGGACGAAGGCGGTCGCCACACCCCGTTCTTCAACGGCTACCGTCCGCAGTTCTACTTCCGCACCACCGACGTCACGGGCAGCATCGAACTGCCGGCCGGGACGGAGATGGTGATGCCGGGAGACAACGTGCAGATGGTGGTGAGGCTGATTGCCCCGATCGCGATGGAAGAGGGTCTGCGTTTCGCCATTCGCGAAGGCGGTCGTACCGTCGGCGCCGGTGTCGTCGCCAAGGTCATCGAATAACTTCTATTGCAATGCGGCGAAAAGGGCGATAAAATCTCGCCCTTTCGCGATTTGCGACTCTGCTCTTTAAGGATTTTTCATGCAAAGCCAGAAAATTCGAATTCGTCTCAAGGCGTTCGACTATCGTTTGATCGACCAGTCGGCTCTTGAAATCGTCGAAACGGCCAAACGTACCGGGGCAGTCGTTCGTGGCCCGGTACCCCTGCCGACGCGAATCGAACGATTTGACGTACTGCGTTCGCCGCACGTGAACAAGACTTCACGGGACCAGTTCGAAATCCGCACCCACCTCCGCCTGATGGACATCATCGATCCGACCGACAAAACGGTCGACGCACTGATGAAGCTCGATCTTCCCGCAGGTGTCGATGTCGAGATTAAGTTGCAGTAAGTAGTGGGCGCCAAGTTTTTGGCGCCCAAAGCAGTTTTCGTAGTTTGTAATCGTTAACCTGGCCAATCGTAGCCGGGGTTTAGGAGAATAAAATGAGTCTGGGCCTTGTTGGACGCAAGGTCGGCATGACACGCGTGTTCGCCGAGGATGGTTCATCCATTCCGGTAACCGTGGTGGACGTGTCGAACAATCGCGTCACACAAATTAAGACGCCTGAAACGGACGGTTACGCCGCCGTTCAGGTGACCTTCGGCAAGCGCCGCGCCAGCCGGGTTAATAAGGCTGCTGCGGGACATCTCGCCAAGGCCGGTGTTGAAGCCGGAGAAGTTCAAAAAGAATTCCGCGTCGGTGTTGATCAACTTGCCGGCTTCAAGCCGGGCGACGTGGTAGCGGCGAGCATTTTCAGCGTTGGCCAGAAGGTTGATGTCAGCGGGACGTCGATCGGCAAGGGCTATGCAGGTGCAATCGTGCGCCACAACTTTTCCTCGAACCGCGCCTCGCACGGTAACTCGGTTTCGCATAACTCCGCCGGTTCGATCGGTATGGCGCAGGATCCCGGGCGTGTTTTTCCCGGCAAGAAGATGGCCGGTCACCTTGGTGACGTCGCGAGCACAACGCAGAATCTCGAAGTGGTTCGCATTGATGAGGCGCGCCAGTTGCTGATGATCCGCGGTGCCGTGCCTGGCGCCAAGGGTGGGGACGTAGTTGTCGCCCCGGCCGTCAAGGCCTCCTAAGAGCGGGGATGACATGGAACTTAAAGTAATCAACGATCAGGGACAGGCGGCATCGACCGTTACCGCCTCGGATGCCCTGTTTGGCCGTGACTTCAATGAAGCGCTGGTCCATCAGGTAGTGGTCGCCTACCAAGCCAACGCGCGCGCCGGCAACCGCAAGCAAAAAGACCGCGAAGAAGTCCATCACAGCACCAAGAAGCCGTTCCGCCAGAAGGGAACGGGCCGCGCTCGTGCCGGTATGACGTCTTC
The DNA here is from genome assembly GCA_903959855.1 of uncultured beta proteobacterium. Taxonomy (GTDB): domain Bacteria; phylum Pseudomonadota; class Gammaproteobacteria; order Burkholderiales; family Rhodocyclaceae; genus Sulfuritalea. Next base: position 17,909 of record CAJBYR010000344.1, read on the forward strand.
GCCGCTTTGGCGCGGAGGCGGTCGGATTTTCCCGAACTCGCCGGAAGAGAACTTTACCCAGAAGGTCAATCGGAAAATGTATCGCGCCGGTGTCGCGGCGATCCTGTCGCAGCTCGCCCGTGAAGACCGTCTGGCAGTGATCGATAATTTCGCGATTGAGGCGCCGAAAACCCGCCTGTTCGCGCAGAAGCTCAAGGCCATGGGTCTTGACTCGGTTCTGCTTGTTACCGACAGTCTTGACGACAACCTTGTGCTGGCTTCCCGCAACTTGCCCAATGTTCTGGTGCTCGAAGCGCAGCAAGCCGACCCGGTCTCGCTGGTTCGCTTTCCCAGGGTGATTTTTACCAAGGGTGCCGTGGCCAAGATCGAGGAGATGCTGGCATGAAAAAGAATTTCAATCCTGAGCGCTTGCTACAGGTGCTGGTCGCACCCCAGATCTCGGAAAAGGCGACCTATGTCGCCGACAAGAACGAGCAGGTGGTATTTATTGTCACGCCCGACGCTACCAAGCCCGAAGTCAAGGCAGCTGTTGAAATGTTGTTCAAGGTTCAGGTCGAGTCGGTGCAGATTGCCAACCTGAAGGGCAAGGTCAAGCGCTCGGGCCGTAGCATTGGCCGGCGCAGCGATATCCGCAAGGCTTTTGTCTGCCTCAAGCCGGGTCAAGAAATTAATTTCGCGGAAGGGGGGGCTGCTTAAATGGCTCTGGTAAAAGTTAAACCGACCTCGCCCGGACGCCGCGGTGTCGTCAAGGTTGTCAATCCGAATCTGCACAAGGGTCGCCCGCACGACAGTCTGGTCGAAAAGAAGACAAAGACTGCCGGACGCAATACGCACGGACACATTACGACCCGCCATATGGGCGGTGGACACAAGCAGCACTATCGTGTTGTCGATTTCCGTCGCGATAAGGATAGTATACCGGGCAAGGTGGAAAATCTTCAGTATGACCCGAATCGTTCCGCCAACATTGCCTTGGTTCTGTATGCGGACGGGGAGCGCCGTTACATCATCGCCACCAAGGGCATGGTTGTCGGCCAGACCGTGATCAGTGGGTCCGACGCTCCGATCAAGCCGGGCAATGCCCTGCCGATCCGCAATATCCCGGTCGGAACCACGATTCATTGCGTGGAAATGATGCCTGGCAAAGGCGCACAGATCGCCCGCTCTGCCGGAACGTCGGTGCAACTTCTGGCTCGTGAAGGTGCCTACGCTCAGCTTCGTCTGCGGTCCGGTGAAATCCGCCGCATTCATGTTGAGTGTCGCGCAACCATTGGCGAAGTCGGTAACGAAGAGCACAGCCTGCGCAAGATCGGCAAGGCGGGTGCAATGCGTTGGCGCGGGGTACGTCCGACGGTTCGCGGTACCGCGATGAACCCGGTCGATCACCCGCACGGTGGTGGTGAAGGCCGTACCGGTGAAGGGCGCGTGCCCGTCAGTCCGTGGGGTCAGCCGACCAAGGGGTATCGCACTCGTAACAACAAACGCACAGACGTGATGATCGTCCAGCGCAGGCCGAAGGGTAAGAGGTAATCCATGGCACGTTCAATCAAGAAGGGCCCGTTCATCGACGCCCACCTGCTCAAGCGCGTGGATGTGGCACGTGCCTCCAACGACAAGCGTCCGATCAAGACCTGGTCGCGCCGTTCGACGATATTGCCTGACTTCGTTGGCCTCACCATTGCCGTACACAACGGCAAGCAGCACATCCCGGTCTACGTATCGGAAAACATGGTGGGCCACAAGCTTGGCGAGTTCGCGCTGACGCGGACCTTCAAGGGACACACCGGCGGCAAGAAAGCCGCGGCGAAGAAGTAAGGAGCGATGATGGAAACCAATGCAAACCTGCGCGGCGTGCGCCTGTCGGCTCAGAAGGGCCGTCTGGTGGCCGACCTCGTTCGTGGTAAGCCGGTCGATCAGGCGCTCAGCATCCTGGCCTACTCGCCCAAAAAAGGGGCCGGAATAATTAAAAAGGTGCTCGAGTCGGCCATCGCCAACGCGGAACACAACGACGGTGCTGATATCGACGCCCTCAAGGTGACGCGCATCTATGTCGAAAAGGGAACCGTACTGAAGCGGTTTACCGCACGAGCCAAGGGACGCGGCAATCGCATCCTCAAGCCTACCTGCCATATCTACGTGACCGTCGGAGCTTAAGGGGAACTCATGGGACAAAAGATTCATCCGACCGGTTTCCGTCTTTCGGTCACGCGCAACTGGACTTCCCGCTGGTACGCCAACAGCAAGGCGTTCCCGCAAATGCTCAAGGAAGATATCGAGGTTCGCGAGTATCTTAAAAAGAAGCTCGCGCACGCCTCCGTTGGTCGAGTAGTCATCGAACGCCCGGCGAAAAATGCTCGTGTCACCGTTTACAGCGCCCGCCCCGGCGTCGTCATCGGCAAGAAGGGCGAGGACATCGAACATCTGAAGGCTGAACTCCAGCGTAAGATGGGTGTGCCGGTGCACGTCAATATCGAAGAGATCCGCAAGCCAGAGATCGACGCGCAGTTGATCGCCGACTCGATCGCCCAGCAGCTGGAGAAGCGCATCATGTTCCGTCGTGCGATGAAGCGCGCGATGCAGAACGCCATGCGCCTCGGCGCTCAGGGCATCAAGATCATGAGCTCGGGTCGCCTGAACGGTGCAGAAATCGCTCGTCGCGAGTGGTATCGCGAAGGACGCGTGCCCTTGCATACCCTGCGTGCCGACATCGACTACGGTACGTCCGAGGCAAAGACGACTTACGGCATCATCGGTATCAAGGTTTGGGTGTTCCGCGGTGAGATGCTTTCCCGCAATGAGGCCCTGCAAGCGGCACCGGAAGCCGCGACTGATGATCAACGCAAGCCGCGTCGCGGCCCCGTGAGGGCCAGGACTGAAGGTGAGGGTGACGCCACGCCGGCGCGCCGCAGTCCGGCAAAGAAGCCTGAGGATGCCAAGCCTGAAGGTGCTGTGGCGCCCAAGGCGCCCGTCAAGCGCGTACGCAAAGCGCCGGCCAAAGCCGACGTCGCTGGCGGCGCCGCGAAAGAGGTTAAGGAGTAAGCCATGCTGCAACCTGCCCGCAGGAAGTACAGGAAAGAACAAAAAGGTCGCAATACCGGTCTCGCTACGCGAGGCGCCAAGGTAAGCTTCGGAGAATACGGTCTCAAGGCCATCGGCCGTGGCCGCCTTACGGCCCGCCAGATTGAGGCTGCCCGTCGCGCCATGACCCGCCATATCAAGCGCGGCGGCCGTATCTGGATCCGCATTTTCCCGGACAAGCCCATATCCAAAAAGCCATTGGAAGTGCGAATGGGTAACGGCAAGGGGTCACCCGAGTACTGGGTTGCCGAAATCCAGCCGGGTAAAGTTTTGTACGAGATGGACGGCGTGGACGAGACACTGGCCCGTGAGGCTTTTCGCCTTGCAGCTGCCAAACTCCCGCTCGAAACCACCTTCGTCATTCGTCATTTGGGGTAAGACATGAATGCAAGCGAGTTGAGAACAAAGAGTGCAGACGATCTGCAAAAAGAATTGCTGGACTTGCGCAAGGCTCAGTTCGGCCTCCGTATGCAGGTGGCAACTCAGCAATTGACCAATACGAGCCAGATTGGCAAGGTGCGCAAGGACATCGCACGCATCAAGACCATACAGCGTGAGAAGGCGGTGGCGAAATGACTGAGGTGAGTACCCAGACCGTGCGACGCACCCTGCAAGGGCGTGTTGTGTCGGACAAAATGGAAAAGACAGTAACCGTTCTCGTGGAGCGCAAAGTGAAGCATCCCGTAATCGGCAAGATCATGACGCGGTCCAAGAAGTACCACGCTCATGTCGAGGGCCTTGAAGCCGTTTCCGGCGACCTGGTTCAGATCGAGGAATGCGCGCCGATCTCGAAGACCAAGGCCTGGCGAGTCGCCAAGGTGGTGGAAAAGGCCCGTATCGTCTGATCGGGAACAACCGTTGAAATAAGCGGTTGACAATTCCGAGGCGTCGGATAAAATCCCGCCTCTTTGCTTCATCGGGAGTTTCGTTTCCCGGTGTTCCGGCCCCTAGCGGGTTCCAAGACTGATCGCAACAGCTTGCTGTTGCGAATTAAGTTGGAGATGAAAAAATGATTCAAATGCAGTCCCTGCTGGACGTCGCCGACAACACTGGCGCCCGTTCGGTCATGTGCATCAAGGTGCTCGGCGGCTCAAAGCGCCGTTACGCCGGGATCGGCGACGTCATCAAGGTCAGCATCAAGGATGCTGCCCCCCGGGGTCGGGTCAAAAAGGGCGAAGTCTATAGCGCCGTGGTGGTACGTACCGCCAAGGGCGTGCGTCGCCCCGATGGCTCTCTGATCAAGTTTGATGGCAATGCTGCGGTGCTCCTGAATAACAAACTCGAGCCTATCGGAACCCGGATTTTCGGGCCGGTGACGCGCGAACTGCGTACCGAGCGATTCATGAAGATCGTCTCGCTCGCCCCCGAGGTTCTTTGAACCAGTAATCGAGGAATCGATCATGAACAAGATTCGCAAAGGTGATGACGTAGTCGTCACTACGGGCAAGGATAAGGGTAAGCGAGGTGTTGTGCTAACCGCAGTCAGCGCTGAAAGCCTGATCGTGGAAGGCATAAATCGCGTCAAGAAGCACACCAAACCCAATCCCATGAAGGGTAATCAGGGTGGCATTGTCGAAAAAGAAATGCCGATCAATATTTCCAATGTGGCGCTGTTCAATCCGGCCACCCAGAAGGCGGATCGCGTCGGTTTCAAGTTGCTAGACGATGGCCGTAAAGTCCGGGTGTTCAAATCGAACGGCGACGTCGTTGACGCGTAAGGATCAGCCATGGCGCGATTGCAGGAATACTACAAAAAGACCATTGTTCCCGAACTGCTCGGCAAATTCGGTTACAAGTCCGTAATGGAAGTGCCGCGTATCACCAAGATTACCCTGAACATGGGTGTCGGTGAAGCGGTGGGTGACAAGAAGATTCTTGATCATGCCGTTGCCGACATGACCAAGATTGCGGGCCAGAAACCCGTCGTTACCAAGGCGCGCAAAGCGATCGCGGGATTCAAGATCCGTGAGGGATATCCGATAGGCTGCATGGTTACGCTGCGCGGTAATCAAATGTATGAGTTTCTCGATCGCCTGGTGACCATTGCCATGCCGCGTATCCGTGACTTCCGCGGCATCTCGGGCAAGGGGTTCGATGGTCGCGGCAATTACAACGTCGGCGTCAAGGAACAGATCATTTTCTCTGAAATCGAATACGACAAGATCGATGCGTTGCGTGGCATGAACATAAGCATCACCACAACCGCGAAGAACGACGGCGAAGCGAAGGCGCTTCTTGCTGCATTCAAGTTCCCCTTCAAGAACTGAGGGACATATGGCGAAACTAGCACTCATCAACCGCGAAGAAAAGCGTGCCAAGACTGTAGCGAAATTTGCTGCCAAACGCACCGAACTTTTCGCTGTGATCAACAATGTCAATCTGTCGGACGAGCAGCGTATGGATGCGCGACTCAAGCTCCAGCAGCTTCCCCGCAACGCGAGCCCCTCGCGCCAGCGCAATCGTTGCGCGCTGACCGGTCGCCCGCGTGGTGTATTCCGTAAGTTTGGCCTGTGCCGCAACAAGCTGCGCGACATAGCGATGCGCGGCGAGGTGCCGGGCATGACCAAGGCCAGCTGGTAAGGAGACCGATATGAGCATGACTGATCCGGTTGCCGACATGTTGACCCGCATCCGCAACGCGCAGATGGCGGAAAAACTTTCCGTGTCGATGCCTTGTTCCAAACTGAAGGTAGCGATTGCCAAGGTCCTCAAGGACGAAGGTTATATCGACGATTTTGCTATTCGCGAGAATGGTGCCAAACCCGAACTTGATGTCGCGCTTAAGTATTACGCTGGCCGTCCGGTAATCGAGCGCATCGAGCGCATTTCGAAGCCAGGGCTGCGTGTTTACAAAGGTAAAGACGATCTGCCGCGCGTCATGAACGGCCTCGGTGTTGCTATTGTCTCCACGCCCAAGGGCGTGATGACCGACCGTCGTGCGCGGGCTGGCAACATGGGCGGCGAAGTTCTCTGCATCGTCGCCTAAGGAGCTGCCTCATGTCACGAATTGCAAAATATCCTGTTGAGGTTCCGAAGGGCGTGGAAGTCATGCTGACGGATTCCAATATATCCGTTAAGGGCCCGCTGGGTACCCTTAACCAGTCGTTGCTCCCGTCGGTGACGATCGAAAGAGACGGCGAAAAGCTTCTGTGCCGCGCTGTCGAAGGCGGTACCGATGCCGGCGCGATGTCGGGAACCATGCGTGCACTGCTGAACAACATGGTGATTGGTGTTACCAAAGGCTTCGAAAAAAAGCTGACGCTGGTCGGGGTGGGTTATCGCGCCCAGGCGCAAGGTGCCAAGCTGAATCTCACCTTGGGTTTTTCCCATCCCGTGGTTCATGAC
>CAJBYR010000345.1 GCA_903959855.1 uncultured beta proteobacterium
CCCGGTGCCGTCACGGTGCTTGATCGCGAACTGATCCGCCGTTCCGGCGCACGTGACGTGGCCGAGGTGCTGCGGCTGGTTCCTGGATTCCTGCTGACCTATCGCAACGGCGCCAATCCCCTGGCGAGCTATCACGCCGGCATGGATGTCTATGGTTCGCGCATGCAGGTTTACGTCGACGGGCGTTCGCTGTATTCCTCCTTCTTCCTGGGTGATACCCACGTCGCCCTGCGCGGGATCGTGCTGGAGGATGTCGAGCGCATCGAGGTATTGCGCGGGTCGAATTCGGCGTCTTATGGGGCAAACGCTTTCCTCGGCGTGGTCAATATCGTCACCCGCAACGCCGCCGACACCCAAGGCGCGATGCTGTCGCTGACCGCCGGGGAGCAGGGTGTGCGCGACGGCACGGTGCGTTTGGGCTGGGGCGACGAACGCGCAAGCTATCGCATCACCGCGGCGCAACGGAAGGACAACGGATTCGCCGATGTCATCGATGACAGCAAGATCTCGCGTCTGCAGTTTCGCGCCGACCTTGCGCCGACCGCCATCGACGAGATCATGCTGCAGATCGGCATTGGCGAGATCTGGCGCGGCGATGGTGCGGGAACGGGAACCAATCCCTTCCGCAGCATCGGCAACGAGGACGCCCATCTGTCCCTGCGCTGGCAGCGGCAACTCGCGCCCGACGAGCAGGTCCAGGTGCGCTTTGTCCACGAAAGAGAACGTCCGATAGATCGATTCATCGCTGTCCAGGGCGCGGTGACCGCTGTCGTCGACAGCGGCGGGCGCAGCCAGCGTACCGAAGTGGGCTTGCAGCATTCGCTGCGCCTTAACCCGGCCTGGCGCCTGGCCTGGGGCGGCGAGTGGCGCTATGAAACCGCGAAATCGCAGCCGGTGTTTTTTACACCCGACTCGATCTCGATGCATCAATGGCGCGTTTTCGGCAACCTGGAATGGCGGCCGCATCCGCAATGGTTGCTCCAGGCCGGCGGCACCTATGAAGGGCACAGCCATACCGGTGGCACGCTGTCGCCGCGCCTGATGGCGAATTTCCATATGTTGCCGGAACACACCTTGCGCGCCGGGCTTACGCGATCGGTGCGGGCGCCGACTTTCTACGAACTGCGCGGTGACACCCGGCTGTTCCTTACAACGGCCCCGGCAACCCAGGTCGGTTGGACCTTTCTCTCGTCGGGCACGGTGAAGCCGGAAACCCTCATCACCCACGAACTGGGCTATCTGGGCCGCTTTCGCGGTCTGGGGCTGACGGTGGATGCCCGGGCTTTCCTCGAACGCATGAACAATCGCATCTGGTTTGCGGCGCGCACTGTCGGTGCGTTTACGCCGAACGATGCGATCAACCGCCCTGGCCCCCATATCCACGGCTATGAATACCAGTTTGACTGGCGCCCCTTCGCTGGTACCCGCATCATGTTGGCCGAAGCGCATACTCGCATCGAGCGCGGCGATGCCAGCGAAACGCGTGAAGCCCCGTTTCGCAACACCACGATTACCTGGCTGCAGAGCTTGCCCGGCGAGTACGAGTTGAGCGTGATCTCCACCGCAGCGACGCCCTACCAGTGGGCGGGCGGCGGCGATATGATCGTGACGCCGCGACGCGTCGATCTGCGTCTCGGCAAGAAGTTTGCACTTGGCGCCACACGCGGCGAGTTCAGCCTGACCACGCAGGCGATCGATGGCGCACACCAGATCTACAAGGTGAATCAGCGCTTCGATCGCCGCGGCTTCGCCACCCTCAGGCTGGATTTTTAGTCGATGCGTCGATTTTTTTCCGTCCTGGTCACCGCCGTCATATGCCTAATGACATATGGATCTGCGGCTGCGCCGGTTACCGGCTGGGTTGCACTTTCCGACAATGGCGGCGTGTATGCCGAGGCGGCCGAGGGGCTGCGTACCGAGTTTGAGCGGGGCCAGCCCGGGCGGGTGACATGGCGAATCGCGCATTCGGCCCAGTTCCGCAAGGCCAAACCCGAGCCGCAGTGGGTGGTGGCAGTCGGTATCGCCGCGCTGCGCGACATGCAGGAACTGTTCGCCGACGATCCGACGCCGCCGCCGCTGCTGGCGGTGATGGTTCCGCGCCTGGCGTTCGAGCGTGCCGCCGATCCCGCGCGCTTGCGCGCCGGCCTTCTCTCCGCGGTGTTCCTTGACCAGCCATCGGCGCGCCAGGTGGAACTCGCACAGCTGGCGATCCCGTCACTACGCGGCCTGGGCGTGCTGATGGGAGGCGAATCCAAGGCGCATGCATCGGCACTGGAAAAGGCGGCCAGGGAACGCGGTGTGCAACTTGTGGCACGACAGGTTGCCGCAGATGGATTGTTCCTCGCGTTGCAAGCGCTGTTGCCGGAAGTGGATGCACTGCTCGCGCTGCCCGATCCCAGCGTATTCAACAGCCAAACGGTTGCCAACATCCTCGCCGCGACCTACCGCAGACGCATACCGCTGATCGGGTTTTCTCCCGCATATTCACGGGCCGGTGCGCTGGTCTCGCTGTATTCGACGCCGGAACAGATCGGTACGCGCGGTGGCGAAGTGCTGCGGCAGTCGTTCGCATTGCGCAACCTGCCATCACCGCAATGGCCGCGGGAGTTCATGGTTACCGTCAACCAGGACGTTGCCCGCTCCCTGGATCTGCGGCTTGACGAGGCGCAACTCGTGGATGCGCTGCGGCAGAAGGAGCGACCGTGAACCGCAACCTGCGGACCCGCATTCTAGGGTTGGCGCTGCTTCCGGTAACCCTGGTGGCGGTCCTGCTGACCACGGTATTTCTTCTGCATTCGATCGACAGTATCGAACAGGGCTTGCGCACGCGAGGAACAGCGATTTCAAGGCAACTGGCAGCGTTGTCCGAGTTCGGCATATTTTCCGGACAGCGCGCGGCGCTTGGCGCCTTGAGCGCTTCCGCGCTGGGCATCGATCCGGACGTTCGTGGCGCCGCCATCGTCGATCCGGGAGGCGCGATACTGGCGCGCGGAGGTGAGCTGAATCCGGCACATTGGCCCAGCCTGGCGCGGATCGAGGGCCGCCACATCAATGCCGACGTGCTGCTGTTCGTCGAGCCGGTAGTGCTACGGCGGCTGCCGGTGGACGATATCTACGGTGGCGTTGAATCACCGACAACGGAAGCCAAGGTGATCGGTTATGTGATGCTGGAGCTATCCCTGCGCGAGGTCTCGGCGCGAGTCAAGCGTCTGATTGCGATCGGCTTCGTCATCGCCGCGTTGGGCGCCGCGCTGGGTGGCTGGCTGGCGTTTCGCATCGCGCGCGCGATCACCCGGCCGCTGCTGGCGGCCAACGAGGTTGTCGCGCGCATCGCGGGCGGAGATCTGGCCGCGCGCATGGAGGTCAACTCGGCCGGCCCGCTGCGCTCCCTTTCCATCGGCATAAACCACATGGCGGCGCGCATTGGTGTCAGCCAGGAGGACCTGCGCTCGCGGGTGGCCGAAGCAACCGCCGGTTTGCAGCGCGAGAAGGACGCGGCGGAGCGCGCCACCATGGCCAAGTCGCACTTTCTCGCCGCTGCCAGCCATGACCTGCGGCAGCCGCTGCATGCACTCGGCCTGTTCGTTTCAGCCCTGGCGCAGTCGGACACCGCGAACCGCGAGCCGGCGCTGGTGGCGCACATCCGGTCGGCAACGGATACGCTGCAGAACCTGCTCGATTCGATTCTCGATGTGTCCCGCCTCGACAGCGGCAATGTAGTACCCCGCATCGCCCCGTTGGCCCTGGGGCCGGTGCTGGAGCGTATCCAGCGCGACCTTTCATTGATTGCCGAGCATAAGGGCTTACGCCTGAAAGTGCGTGCTACAGATCTCTGGGTCAGCAGCGATGCGGAAATGGTCCAGCGCATCCTGCTCAACCTGGTAGGGAATGCCTTGCGCTATACGCGCAGCGGCGGTGTGCTGGTGTCCTGCCGCCGGCGCGGTGATCAGGTTCTGGTGGAGGTTTGGGATACCGGCGCCGGCATTCCCGAAAGGGCACGCGCTGAAATCTTCGAGGAGTACATGCAGCTGGAGAATCCGGAACGCGATCGGGCAAAAGGCCTGGGCCTGGGCCTGGCCATCTGCCGCCGCCTTGCCGACCTCTTGTCTGCGCCGATCGGCGTGCGATCCCGGCCGGGCCGCGGTTCCGTCTTCTGGATCCGGCTGCCGCTGCAGCAGCCAGCAGCGGAGTTGGCCCATTTGCCGTCCGCCATGGAGTCGACCGACGATCTGGCGCGCCTGGGGGGAACGGTGCTGGTGGTTGACAGCGATCCGCTGGTTCGGGCCGGCATGGAAACCGCTATCACCGGGTGGGGCGCCCGCGTGGTAGTGGCCGGCGGGCGCGAACAGGCCATGATCCGCTGTGGCGAGAGCCGGACCATCCCGGACATGGCAATTTGCAACCTGCGTTTGCCGGGCAAGCTGAGCGGAATCGATCTTGCGCGCGAATTGTGCGCCCTCTACCCGGGCATCGGCATCCTGCTGATCAGCGCCGATGTCAGCGAGGCGACGCAGGCCGCGGCGCGGGCCGCCGGCTTCCCCTTGCTAAAGCAACCCATCGCAGCGGGCCGCCTTCGCGCCGCACTGCATACCCTGCTGGCGTAGGAAAGCTAGGCTGCTGCCAAACCCAGTCGCCGGCACAACTCTAATGTAAGTCCCGACTGGTTCATGCTATAGAAATGCAGCCCCGGTGCGCCGTCGTCGATCAGGCGCTGGCACAACTCGGCCACGACGTCGAGCCCGAAGGCGCGTATCGAATCGGTATCGTCGCCGAAGCTTTCAAACTTGCGCCGCATCCAGCGCGGGATCTCGGCACCGCAGGCATCCGAGAAGCGCGCCAGCTTGGAGAAACTGGCGACCGGCATGATGCCCGGGATGATCGGAACCGTGATCCCCAGTGCGCGCGCTTCGGCGACAAAGTGCCCATACGCATCTGCGTTGTAAAAATACTGGGTGATGGCCGAGTCGGCGCCGGCGTCAACCTTGCGCTTGAAGTTCAGCAAATCCTCGCGCGGGCTTTTCGATTGCGGATGCCACTCGGGATAGGCGGCGACCTCGATGCGGAAGCGGTCGCCGGTTTCGGCGCGGATGAACTCCACTAACTCGTTGGCATAGCGAAACTCGCCGGCATCGACCATCCCCGATGGCAGGTCGCCGCGCAGGGCGACAATGCGACGGATGCCGCGGCCGGCGAAATCCGCCAGCATCTCGCGTACGCCGGCGCGCGTCGATCCGATGCAGGAAAGGTGGGGTGCGGCGTCGAAGCCTTCGGCGGCGATTTCCATGACCACGGCCAGCGTGCGTTCGCGCGTCGAGCCGCCGGCGCCATAGGTGACGGAAAAGAATTCCGGCTTGAGTGCCGCCAGGCGCTGACGGGTGGCGCGCAGCTTCTCTACGCCTTCGTCGGTGTGCGGCGGGAAGAACTCGATCGAAAGCTCAATGCTCATCATGCATTCCTGGAAAATGTTCGGCCATGCGCCTCAGGGCCGTGGCGAACTCAGCAGCAGTTTCGTCAGCAGCCAGGAGGTCAGGCTGTACAGCGTCGAACCGAGAATGCCCGCCCACAGACCGTCGACCACGAAGCCGTCGAGCAGCCTGGCGGCGAGCAGGAACATCAGGCCATTGATGACGAAAATGAAAAGGCCCAGCGACAGCAGCGTCACCGGCAGCGTCAGCAACAGCAGCAGCGGGCGGATCAGCGTGTTGATCAGGCCCAGCACCAGCGCCACCCCCAAAGCCGTTGCGAAACCCGCAACGTGGATCGAAGGCAGCAACCAGGGCAGGGCCAGCAGCGCGGCGGCGTTGATCAGCCATACGGCAAGCAGACGCATGCCAGTTCCCGGCGGTGAGGTTCAGTGCCGCTCAGTAGCGGTACTGGTTGGCCTTGTACGGACCGGTCTTCGCCACGCCGATGTAGGCCGCCTGCTGGTCGGTCAGTTCCGACAACTGCGCGTTCAGCTTCTTCAGTTGCAGGCGCGCGACCTTCTCGTCCAGATGCTTGGGCAGCGTGTAGACGCCCACCGGGTAGTCGGCATTGCGCGTGAACAGCTCGATCTGCGCGATGGTCTGGTTGGCGAAGGAGGAGCTCATCACGTAGCTCGGGTGGCCCGTGCCGCAGCCCAGGTTCACCAGGCGGCCCTTGGCCAGCAGGATGATGCGCTTGCCGTCCGGGAAGATCACGTGGTCGACCTGCGGCTTGATTTCTTCCCACTCGTAGCCTTCGACCGAGGCGACGTCGATCTCGTTGTCGAAGTGACCGATGTTGCAGACGATGGCCTGGTCCTTCATCTTCGCCATGTGGTCGTGGGTGATGACGTGGAAGTTGCCGGTACAGGTGACGAAGATGTCGGCCTTGTCGGCGGCATATTCCATGGTCACCACGCGGTAGCCTTCCATCGCGGCTTGCAGCGCGCAGATCGGATCGATCTCGGTGACCCAAACCTGGGCCGATAGCGCGCGCATGGCCTGGGCCGAGCCCTTGCCGACGTCGCCATAACCGGCGATCAGCGCGACCTTGCCGGCGATCATGACGTCGGTGGCACGCTTGATGCCGTCAACCAGCGACTCGCGGCAGCCGTAGAGATTGTCGAACTTCGACTTGGTCACCGAGTCATTGACATTGATCGCGGGGATCTTCAGGTCGCCGCGCTCGTGCATCTGGTACAGGCGATGCACGCCGGTGGTGGTCTCTTCGGTGACGCCCTTGATCTGCGCCAGGCGGGTGGAGTACCAGGTCTTGTCGACAGCGAGCTTGGCCTTGATCGCGGCGAACAGGATGCGCTCTTCTTCCGATGTCGCGGTGCCCAGGGCATTGATGTCTTTTTCCGCCTTGCTGCCGAGGTGCAGCAGCAGCGTGGCGTCGCCGCCGTCGTCGAGGATCATGTTGGAGTAACCGTTATCGGGCCACTCGAAGATGCGGTGGGTGTAGTCCCAATAATCGACCAGCGTTTCGCCCTTGACGGCAAATACGGCGATGCCGTCGGCGGCAATCGCCGCGGCGGCATGGTCCTGGGTCGAGAAGATGTTGCACGAGGCCCAGCGCACTTCGGCGCCGAGCGCGGTCAGGGTCTGGATCAGCACCGCGGTCTGGATCGTCATGTGCAGCGATCCGGTAATGCGCGCGCCCTTCAGCGGCTGCGCCTTGGCGAATTCCTCGCGGATCGCCATGAGGCCGGGCATCTCGGTTTCAGCGATGCGGATTTCCTTGCGGCCCCAGTCGGCCAGGGCAAGGTCGGCGATTGCGTAGTCTTTTGTTTCAGTCACTGCGTTCATGAAAGCTCCTTGAACTTGTGACCGGGAGGGTGGCGAACTCACCCTGGCCCGGTACGGGTTGGGTGAGCGCAGTTTGAAAATGGTCCGAGCCTGGGGGGTATCATGAACTACCCTTGCAGCGCTCCTCGGAAGCTGCGCATTATATCTGTTTCCTGGATTTGCGTTGCGCACTGCCGCAAATCCATCTATAATCGCTTTTCTCTGACGCGGGGTGGAGCAGTCTGGCAGCTCGTCGGGCTCATAACCCGAAGGTCGCAGGTTCAAATCCTGCCCCCGCAACCAATAAAGACAAGGGCTCACAGG
>CAJBYR010000346.1 GCA_903959855.1 uncultured beta proteobacterium
TCTAGCGGTGTCACGCATGTGTTGGGCGCTCTGCGCCCCGAGGCCGGCGGGCGGATTTATGACCAAGGCCCGCAGTTCTATCCCGTAGACCACCGGCGGTTTCCCCAGCGACTGCTCGGCCAACCACGCCCCCAAATGAGCCTTGATGTAGTCGATGTCTTCTTGTGCCAGTGCCATGACTAAATCCCGGATACGCACAAACGATGTGTTTCAGTGTAGCGGATAACACCCTCATCGAGAAGTCGATTCGACGCGGTGCGGCAAGGCGGAGCCGAACAGCAGGCGACTTTAGCCCGACGACCCTGAATGGGGTGGTTCCAATGCCTCGGCCAGGGACGCTGCCGGGATCAGGTGCAGGTGGACCCGCTTGTCGCGCCCGGCCAGACGGGCAAAGGAAGACTCGATAGCGTCGGTTTCGGCCGGGGACATCACTTCATACCCCAGGACCAGGCGCACCCGATTCATCCCGCGCCGGTCGCGTTCCGCTAGGGCAGCGGCGATCCAGTCGCCGATCCAGTCCAGTGCGGCGGTCGCGTGGGCGAGCGGGATCAGATAGATCAGCAACCGCCCGCCGATGAAGAGACGCCGGACCGGGGAAGTCAGGCCGGGCAGGTGGATCAGGTCCTCCTCGACCCTTTGAAAAACCTCCGGTGGACACTGGCAGCCCAGGGCCTCGCGGGCAAAACGCTCTAGCGCATGGGAAGCAAAGTTCCGGTCGGCCAGCGCCGGTTCATCGATCTGAATGACCGTCATCTTTCTACCGGCGAATCCCTTTGTTTAAGCAGTGCGATGATCTCCTGCAATCGTTCGACCTCCTTGTTCAACCAAGTGATCTCTTTATCCTTATTGTCGATGATCAGGTGGGCCTTTTCGAGTTCGTGGGCGCACTGGGCCTCGCTGAGCAGAATGGTATGTGCCAATAGATTACCCTGCCCACAACCCTGTCCACAATTTTCCGCAAAGTTAAATATCGCTTTATCGTTTGTATCCAGCAGATCCGCAACATCCGCTCCGATGACTTCGGCAATGTGCTTGAGCTTGTCCAGTTTGATATCCGAGTCGCCGCGTTCGATCTTGGCATAGGTATTCAGAGCCCAACCGAGTTTCTCCGCCATGTCTTCCTGAGTCCAATGCTTGCACAGCCGCATTGTTTTGAGTTTTTCGTGAATTTGCATGAAATACACCAAAATTTGACTAAGATCGACATTTTTCGGGCTGTAACACCACATTTTATTGCCGTAAGATAATCATAAATTGATAGCAAGTGCAAGCGGGTTTCCATCTTGTCACTAACTTTTTGTTTTCAGGATGAAGTGAAATGATAAAACCGACCGGGCCGGGACACCGGAAGACGATGAGTTCTGCAACGGCGTGTGCTCAGGTGGGGTCAGCGATAACGGAGCAAACTAAATGATTAAATGGCTAAAGTCCCTCTTTAGAGGTAGTCCGTCAATTGACGATTATAACCTTAGCGAAGAAGATAAAGAAATCCTTCAGCAAAAGCCAATCTCAAGGAAAAGAATGGTTTTGACCTGGGGTGAAACGGATCTACTAGCGCAGTTGAAGGGTGCGCTCGCATCTACCGACACGGTCGTTATAGGAATGGATGATGGCTCTGGGCGCCCACCTCAACCTTATGAG
Organism: uncultured beta proteobacterium; assembly: GCA_903959855.1. Taxonomy (GTDB): domain Bacteria; phylum Pseudomonadota; class Gammaproteobacteria; order Burkholderiales; family Rhodocyclaceae; genus Sulfuritalea. The sequence continues at coordinate 1,642 of CAJBYR010000346.1, forward strand.
ATTACACGGAACGATTTAGAGTGGGCAAGTGAAGTATACGTGGTAATAGATCATGCTGCAGAACGCGCGCAATCAGGCGATTTCCGGAAAGCCATTCAATTGTACAAAGCAGCTTTGAAATTAGCTCCTGGCTGCGATATGTTTCTTATGAGTATTGGGTCTTGCTATGCGAATCTTGGGGATCGAAAAACGGCGAAATGTTATCTCCAACGAGCTGCAGAGATCAGTCCGCACAATGATCGAATACGTAAGAATTTAAAAGCTCTATGAGCCGCGTAATGAGTGCCTAAACAACCTTTGCGCTTTGTGCAAAATTGCTAAGCACGCATCCTAGCATCTAACAACCCAATCATAGCGGATTTTGAAAAATGAAACTGACTCAAATGTTAGCGAATGTGATCATGGCACTGTCAACCTTCTTCGGTACGGCTCAAGCCGATTCAGCTACTTCCAAGCAGACTCCCCAATCACTCATTGATGCCGCTGCAAGAGGTTCTGCAGAGAATATCGACCAACTCTTGAAACA
>CAJBYR010000347.1 GCA_903959855.1 uncultured beta proteobacterium
CGCCGGCACGGCGAGGAATGCCGGCTGGCTCGACATCAAGATGCGCCCCGAGCGCCACAACAAGGTCAAGGTGCTGCTGTTCCTCGACATCGGTGGCTCGATGGACGACCACATCAAGGTCTGCGAAGAGATGTTCTCGGCGGCCAAGAGCGAGTTCAAGCACCTCGAATATTTCTACTTCCACAACTGCATCTACGACTACGTCTGGAAGGACAATCGCCGCCGCCATGGCGAGCGCTTCCCGCTGTGGGACGTGATGCACAAGTACGGCGAGGACTACAAGGTGGTGATCGTCGGCGATGCCACCATGAGCCCCTACGAGATCCTGCAGCCGGGCGGCTCGGTCGAATATGCGAACGAGGAAGCCGGCGCGGTCTGGCTGCAGCGCATGCTCGACACCTGGCCGCGCGCGGTCTGGCTCAATCCCGAGCCCGAACGCTTGTGGGACTACCGTCATTCCATCGAAGTGATCCGCACCATCTTCGCCAACCGCATGTTCCCGCTGACGCTGGCGGGGCTTGAGCGCGCCATGCGCGAACTGAACAAGTAGCGATCCAGGAGGAAACGCCATGCACAATCGCCGCCGCACCCTGAAAATCCTCGCCGCCGCCGGTCTGCTCGGCCCCGCCGGCATTTCCGGCCTGATCCGCGATGCACTGGCAAAAGGCGACGTACCGATCCGTCCCGGCCTCAACCGGATCAAGGGCGAAGTAATCGTCAATCACAAACCGGCGGTCGAAGGCCAGCTGATCAAGCCAGGCGACACCATCGTCACCGGCCGCAACAGCGAAGCCATCTACGTCATCGGTCAGGACGCCTACCTGCAGCGCGAACTCTCCACCGTCAGCTTCGGCGCGGATGCCCTGCAGAACCTGATGCGCGTGGTCTCGGGCAAGATTCTTTCGGTGTTCGGCAAGGGCGCCAAGACCGTCCAGACCTCAACCGCCACCATCGGCATCCGCGGCACGGGTTGCTACATCGAGGACGAAGGCACGGGGGCCAAGGCACGCACCTATTTCTGCCTCTGCTACGGCAGCGTAGACCTGACGCCGAAAGCCGCACCGCACGAGGCCGAGTCCTACACCACGACGCACCACGACAAGCCGATGTACGTGCTCAACGACATGAAGATGCCAAAGATGATGGTGCCGGCGGAAGTCATCAACCACACCGACGAAGAACTCACCCTGCTCGAAGGCCTGGTCGGACGGGTCACGCCGTTCTACGGTACGGGCAAGAAATACTGAGCGCCGGAGCAGAAACAATTGCTGACCCGCGCCGAAATCGCCGTGTCCCCCAAGGGGACCTCCTTCGGGGCGTTGCCGGCGCCGACTTACGGCCGGCTGTAAGTTTCGGACAAACGCCACGACCACGCACAATGCCCATTGCCCGATCTTCCGTCTCCTTTGCATACGATGTTGCTGAACCCTGAGAAGAGCCCCAATTCTCCTGGCCGGACCCCGTGGCGCTGGCTGCTGGCATTCGCGCTGCTTGTCGCGGGCCTGTTCTGGCTGCTGCGCGAACTTGGCGGCGAATTCAGTTTCAACAGTCTGCGCAACCATCACGACGACTTCCTGCGGCTGATCGAAGCCCATCCCGTCGCCGCGATCCTGATCACCTTCCTGCTGCATACCCTGCTCGCCGCACTGGCCCTGCCCGGTGCCTCCTTGCTGATGCTCGCCGCCGGTTCCGGCTTCGGCGCGGTGCTGGGCACTCTGCTCTGCCTGACCGGCTGCACCGCCGGCGCCACGCTAGCCATGCTGGCCTCGCGGCACTGGCTCGAACCGGTGGTACGCCGCCGTTACGCTCGCCAACTGGGCGACTTCGATGCACGCATGACCACCGAAGGCACAGCCTATCTGTTCAGCCTGCGCCTCTTGCCCGTGCTGCCTTTTGTCGTGGTCAATCTGGCGGCGGGGCTGACCCAAATGAAAACCTGGACCTTCGCCTGGATCAGCTTCGTCGGCATGGCCGCCGGAACATTCGTCTATGTCAATGCCGGTACCCAGTTAGGCCATGTGCGCGAACTTTCCGACCTGCATTCGCCCGCCGTACTCGCCTCGCTGCTGGCGCTGGCGTTACTGCCCTGGCTGGGCAAGCTGCTGACGCGCCGGAGCGCGGACAAGGCCGGCGCATGAGCACCACGCCGCCGCGTACCCTAGTCCTCTTCAACTACGACTGGGACCGCCTCGGTTTCGGCCGCTGGCAAGCCGAGTTTCCCAACGACCATGCCGGCTTCGACCTGTTCAGCTTTCCCAGCAACGCGCGCCTGCCCGGCTTCAACCTGACCCGCTTCGTCGACCGCCTGGCGCACAAGGCCGCGCGCAGTAACTGGCAGGCTGTGACCTCGAACCATGAGCAGTTCGGCGCCCTGGCTGCCGCGCTGATGGCCGAGCGCATGGGCTGGCCGGGCACGCCCGTAAATGCCGTGCTCGCCTGCCAGCACAAGCTGCATGCGCGCCGCGTGCTGCAGCAGGTGGCGCCCGAGGCCAACACCGGCTTCGAGCTGATGGCCTCGCGCTATGGCGAGCCGGTGCCGGACGACATCGCTTACCCGACCTTCGTCAAGCCGGTGAAGGCCGCCTTCTCGGTGCTCGCCCGCACAGTGCGCAATCGCGCCGAACTGGCTGCGCTGGTGCACTTTGGCGCCTGGGAACTGTGGGTCATCCGCCGCCTGGTCGAACCCTTCGAGCGCATTGCGCTGGCACGGCTGCCCGAAGCCGGCAGTGCCCACCGCATGCTGCTGGAAAAGCCCGCGCACGGCCTGCAGTACAACCTCGACGGCTACATGCTCAAGGGCGAGCTGCGGCCGCTGGGCATCGTCCATTCCGAGATGTATCCGGGCACGCAGTGCTTCCGCCGCTTCGTCTATCCCTGCGAGCTGCCCGAGGCCGCGCGTGCCGCGGCAATCGAGGTGGCAAAGCGCTTCCTCGCTGCCGTCGGCTTTGATCACGGCCTTTTCAACATGGAGTTCTTCCACGATCCCGCGACCGGGAAACTGACGGTGATCGAGTTCAATCCACGCATGGCCTCGCAGTTTTCCGACATCTACCTGCGCGTTGACGGCATCGATCTGCACCGCGTCGCGCTGGAACTGGCCTATGGGCGCGACCCGGCGCTGTTGCCGCGCGCCGCCCCGACGGCGGGAGTCGCCGCCAGTTTTGTCTATCGCAGCTTCGATCCGGCGGCACGCCCACCCATGCCCTCGCCGGCACAGCAGCGCGAACTGGAACAAAAGTTTCCTGACTCGATGCTGTTCTGCTTCCCCAAGACCGCGGGCCAGATCGCGCGCGACTTCAAGTGGCTGGTCAGCTACCGCTACGGCATCCTGCACCTGGGCGGCCGCGACCCTGCCGAGCTCGCCGAACGCTGTACGGCGGCCAGCGCGATTCTCGGCTGGCCCTCGCCTTGCTCCCGACACGACGCAGCGATCGACGGCACCCGCATGCCGCAACTCTCCCTGGAAACCCCGACATGACATCCAAATCGCTACGCCATCTGCTGCTTGCTTTCGCCACCCTGCTGCTCGCCGGCTGCGGCGCCATGACGGCGCAAAACCCCTCCGGCAAATACACGCCGGTGAATGCCGTCGCCGAGGGCGACGAGGCACGCGTGATGCTCAAGGGCGCCGACGTCGTCGCCTATTTCACCGAGAACAAGTACCGTCAGGGCACGGCGCAGTTCAGCAGCCGCTACGAAGACATCAGCTTCCGTTTTGCCAGCGCCGAGAACAAGGCCCTGTTCGACAAGCAGCCGACGAAATACCTGCCCGAGTTCGGCGGCTACTGCGCCAACGGCTTGGTCTATGCCATTCCCTGGGGCGGCGATGCCGACACCTGGAAAATGATCAACGGCAAGCTCTACATCTTCGGCGGCCAGGCCTCAATGGACGGCTTCGAGGTCGACGAGAAGAAGAACCTGGCGCTGGCCGAGTCCTACTGGAAGGACGAAGTCGCCGGCAGCAACAGCTTCATCCAGCGCTGGAAGCGCCTGGTGTTCCGCGTACCGCACTACAAGAGCGGCGAGGAACTGGCCAAAGGCGTCGCCGAGGCCAAGGCGAAAGGTGGCGTAACAAAGTGAAATCGCCGCGCCTGATCCAGATCGCCCACCAAGACCCGCAGGCGATCCGCGCCGAATTGCTCGCCGGCCTCGTGGCGCCGACGGCGACGATCGCGCCCAAGTACCTCTACGACGCACTGGGCTCGCGCCTGTTTACGGCCATCACCGAGCTGCCCGAGTACTACCCGACACGCACCGAGGCGGTGATCTTCAGCCACGAGATGAAGGACATGGCGCGCGCGCTCGGCCCGGTGGCAACCCTGGTCGATCTCGGCGCCGGCAATTGCGAAAAGGCCGCCCGCCTGTTCGAAACCTTTCGCGTCCAGCGCTATGTCGCGGTCGACATTTCGGTGAACTACCTGCGCGACTCGCTGGCCTGCCTGCAACGCGAGCACCCGGAGATGGACATGCTCGGCGTTGGGCTCGACTTCTCGGCCGCGCTGGCGCTGCCGGCCGAGATCGGCAACGGCCCGCGTACGCTGTTCTATCCCGGTTCCAGCATCGGCAACTTCACGCCCGCCGAGGCTTTGGCCTTCCTGCGGCAGGCGCAGGCAGCGAGCCAGGGAGGCACGCTGCTGATCGGTGTCGACCTGGTCAAACCGGTGAGCATCCTGGAGCCGGCCTACGACGACCCGCTGGGCGTCACCGCCGCCTTCAACCGCAACATGCTGCTGCACCTCAACCGGCTCGCCGGCACCGATTTCAACATCGCCGACTGGCGCCACGTCGCTTTCTTCAATGGTAGTGAATCGCGCATCGAGATGCATCTCGAAGCGCTGCGCGACGTTCGCGTGAGCTGGCCCGGCGGCGAGCGGCGCTTTCGTGCCGGCGAGCGCATGCACACCGAGAACTCTTACAAATGGCAGCTCGACGACTTCGCCGGCCTGCTGCAGCAGGCCGGCTTTTCACGCCTGCGCCACTGGACCGACGAGAACGAATGGTTCGCGGTATTCGCCGCCTTCGCCGGGAACGGCGATGCGTGATTCAGGCAGCGCAGCTGCGCAATCCCATATGGATATCGTTGCGCTCGGGCGTGAAGTAGTTGCGGTAGCGCGGGTGCGCCATGCGCGGCGACGTGGCGCGGCTGGCGCCGCGCAGCACGTAGCGTTCACCGAACCAGGGCGCGGAGTAGTCGCGATAGGGATGGGCCGCGAAGCCGGGAAAAGGCAGGAAGCGGCTGGCGGTCCATTCCCAGACCTGGCCCCAGTGGAAGTCCGGCCGGGTGCATGCCGCGACTTCCCACTCGGCTTCCGTCGGCAGCCGACGCCTCGCCCAGCGGCACCAGGCATCGGCCTCGAACCATGTCAGGTGGGTGGCCGGCGCATCGTGATCCAACGCCCTCCATTCACCGAACACGCGGCACTGCCACTCGCCATCCTGACGGCGCAGGTAGCGCGGCAGCGCGGCGCCCGTGGCCTCAAGGAAGGGCAGGTAGCGCGCCCAGCTCACCGGCTCGCTGTCGATCTCGAATTCGCCGATAGTCACTTCATGGGCCTCCAACTCGTTGTCGAAGGCAAAGCCGAGGCCGGAATATCCCAGGGCCCAGGGCTGCGCCGCAACGTGCAAGGCGCGGTTCGGCCGCGGCGCCAGAGGCGCCTGCATCAGGCCGGCGGGCAGCGCGATATCCAGCGCCTGCGCCATGTAGGTCGCCGCCTCGGCATGCATGTCCTCGTGGAACAGCGACAGGCGGTAGAAGTACAACCCGGCATCAGAGTCTTCGGCGCCGGCCAGCAGGGCCAGGGTCTCGTCCAGGCTCGCCGCAAGGTAGTCGCGGGTAGCGGCCAGGCTCGGCAGCGGCAAGGTCCAGCGCGTGGCATGGGGCACCCGGCTGGAGTTGTAGAGCACGTCAGCGCCCGCAAGCCGGCCGGCCGGCCGTTCGTGGTCCGGATCGCAGGCGATGCCCGACTCGCACTGCCGGCTGCGGGCGATCCAGTAGTCCTGAAACCAGGCCACATGCCCGGTCTCCCACAGCGGTGGATTGAGCTGCAGCGAGTAGGGAACGACCAGTGCCTCGCCCAGCACCGCAACGTAGGCATCGAGCAGGGCAAGGGTTGCGGCCCGACTGTCGCGCAGATGTGCGGCAAGCGCTTCGCGGCTGCCGCCACGCGCGCTGCCTGCCGCATCGATGATCGTCTTCGGGTCGGAAACCATGGCTGACAGTATGCCGCAACTGGTACTCGTCACGCCGGCGTTGCGCGAGGCCAACAACGGCAACTGGCAGACGGCGCAACGCTGGCAGCGGCACCTGAGGGACGTCTGCACGGTACGCATCGTCAAGCAATGGCCGATGTCGCTGGCCTGCAGCGACTGCGCGATGATCGCCCTGCATGCGAGCCGCTCGGCGGATTCGATCGCCGCCTGGGCCAAAGTCTATCCGGGCCGACGCCTCGCCGTGGTGCTGACCGGCACCGACCTCTACCGCGACATCGGCATCGACGAATCCGCGCGGCGTTCGCTGCAACTGGCGCAGAAGCTCGTGGTGCTGCAGGAGGCGGCCCCCGCCGCGCTTGACCCCGAGCTGCGCGCCAAGTGCCGCGTGATCTTCCAATCGACCACGCCGCGCAAAACGCTGGCAAAGCCGGCACACCGCCTGCGTGCCGTGATGGTCGGCCACCTGCGCACGGAGAAATCCCCGGAGACCCTGTTCGCCGCTGCGCGGCTGCTGGCGGATCACCAGGACATTTACATCGACCACATCGGCGAAGCGCTGGATCCGGCGCTCGGCGCAGCGGCCCAAGCCACCATGCATGCCGCGCCCAACTACCGCTGGCTGGGCGGCCTGCCGCACGACGAAACCCGCCGCCGCATCCAGCGCGCCCACCTGCTGATCCACTGCAGCCACATGGAGGGCGGCGCCCACGTGATCATGGAAGCCGCCGCCAGCGGCACGCCGGTGCTGGCCTCAAAAATAGACGGCAATGTCGGCATGCTCGGCACTGACTACGCCGGCTACTTCCCCTGGGACGATGCCGGGGCGCTGGCTGCACTGGTGTTGCGTTGCCATCAAAGTCGGCGCTCGCGACACGGCGACAATCTCCTCGAAACCCTGCGGCAACAGTGCGCGAAGCGCGCGCCGCTGTTCGCCCCTGAAGCCGAGTCCGCTGCACTACACAAGCTAGTGCGCGAACTGCTGGAAGACCGCTGATGCAAGCCGCCAGCGCCGTTCTGCGCGATATCGTCCTGATCGGCGGCGGTCACAGCCATGTCGTGGTGCTGCACATGTTCGCCATGCGGCCCCTGCCCGGCGTGCGCCTGACCCTGATCTGTACCGACACCGATACGCCTTACTCCGGCATGTTGCCCGGCTACATCGCCGGGCATTACAGTTTCGACGAGGTGCACATCGACCTGCGTCGCCTGGCCGAATTCGCCGGCGCGCGCTATTACCGCGACGAGGTAATCGGCATCGACCGCGCCGAACGCCAGGTGCTCTGCCGCGACCACCCGCCGGTCAGCTATGACGCGCTTTCGATCAACATCGGCTCGACGCCACAATTGGGCCGGGTGCCCGGCGCCGCCGAACATGCGGTAGCGGTGAAGCCGATCCGCCGCTTCAACGAACGCTGGCTGGCGCTGTTCGAACGCGTACGGGCCCATGCCGGCAGCAGCACCATTGCCGTGGTCGGCGCCGGGGCGGCCGGCGTCGAGCTGACGCTGGCCATGCAGTACCGCCTGCGTGGCGAACTCAAGGCACAGGGGCGCGATCCCGACGAGTTGCACTTTCACCTGTTTTCCGCCGAGTCCGGAATCCTGCCGACACACAATGCCGCCGTGCGCCGCGCCTTCGAATCCGTGCTCGCCGCACGCGGCGTCAACGTGCATTGCAATGCCGAGGTTACCCAGGTCGCGGCCGGCAGCCTGCAGACACGCGACGGCACCCAACTTGCTGCCGACGAGATTGTCTGGGTCACCCAGGCCGGCGGCGCGGCCTGGCTCCGGGACACCGGCCTGGCGCTCGATGATGCCGGTTTCATCCGCGTCACCGAGACGCTGCAAAGCGAAACTGACCCGCAGATTTTCGCCGCCGGCGACTGCGCTGCCATGATCGGCCACCCGCTGGAAAAAGCCGGCGTCTTCGCCGTGCGCATGGGCCCGCCACTGGCCGAGAACCTGCGCTGCGTCATCACCCATGAAGAGCCCGGCCGCTACCGGCCGCAGTCACGCTGGCTGGCTCTTATAAGCACTGGCGACCGGCATGCGATCGCCTCGCGCGGCTGGTTCTTCGCGCGCGGCGACTGGATCTGGCGCTGGAAGGACTGGATCGACCGTCGCTTCATGCGCAAGTTCTGCGAGCTGGCGCCGATGGTCAATCCCAAACCGGCGGACAACGATGCCGTGCCGCTGGCGCCCACCGAGGAAGCCCAGGCCATTTCCGCCATCGCCATGCGCTGTGGCGGCTGCGGCGCCAAGGTCGGCGCCACGGTATTGTCGCGCGCCCTGGCCGAGGTCCGGCCGATACCGCGCGACGATGTGCTGATCGGTCTGCACGCCCCCGACGATGCCGCCGTGATGCGCGTGCCACCGGGCAAGGCCATGGTGCATACCGTGGATTTCTTCCGCGCCTTCATCGACGACCCGTGGACCTTCGGCCGCATCGCCGCCAACCACGCACTGGGCGACATCTTCGCCATGGGCGCCGAGCCGCAGTCGGCCACCGCCATTGCTACCGTGCCGCCAGGGCTGGAGTCCAAGGTCGAGGACACGCTGCGGCACATGATGGCCGGTGCGGTATCGGTGCTCAACGAGGCCGGCTGCGCCCTGGTCGGCGGCCACACCGGTGAGGGCAGCGAACTGGCGCTGGGCTTCGCCATCAACGGCCTGATCGACGAATCACTGGCCAACATCCTCACCAAGGGGGCGATGCGGCCCGGCGACGCACTGATCCTGACCAAGCCGATCGGCACCGGCACGCTGTTCGCCGCCCATGCGCGGCTTAAGGCGCGCGGCCGCTGGATCGATGCCGCACTTGAATCCATGCAGATCTCCAACCGCGCTGCAATGCCGATCCTCATCGCCCATGGCGCCAGCGCCTGCACCGACCTGACCGGCTTCGGCCTGCTCGGCCACCTGGTCGAAATGACCAAGCCATCCGGCGTCGATGCCGAACTCGACATGAACGCCCTGCCGCTGCTGGATGGCGCCGCCGAATGCATCGCCGCCGGGGTGGTAAGTTCGCTGCAGCCGGCCAATCTGCGCCTGCGTCGCGCGCTCGCCAACCAGGAAGAGGCCATTCACCATCCGGCCTACCCGCTGTTGTTCGATCCGCAGACCGCCGGCGGACTGCTCGCCAGCGTGCCGGCCGACGGCGCTGAAGCCTGCCTCGATGCGCTTCGTGCCGCCGGGTACCCGCACGCGGCACGCATCGGCCGCGTGCTGGAACAGGGCGCCGCGGTCGAGCCGATCACACTGGTCATCTGAAAGTCGGCGCCGGCATCCTCTTGCTGTTCGCCATGGTCTCGTTCATGAACGCGTGGATGCTGGGCAGCTTTCAGCAGACACGCATCTTCGTGATCGCGTTCCTGATCGATTTCACCATCCGCCTCTTCGTCAGCCCGCGCTACGCGCCCAGCCTGATCCTCGGCCGCTTCGCCGTGCGCAACCAGCTACCCGAATACGTCGGCGCGCCGCAGAAGCGCTTTGTCTGGGCCATCGGCTTCGCCCTGGCGCTGGCCATGCTGTTCCTCATTGTCATCAACAAGCTCATCGGCCCGATCAACCTGCTGGTCTGCGCCGCCTGCCTGACGCTGATGTTCTTCGATAGCGCCTTCGGCATCTGCCTCGGCTGCAAGGTCTACAACGCGCTCCACAAGGAGCAGGCGCAGTTGTGTCCCGGCGGCAGTTGCGAGCTGCCGGTCCGGCAGGAAATCCAAAAAAATCGGCACGGCGCAAATCCTGGTCGTCATCGGCTTCCTGGGAATGGTTGTTTTCGTTGGCCGTCACCTGCCGGGTCCGGTCGCTGCGCCGACGCTGCCGAACATGCCTGCCGCGGCCAATACAGGCAACGCTGACTGCACGCCGCCGAGCTGGGCCGTCGCCATGGGCCATGCGGAGAAATGGAAGCTGCACCACAACTGCAAGTAGCCACCGCCTCACCGGGCAAACGGCAGCTCGCCGTGCCACCCGCGCCGACTCCCGGCGACGCGGACACCCGCTGACGGATCAGCTGGGCTTTTTCGGCGGGCGGTGGATCTTCACCGCATGCGTGGTTTTGGCTTCGTCCGAAAAATGCGGGCGCGCACCGCGATCCAGGCCCGCCTCTTCCGCAAGTTCCGCCTCGCGCTCCGCAATCAGTCCGAACAGGTCGCGGATGTCCGCTACCGTGTCGTCGCTCAGGGCGCGCGGCACGCCGGGACGTGGCGCGGTTTCCTTGACGATGTTGCCCAGCACCGTGCGCAGCACGCGCAGGATGCGCTGCTCCTTCGAAGGATTCTCAATGTCCATTCCAGGTTTCTCCGTTGCTTGCCGGGAACATCATACGTGCCCTGGCGGAACCAGCCGCCGGGAATCCGGCGGACGAGCCCGGGCAATCATTTCTACATGCGAATCAGATACGCAGGCCGGAACGCGTCAGCCGTTTATACAACGCCGTGTTATACAACGCCGTTGACCTTTCCGGCGATGGTGAGCAACATGGTCATAACATTGCAGGGACCGACGGGACAGATTGAGCAATTCCCTGGTTTCCGATTTCATTACCTTCCCACCCCTTGAACAACCGGTGGTCTTACACCCCATGCCAAGATCAAGAGAACCCGCCCAGGCCAGCCTGGAAAACCTTTACCGGATCTTCACGGTTCCTGAAGCTCCCGATTCGACCCTGGGTCAGATCGATCAGGCCATCTCAGACAATCTGATGGGCTTTCTGCAGGATCACATCGTTGCCGTAGAACGCGACCTGGTCGAGATCGAGAGGGATTTTTCCCAGTCCCGGATTCCTGAAGAACCCACTTTCGTTTCGAACTACACGGAATTCCTCAAGGAAAAAGTCGTTTCCCAATCCGTCCACACCGCCTCGCCGGGTTTCATCGGGCACATGACCTCGGCCCTGCCCTACTTCATGCTGCCGCTCTCCCGTGTTCTCACCGCGCTCAACCAGAACCTGGTCAAAGTCGAAACCTCACGCGCGTTCACGCCCATGGAGCGGCAGGTGCTGGGGATGCTTCACCGGCTCATCTACGACCGCGATGACGGCTTCTATGACCAGTGGATTCAGGACAGCCGCCACGCCCTGGGGGCGTTCTGTTCCGGCGGCACCATCGCCAACCTCACCGCCCTCTGGGCCGCTCGCAACCGGCTTTGCGGGCCCGCGGAAGGCTTCAGGGGAATCGCCCGCGAAGGAATGTTCAAGGCTCTGCGGCACCTGGACTGCAACGGACTCGCCGTGCTGGTATCGCGCCGCGGACATTACTCGCTGGGCAAGGCGGTCGATGTGCTTGGCATCGGGCGGGACAACCTCATCACGGTCGAGACGGATGACTACAACCGCATCGACATGAAAAAGCTCCGGCAGCATTGTGCCAGGCTCCAATCCGAGGGCATCCGCCCCTTGAGCCTGGTGGGTGTCGCCGGCACCACGGAAACGGGCAACATTGACCCGCTCGACGAACTCGCCGACCTGGCCCAGGAGCTGGGATGCCATTACCATGTGGATGCCGCCTGGGGCGGCCCGACACTGCTCTCCAGCACCCACAGGGGGCTGCTCAAGGGGATCGAAAGGGCGGACTCGGTCACCATCGACGCGCACAAGCAACTTTACGTGCCTATGGGCGCCGGCATGGTGCTGTTCAAAGACCCTGCCTCCCTGGCATCCATCGAGCATCACGCCGCCTACATCCTGCGTGAAGGCTCAAGAGATCTGGGCAGCCACACCCTGGAGGGCTCAAGACCAGGCATGGCGATGCTGGTTCACGCGGGCCTCTCCATCATCGGCCGCAAGGGCTATGAAATACTCATCGACCAGGGCATCGAGCGAGCCCGCCGCTTCGCGCAACTCATCGATGCGCATCCCGACTTCGAGCTGGTCACCGAACCCGAACTCAACATCCTCACCTACCGCTACAACCCGGCCTGGGTGCAAAGGGAGCTGGCCGCGGCGGTGGCCGAACAAGCCGCGCGCATCAACGAAATTCTCGACAAGGTGACCGAAACCATGCAAAAGCGGCAGCGCGAAAACGGCAGGACCTTCGTTTCCCGCACGCGTCTCGCACCGGGCCGCTACCGCGGCGACGACATCACCGTGTTTCGCGTGGTCATGGCGAATCCGCTGACCACCGAAAAGATTCTGGCCTCGGTGCTTGAGGAACAGTGCGAAATGGCCGGGCAGGAAGAGAATCTGGTGCTGCTCGAACAGATCAGCCGCCTTTGCGCCCGGACTGAACAAAGATCGGCGTGCGGGTGATCGGGACCACCGGCCAACGGCCGTAGCGTTTGCCTACCCAATCCGCGGCTCCGCCGCGGACGGATGGCCTCAGGGCATGATGAAGACGGCTTTTTCGCGCAGCCGAACCTGTGCATTGTCGAGATCGACAATATCGAAATGCACGGGATGCGAACCCTTGCCCGCCGCCTGATTGCCGACACGCAGCGATACCGGCAGCGACTTCATGCTGGCGGACGGCACGCTGACCTCGGCCTCGCCGGCAAGCGCCAGGCCTTCCAGCCCGGTTACCGAAAGCCGGTAACGGTGGGGCTGCTCGTCGGTGTTCATCAGGCGCAGCGTATAGACGTTCTCGATGCGTTCGTCTTCCACCTCCCGCGCCATGGCCGCGCGGTCGCGGATCACATCGACCTTCAGCGGCAGGCGGGTGGCGATGCTCCAGGCAGCGGCGCCGGTGATGGCAACCAGGATGACGGTGTAGATGAGGATGCGCGGGCGCAGCACATGGCGCAGGATGTCGGCTCGGCTCCACTTCCGTTCCATGGCGTTTTCCGTCGAATAGCGGATCAGCCCGCGCGGCGAACCGACCTTGTCCATCACCTCGTCGCAGCCGTCAATGCATGCCGAGCAGCCGATGCATTCGTACTGCAGTCCGTTGCGGATGTCGATGCCGGTCGGGCAGACCTGGACGCAGATGTCGCAATCGACGCAATCGCCCCTGGCGCCCGCCTTGGCTTTGTCTTTCTTGGAACGCGCCCCGCGCGGCTCGCCACGGGCCGCATCGTAGGTGACGATCAGGGTGTCGGCATCGAACATCACGCTCTGGAAGCGCGCGTAGGGGCACATGTACTTGCACACCTGTTCGCGCATGAAGCCGGCCATGCCATAGGTGGCAAAGGCATAAAAGAAAATCCAGAAGGTTTGCCAGGGACCGAGATTGAAGTCGATCAAGTCACGGCCCAGCGTGGTGATCGGGGTGAAGTAGCCGGCAAAGGTAAAGCCGGTCCATAAAGCGACGGCAATCCACGCCGCATGCTTGGCGAACTTCTTGCCGAACTTACGGGCGCTCATCGGCGCCTTTTCGAGCTTGATGCGGGCCGTGCGCTCACCTTCGATTTTGGCCTCGATCCACATCATGATTTCCGTGTACACCGTCTGCGGACAGGCATAGCCGCAGAACAATCGCCCGCCGACGGCGGTGAACAGGAACAGGCCGTAGGCGGCGATGATCAGCAGCACCGCCAGATAGAGCACGTCTTGCGGCCAGAGCACCAGACCGAAGAGGTAGAACTTGCGCTCGACAATGTCGAATAGAACCGCCTGGCGTCCGTTCCAGGGCAGCCAACAGAGCCCGTAGAAAATGGCCTGGGTAAGCCAGACCATGCCCCACCGCCAGCGGGAGAAGGTCCCGCTCACCGATCGGATCTGGATCGTTCGATGTTTCTGGTAAAGGGATACGGGTGCGATGCCCTCAACGACGGCGGTGGATTCCTGGCTCATGGATGCAATGCCTGATGAAGTGAATGGAAAAGCCTGCTTACGTCTTTCGCTCCTCGCCGATGATCAGGCGGGAAGCCGAGAGATAGCGATGGGGTGGCACCTCCAGATTGTCGGGGGCCGGCTTGTTGCGGAACACGCGCCCCGCCAAATCGAAGGTCGAACCATGGCAGGGGCAGAGGAATCCGCCCGGCCAATCGGCGACAATGGCGGATTCCGGTCCGGGAGAAAACCTTTCGTTGGGCGAGCATCCAAGATGGGTGCAAATCCCGATGACCACCAACACCTCGGGAGTGATCGAGCGATGCGCATTGCGACAATCGTCCGGTTCCATGCGGCGCTCGCAGCGCGGGTCGGCAAGGTGGGCATCGATGGCATGCAGGCCGGCCAGCATCTCGGGCGTGCGCCGCAGTATCCACACCGGCTTGCCGCGCCATTCGACGGTGGTCATCTGCCCGGGCTGGAGTTTGTCGATGTCGACCTCGACCGGAGCACCGGCGCCGAGAGCACGCTCCGAGGGCAGCAGGCTGGTGGCAAAGGGCAGCGCCGAAACCACAGCACCGAGGCCGCCGACGGCAGAGGTGGCCAGGATCAGCCGGCGGCGTTGTTCATCGTGGTTAAAGGCATGCATGATTGGCACGTTGGAAGGGTATGCACCTCCCTTTGCCAGTTCTGTGCCAGCCCCGACGGTTGCGGAAAATATCACCCAGGCAACTGTTTTAAAACAATATTATTTCAGCGCTTCGGAATGACCTGGCCTTCATCGGATACTCTGCCGGCCGCCCATGTGCCATAATTGACACCATCCGATCAAACAGATGTCAATTTAGACACTTTCGCGTGATGAGCCTGCCATCCCACTCCTTCCCTGAACTGATCTCCTTTCTCGATGGCCAGGCCGAGCCCAGCATCGTGATGGACGCCAACTACCGTATCGTCGCGGCCAACAGCGCCTATGCAAGAGAGTTCGCACACGGCCTCGATGTGCGGGGAAAGTTCTGCTACGAGGTATCGCACCATTTCTCCGTGCCCTGCGACCAGGCCGGCGAGTCCTGTCCGCTCCGACTGAGCGAACGCAGCCGGGAGATCCACCGCGTGCTGCATCTGCACCACACACCGCGCGGCGAAGAACACGTGGACGTATCGACGGTGCCGATCCGGGACGATGCCGGACGCATCGCGTTCTTTGTCGAGACCCTGCGCACGGTCAAACAGGCCTCGGGCCAGGCTGCGGCTGAAGGCCTGGTCGGGCGCTCGGCCTCGTTCGGAAAAATGCTGTCACTGGTGATGCGGGTTGCGCCCACCGACGCCGCGGTCTTGCTGCTGGGCGAAACCGGTACCGGCAAGGAATTGCTGGCGCGCCTGGTACACGAAGCGGGTCGCCATGCCACCGGCCCCTTCGTCGCCGTCGATTGTTCCGGGCTGACAGAGTCGTTGTTCGAGAGCGAGCTTTTCGGTTACGAAAAGGGCGCGTTTACCGGTGCCAGCCACCGCAAGACCGGGCTCGTCGAAGCCGCCAGCGGCGGCACCCTGTTCCTCGACGAAATCGGCGATATTCCGCTGGCGCTGCAGGTCAAACTGCTGCGTCTGCTGGAAACCGGAACCTTTCGCCGGGTCGGCGGCGTGGACACCCTGCGCTCCGATTTCCGTGTGGTGGCGGCCACGCACCGCGACATCCTGGCAATGGTCGAGGCAGAGCGCTTTCGCCGCGACCTGTATCACCGCATCAGTACCTTTCCGATCACGGTGCCGGCCCTGGCGCAGCGCCCCGAGGACATTCCGTTGCTCGCCGATTCACTGCTCAAGCGGGTCGCGGGCGATCGCAAGCTGCGGTTCTCCGCTGCCGCGCTGGAACTGCTCAAGGCCCGCGACTATCCAGGCAACATCCGCGAACTGCGCAACACGATCGAACGCGCGACCATACTCGCCGACGGCAACGAGATCACGCCGGCACACCTCATGGCCGAACCATTGGCCGCAAGCGCCAGGCCTCGGTCGCCCGCGAGCGAGGCAGCCCATGCCTTCGTGGTCGACCAGCCGATCGGGTTGGCGGAACTGGAACGGCGCTACCTGCGCTGGATCGATACCGACTTTCCCGGGGACCGCGAAACCCTGGCCCGCGTGCTCGGTGTCGGCAAGCGCACCCTTTACCGCAAGATCGGCGGCCTGCGCGAAACCGATAATTCCAGTCGCAGTCCCGCCAGTGTCGATTAAGCTGCGGGTGTAAGTTTCGCGTTCGGCTGACGACAAAGCCAGGACTGCGGTGCCAATCGCGCAGCGCCAGAAAATCGGGAGAGCATGTTGTCCATCCGCAAGATCGCTGTGCTGTTTGTTGCTGCCATCCTCATCGCGCTGTATGTCGCCTTCGACGTAGGCCGCTTCGTCAGCCTTGACGAGCTCAAGCGACAACAGTCGGCGATCGAAAACTTCCGCGCCGCCAACCCCTGGCTGGCGGCGGCAATCTACTTTGCCGTGTATGTCGCGGTGACGGCGCTGTCGCTGCCCGGCGCGGCGATCATGACATTGGCCGGCGGTGCGGTGTTCGGCCTGCTCTGGGGCACGCTGCTGGTCTCATTCGCCTCCAGCCTGGGCGCGACCCTGGCCTTCCTCGCCGCGCGTTTCCTGGCGCGTGACTGGGTCAAGGCGCACTTCGGCCCGCGCCTGGCGGCCATCGATCGCGGCGTCGAGAAGGATGGCGGCTTTTACCTCTTCACCCTGCGCCTGGTGCCGGCCTTCCCCTTCTTCATGATCAACCTGGTGATGGGCCTGACGCCGATGCGCGCCTGGACCTTCTATTGGGTCAGCCAGGTCGGCATGCTTGCCGGCACGCTGGTGTTTGTGAACGCTGGCACGCAACTGGCGGGCATCAGCAGTCTGTCGGGCATCCTTTCGCCGGCGCTGATCGGCTCCTTCGCCCTGCTCGGCATCTTTCCGCTGATCGCCAAGAAGATCGTCGATGGCATCAAGGCGAAGAAGGTCTATGCGCGCTGGACCAGGCCGGCGAAGTTCGATCGCAACATTATCGTCATCGGCGGCGGCAGTGCCGGCCTCGTCACCGCCTACATCGCGGCGGCGGTAAAGGCCAAGGTGACGCTGATCGAAAAGCACAAGCTGGGTGGCGACTGCCTCAACACCGGTTGCGTGCCCTCGAAGGCACTGATCCGCTCGGCGAAGTTTCTCTCGCATGTCGCGCGCGCCGGGGAGTTCGGCATCGGCAAGGCGAGCGCCCAAGTCGACTTCGCCGCCGTCATGGAGCGCGTGCAGCGCGTGGTGCGCGCCATCGAACCGCATGACTCGGTCGAACGCTACACCGGGCTTGGCGTCGAGGTGATCGAAGGCAGCGCGAAGATCGTTTCACCCTGGGAAGTCGAGCTCACGCGCCACAACGGCGCCACCGAGCGCATGAGCACCCGCAGCATCGTCATCGCCGCGGGCGCCCGCCCCTTCGTGCCACCGATCCCCGGCATCGAGGAAACCGGCTACCTGAGTTCTGACAATGTCTGGGACCTGCGCGAACTTCCCGGGCGCCTGGTGGTGCTGGGCGGCGGGCCGATCGGCTGCGAACTGACGCAGGCCTTCGCCCGCTTCGGCGCCAAAGTGACACAGGTCGAAATGCTGCCGCGCCTGATGATCCGCGAAGACCCCGAGGTTTCGGACCTGGTCGCCGCGCGCTTCCGCCAGGAAGGCGTCGATGTGTTGCTGAACCATAAGGCCAAGCAGTTCGTCATCGAAAACGGCGAGAAGATCCTGATTGCAGAGCGCGAGGGTCACGACGTACGCATTCCGTTCGATGCCGTGCTGGTTGCCGTCGGCCGCGTCGCCAACCTCAAGGGCTACGGGCTCGAAGAAATCGGCGTGGCGGCAACGCGTACCATCGATACCAACGACTTCCTGCAGACCACCTATCCCAACATCTACGCCGCCGGCGACGTCGCCGGTCCCTACCAGTTCACCCACACCGCCGCGCACCAGGCCTGGTA